>JANQLT010000003.1 GCA_028280455.1 Kiloniellales bacterium
GCTCCGGCTAAGCTCAGCCTTCGGCTTCGCTAAGCCTCCACGGCCCTCTCCCCCGACGGGGGAGAGGGATGCGCAGGCTTGGTGAGGCGCAGCCGAGCCTAGCCGGAGCCGGGTGAGGGGGCGGTTCGTTTCGATGTCGAAGGCCGCCGGACGAGCGGGCCGGTGCCGTTCCGGACAAGCAGGGAATGCCCTAGCCGGCCTTCCTCTTGCGCTTCGGCGCCGTCGGCGTGTTCTTGGCGACGTAGCGGTGGCCCTCGACCAGCTTCAACAGGTCGAAGGAGCTGATCAGGCCGACCACGCGCTTCTCGTGGGTGACGACCACGTGGTGGATCTTGTGCTTGCGCATGATCCGCGCGGCCACCTCGACGCCGTTGTAGGCCGGCACGACCGTGACCTCGCGCGTCATGATCCGGCCGACCGGCGACTCTTCCTTGACCCGGCGGGCCAGGTCGGCCGTGGTGACGATGCCGAGCGGCTCCTTGTCGGGGCCGACGACCGGCAGCGAGTGGATGCGGTTGCGTGCCATCACGCCCCGCACGTGCCCCACCGTCTGGTGCGGCGTGGCGGTCAACACCCGCTTGGCCATCAGGTCCGCGATCTTGACGGTCATCTCCGTGCTCTCCCCAACAAGCAACCCGGCACTTGAGTTCGAGCCTAGCCAAGGCGCAAGGCGCCGCCTTTGCGCTGAATCAAGTGGCCGGCAGGCGGCAGCCGCCGGCCGGCCAAGAGGCTGAGAGGCGCGCCCGAAGGCCCGCAGGGCCGAGGTGAGACCCTGTCGGCATCAATGCCGCCGAAATGGGTATTGTCGGCCCTCCCGGCCCTTCCCCTATCCTTGTCAGCCCACCCTAGCCAGCGCGTGGATACAGACCCCTGCCATGGGCGAGGAGCGCAGCATGTCGGCGTGCCATTCCGCCGAGCCGGACATCCGCCTCGCAGCGCAGGTCTTCGAGGCGCTTCGGCAGCGCACGGCCGACGGTCCGGGCATCACCCGCGACAGCTATGGCCCCGGCGAGCAGGCGGCACACGATCTCCTGGCCGAGCAGGGCAAGGCCTTGGGCCTCGAGGTGACCAAGGATTTCGTCGGCAACACCTACGTCACGCTGCCCGGGCGGCGACGCGCGGCGCCGATGATCCTGATCGGCTCGCATCTCGACTCCGTGCGGCAAGGCGGCAACTTCGACGGCGCCGCCGGTGTCGTCGCGGGTCTTTCCGTCCTTGCGGGCTTGCGCGACGCCGGCCTCCCCTTGAGCCGGGACGTCGGCGTCGTAGGGCTCAGGGCCGAGGAGGGCTGCTGGCTCCCCGAGACCTGGCTCGGCAGCCGCATGGCGCTCGGCCTGCTGTCGCCCGACAAGCTGGACGACCTGCGGCACGTCGATAGCGGCAAGAGCCTCGCCGATTGTTTGCTGGAGAGCGGCTTCGATCCGCAGGCCGTGCGCGTCGGCGAGCGCGCTCTCGATCGGGCCAAGGTCGCCTGCTTCCTGGAGCCGCACATCGAACAGGGCCCCGTGCTCGCCGCCGAGGGATTCGCCATCGGCATCGTCGAGGCGATCATGGGCGGTCCGCGCTTCCGGGATGCCGGGATCCTCGGCAGCTATGCCCACGCCGGCGGCGCGCCACGCGCCTATCGCCATGACGCCGTCGCGGCCCTCGGCGACTTCATCGCCCGCGTCAACGCATACTGGCGCGAGCTGGAGGCGGCGGGTCACGAGACCGTCTTCACCTTCGGCATCGTCGCGACCGACGCGGAGCTGCACAGCTTCAGCCGCGTGCCGGGAGAGGTCCGCTTCTGCCTCGACGCGCGCGGCTGTCACGACGCGGTGATGCAGGGAGTCCGCGAGACCTTGGCCGCCCATGCCGACGCCCTCGCGCAAGAGCACGGCGTTCGCTTCGATTTCGGGGCGGACAGCGGCCCGGCCATCCTGCCGATGGACCCTGACATCCGCGAGACCTTCGCGCGCCTGGCGCAGTCGCGCGGCATCGCCGCCAAGTCCATGCCGAGCGGCGCCGGCCACGACGCCGGCGCCTTCATCGAAGCCGGCATCCCGACCGCCATGCTCTTCATCCGCAACGACCGCGGCAGCCACAATCCCGACGAGGCGATGGATCTCGAGGACTTCCACAAAGCCTGCCAGGTCCTGACCGACTTCGTCGTCGGCTATCCCGAGGCGCACTAGACGTTTTCCGATCGGACGGCACCGGGCCGGTGCCGTGATTCCGCGTGAGCGAAGAACGCTCTAGCGGAGGCCGCGGGCGAAGGCCCTGATGTCCTCGATCAGCAGCTCGGGCTCTTCCAGGGCGGCGAAGTGGCCGCCCCTGGGCATTTCGGTCCAGCGCTGCACGTTGTAGAGCCGCTCGACGTAGGAGCGCGGCGGCCAGGACAGCATCTCCTTGGGGAAGATGGCGCAGGCGGTCGGCACCTCGACGCGCCGACCCTCGGGCGAGAGCAGGCGTCCGCCCTCCTCGCGGCGGCCGTAGTAGATCCACGAGGCCGTGTTGAAGCTGCGCGTGACGATGTAGACCATGATGTTGGCCAGCATCCGGTCCCGGTCGTGGGCGCTTTCCGGGTCGTCGCCCTCGATGGCCGACCAGCCGTGGAACTTCTCGAGGATCCAGGCGGCGGTGCCGACCGGGCTGTCCATCATGGCGTAGCTCAGGGTCTGCGGCTTGGTCGCCTGCTGGGTCCGGTAGCCTTCCTGCATGATCTGCTCGCGCGCGAAACGCTCGGCCCAGGCCTGCTCTTCCGGGCCCTGCGGGCCGTCCGCCGCGCGCATGGTCAGGATGTTGATATGTATCGCCCGGCAGGCCGGCGTGTGTTCGAAGCCGAGCCAGGTCGTGATCGCGCCGCCCCAGTCGCCGCCCTGGGCGAGGTAGCCCTCGTAGCCCAGGACCTCGGTCATCAGCCGGGCGAAGAGCGCGGCCATCTTGCGCGGGCCGTAGGGCCGCGGCGGCCGGCCGGAGAAGGCGAAGCCGGGCAGCGACGGTGCAATGACGTCGAAGGCATCCTCTGCCCGGCCGCCGAATCGCTCCGGGTGTGCCAGGGGCTCGATGATGTCGAGGAACTCGACCACCGAGCCGGGCCAGCCATGGCTGATCAGCAGAGGCAGCGGCGCCGGCCCGCTGCCCTTCTCGTGGATGAAGTGCAGGTCGATGCCCTCGACCGGGGCTATGAAGTGGTCGAAGCGGTTGATCGCCGCCTCCTGGGCCCGCCAGTCGAAACGCTCGACCCAATAGGCGCAGAGCGCCTGCAGATAGTCGAGGTTGGTGCCGTAGTCCCAGCCGCCGTCGTCGGGCATCTCGTGCCAGGGGTAGCCGGCAACCCTGGCGCGGATCTCGCTTAGGGTCGCCTCGGGCACCGCGAGCTCGAAGGGTCGGATATCCGTCATAGGGTCATTCTAGGTCAGTTCGACGGCGCGCACCGCCCCCTCGCGGCGGTCGATCCAGAGCACCGAGAGCGCGGCGAGCAGGGACAAGGCGACGCAGGCCAGCATCATGCCGAGAAGACCGTAGACGCCGGTCGCCTCGTTGACCACCGCGCCGGTGATCGAGGTCAGCAGCGCACCGATGCCGACGGCCAAGGCGCCGGCGAGGCCGGCGGCGCTGCCGGCCAGCTTGGGCCGCACGGAGAGCGCCCCGGCGTTGCTGCTCGGCATGGTCAGGCCGTTGCCGAGGCCGACGAAGATCGTCGCGCCGAACAGGGACAGGACGTGCACCTGCCCGGCCAGGAACAGGGCGAAGCCGAGCAACAAGCCGGCCGCCGCGACCAGGCGCCCGACGATCATCATGCTGGTCAGGGCATGGCGCTTGGCGAAGCGGCCGGAAAGGAAGGAGCCGAAGGCGAAGCCGGCGGTGATGGTGCCCAGGTAGAAACCCAGCTCCGCCGGCGAGAGCCCCAGCAGGCTGACCGCCACCAGGGGTGCGCCGGTCAGGAAGGTGTAGAAAGCGCCGACCGAGAAGGCCAGGCAGAGCGCGAAGCCCCAGAAGCGCCGCGACAGGAAGAGCTCCGGGTAGGCGCGGAACTGCGCGCCGAAACTCGCCGAGCGGCTGCGGTTCGTCTCGCCGAGGTCGAGCCAGGTCAGGCAGAAGGCCGCGGCGCCGAAGAGCGTGAAGGCCCAGAAGTTCGCGCGCCAGCCGAACAGCTCCTCGAGCGCCCCGCCGACCACGGGCCCGGTCATGGGGCCGACCGCCATGGCCATGGTGACGTAGCCGATCTTGCTGGCCGCCTCCTGCTCCGGAACGGTGTCGCGGATCGCCGCGAGCGACAAAGCCCAGCCGGCGATCACGGTCCCCTGGCAGACGCGAAAGGCGAGGAAGATCCAGATGTCCTCGGTCAGCGCGCAGACCAACGAGGCGGCGGTGAAGACCGCCAAGCCGACCAGCAGCACGGGCCGCCGGCCGAAGCGGTCCGACAGGGGCCCCATGATCAGCATCAGCAAGGCGGTGATGCCGAGGTAGCCCGCGATGGCCAGAGCGACCAGCGCATAGTCGACCTCGAAGTCCACCGCCATGGCCGACAGCGACGGCAGGAACATGTTGAGCGCCAAGGTCGACAGCGCGGTGAGGATCACCAGAGTGGCCATCGAGGGCGGCGAAGCGGCGGCGCGAAACATCGGGGAACCTCTTGGATGCGGTGCTCTTGTCGAGAGCGTTCGGGCACAAAAAAACGCCCCCGGTTCTAGGCGGGGGCGCGTGGGGTCTCCTTGTGGTATCCGCTAGGGAACCACGCGCCTTCTCCCCACGACGACGACCAGCGCTGACATCGAGCACGTCTCCGAAACTGCTGCAACGCACACTAGGCGCGCGCGGCGGCAGGGTCAATCGGGAAAGAAAGAAAACTTCATGATTATGATAATTTTCATTGGAAAATTGCCTGTTCGGCGCGACGACAATAACAAATGTTCCATCGCGGGCTGCGCGCGTCCGACGGCTCCCCATGGGCTATGAACCCGACGTCGCCCGGCTGGCGACCTTCACCGGCATCTGGGTCGCCGCGGCGGCGGCCCCCGGCGGCAACAGCGCCTTCACCGTCTCGATCAGCAGCCGCTACGGCTTCGGCGCGGGGCTGGTCGGCGCCCTGGGCTTCGTCACGGCGCTGATGACCTACCTGGCCGTCGTCGCCTTCGGCCTCGATTTCGCCGAGTCGCAGTTTCGGCCGCTGCTCAACGTCTTGCGCTGGATCGGCGTCGGCTACCTGCTCTACCTCGCGGTCAAGCTCTGGCAGGCCGACGGCGGCGCGCGACTCGACGGCGCCTTCGAGACCGCCGCCTATCGCAAGATCTATCTGCAAGGCGCGCTGATCTGCTTCACCAATCCCAAGGTGATGATCTTCATCGCCGTCGTCTTCCCGCAGACCGTCGTCGCGGAGCAGCCCCTGGTGCCGCAGCTCCTGGTGCTCGGGCTTTGCGGCGCGCTCTCCTCCTTCGCCGTGCACGCCACCTATTCCCTGCTCGGCCATACGCTCGGGTAGTCGGTGCCGACGCCGCGCGCCCGGCGCATCTCCAACCGGATCATCGCCGCGATCTTCGTCGTCGCCGCGGTCGGCCTGGGCATCACCAACATCTGATCCTTAACCCCGCCGCGCCGGGAAGGTCGGATTCCGGTTCCACTGTCCGACCGAGACGCGGGGCTGAGCGCCGCTTTCAGGACATCTTGGCGGTGCGATCACCGACACACTATCGTGGCGGCCTTGAGACCGCCTCACGCACGCTTCGCAAGGATCGTCGCACCGGTGTCCCGCAGCGAATGGAACCACGTCCCGGACGCCCTGCCCTTGACGGTCAACCCGCTATGGCAATGGCCGCCGCAACCGGCCGCCGCCTTCGGCTGGTGGTGGCGGAGCTGGTTTCCGGTCTCGATCAACATGGCCATCGTCGCCCTGGCCTTCGCCGCCTGGGCCTGGGCCAGCCCGAGCCTGGCGGAAGCGGCGCGGCCGGGCTGGTGGATCGGCGAGATCCTGCTGCGCAACCTGATCCTGGTCACGGCCCTGGCGCAGGGCCTGCACCTGCTGTTCCACCGCCTCGGCCTGCAGGGCCGGGACCGGAAGTACGACCCCCGGCCCTACCCGCGCCGCGGCCGCGCCTTCACCTTCGGCGATCAATACTGGGACAACGTCTTCTGGGCCGTCGCCTCCGGCGTGACCATCTGGTCCGGCTACGAGGCGCTGATCTGGTGGGCCATGGCCAACGGCCTCGCCCCGGTCTGGACCTGGTCCGACGGCCCGGTCTGGTTCGTCGCGGTCTTCGCCCTCATTCCGATCTGGGAGAGCTTCTACTTCTTCCTGATCCACAGGCTGCTGCACAGCGCGCCGCTCTACCGCTTCCATGCCCTGCATCACCGCAACACGGACGTCGGCCCCTGGTCGGGCCTGTCGATGCACCCCGTCGAGCACCTGCTGTTCTTCGGCACGGCCCTGGTGCACTTCGTCGTGCCGACCCATCCGGTGCATCTGGTCTGCCACCTGATGTTCTTCGGCCTCTACGCCGTCGTCACCCACACCGGCTTCGAAGGTCTCTGGGCCGGCGGCCGCAAGCGCCTGCATCTCGGCAACTTCCATCACCAGATGCACCACCGCTATTTCGAGGTGAACTACGGCACGCTCGAAGTGCCCATGGACACGTTCTTCGGCAGCTTCCACGACGGCACCGAAAGCGGCCAGGCGATGATGCGGGAACGCTTGAAGGCCCGCAGCCAGCAACGCCAGACGGCGTGACGCCCACCGCTAGAGCGAACCCTGCATGGGCGGAGTCGTCACCGCTCCGCTCGTCCGGTATCGCTCTGGCGATTGCCGCTCGTCGCGGCAGCTCTAGACATCGAAACGAACCGCCCCCTCACCCGGCTCCGGCTAAGCTCAGCCTTCGGCTTCGCTAAGCCTCCACGCCCTCTCCCCCGTCGGGGGAGAGCGATGCGTAGG
>JANQLT010000006.1 GCA_028280455.1 Kiloniellales bacterium
CCTCACCCGGCTCCGGCTAAGCTCAGCCTTCGGCTTCGCTAAGCCTCCACAGCCCTCTCCCCCGTCGGGGGAGAGGGATGCGCAGGCTTGGTGAGGCGCAGCCGAGCCTAGCCGGAGCTGGGTGAGGGGGCGGTTCGTTTCCCTTCGTCAGCGGGCCGGCGACACCGCCCGATCCGGCAACGCTCTACTCCATCGCCCTGCCCTTCTCCTCAGGCCTGCGGCAGACTCAGGGTAGGTAGGCGAGCCCCTGGTCGAGGGTCTCGAGCACGGCCGCCCGCTCGTCCTCCGAGAGGGAGGCCGCGACGTCCTCGAGCTGGCCGGTGATCTCGGCGCCGTTGCGGTGGGCGCGCATCAGCCAGTAGTAGGCGCGCTGCCGGTCGATCGGGTCGCGCTCGGTCTCGGCGTAGAGCTGGCCCAGCTCCATCTGCGCGACCACGTGATCGCTCTGCGCCGCCCGCCAGAGCAGGTCGATGCCGGCGATCTTGTCGCGCGAGTCCGCCGAGCCGTTCAGCTTGTCCTGGGCCAGGCTGTAGGCCGCCTCGGGGTGGTCGCGATCGAAGGCGCGCTGCAGCAGCTCGGCGCTCAGAAGGCCGTCCGCGGCCACGCCCTCGCCGGCCCGGTACTGCTCGCTCAGATCGTAGAGCGCCGGCCCGCCGAGCGCCTCCAGCTCGGCCACCCAGCCAACCGCCGCCTCGAACTCGGCGGGCACCGGATGCGGCGAGAAGAGGGTCTCGAGGAGCTGGTTCCAGCCGCCCTCGGCGTCGCTCTCCGCGCCCTGGCGGACGACGTCGCGCAGGCCGGCCACGGTCAGGGCGCCGCGCCGGAACCAGCGCTCGGCCTCGGCCGCATCCTGGGGCACGCCGAGGCCTTGCTGGTAGCAAGCGCCGAGCGGCAGCTCGGCGACGTAGCCGGCGCCCTGCTCGACCGCCATGCGGTAGCGCTCGGCGGCGGCCTCGTAGTTCTTGCCCATGCCCGGGTAGCCGGCGGCGAAGATCTTGCCCGCGGCCACCGAGGCGGGGCCGTAGCCGGCGTCCGAGGCCTCGACGAAGTAGCTGAGGGCCGTGTCGTAGATGCCCCGGTCGCGGGCCTTGAGGCCGCGGCGGTGCAGCATGCGCTGCCGCTCCGGCGCCTCGACCTGGGCCTGCAGCCCGATGGCCTCGGTCGAATCCTCCGAGCCCGGGCCCCCCGTGGTCGCGCAAGCGTCGAGCGCCAAAGCCATCAGCAGGAGACAGGGCAGGACCAGATAGCGGCGCCAAGCCTCGAGGCGGCCCGCGCCGCTGGAACTGGGGCTGAACTGGCTCATGGGCATCCGCTTGCCGACCCGAAAACCGCGCGATTGTACACGAGATGCTTATGGAACCAAGCGCTTAGGGCCCATGTGGTTAACCGCGCCCGGAGCCCCCAGGGCCGGCCGGGAAGGTCCCCCGCGGCGCGGGACAGGCCCCGGCGGCCGTGCTAGGGTCCGGCTCCCCGGGAGGCGCCCGCAGGACCGTCCCCTGGCCCGTGGCCCCGCAAACGCTCAAAGGACCCCGCTTATGCGCTGCCTGGTCGGCACCTTCCCGGCACTGCTGACGGCTTTCGTGATGGTCGCCCCCGAGACCGCCCTCTGCGAGGAGCGCAAGCTCTCGGGACAGCAGATCCGCGAGGCGCTGACCGGCAACACGGTCGAGGGCGAGTGGGGCAGCACGCCCTACAAGTCATATTTCCGGCCCGACGGGCTGACCCTCTACAAGCCGAAGGACCGGCCCGAGGAGAGCGGCCGTTGGCGCGTCGACGAGGAGAACGACCAGTACTGCTCCTGGTGGGCCCGCAGCGGCTGGTCCTGCTACAACGTCTATCGCGATGGCCGGACGATCATCTGGGAGATCCCCGGCGAGGGCACGCGCTACCCCTCCCTGCTGCACGGCGGCAACAAGCTGTAGCGCCGGCGCCGCCTCAGAAGGCGGCGCTCACCAGGGCGTAGATCCCGAAGCCCAGAATCAGGTAGCCCGCGCCGCCCTTGAGCACCGCGACCGTGCGGTCCGAGACCCGGTCGCGGAACAGCGAGATCGCCGCCGAGAGCGACAGCCACCAGAGGCAGGCGCCGAGGAAGATGCCGGCGACCAGGAAGCTGGCCTGGGCCGTCGTGGCCGCCGCCTCGGTGAAGCCGAGGCCGGCGAAGATGGCCAGGAAGGCGAAGATCGTGATCGGGTTGGAGATCGTGATCACGAAGGCCGAGGTGAAGGCGTGGAACAGGTCGGCGGCCGTGATGTCGCGCCGCTTGGTCTTGGCCCGCGACAGGATCAGCACGATGCCCAGGACGATCAGCACGATGCCGCCGACGAAGCGGATGACCGCCTGGTTCTCTTCGATCAGGTCGGCGACGACGGTCAGGCCGAAGCCGGCCAGGGCACCCAGGATGGTGTCGGCGGCGGCCGCCCCGAGCCCGACGGCGAGGCCGGCCTTCAATCCGTGAGCCAGCGTCCGCTCGATGCTGACCACGGCCACCGGCCCGACCGGCGCGGCGACCGCGAAGCCGACCAGCAGCCCCTCCAGAATGATCAGGAGCGGATCGCCCAACCCGAGCCCCCCACATGGCCGCCCTGCCCCGGAAAGACGCCAGCCGGCCCTGCCGGCCGGCTGGCGATCATGACCCGAGACTGCTGAGCTTTGTGCGGCGGGGGCCGCCCGGCGTCAAGCGAAGGCGTCCGGCATGGAATCCTTCTTGCCGCGGATAAAGGCCTGTAGGGCCTCGTCGATCGCCGGGTCGAGATCGGGAGCCTGGTAGTCCGCCAGCATCTTCTTGACCTGGTTGGACGCCCGCTGGGCGGTGTCCTGGCCGCCCTCGGCCTGCCACTGCTCGAAGGAGTTGTTGTCGGCCACCGAGGAGCGATAGAAGGCGGTCTCGAAGTTCGCCTGGGTATGGGCGCAGCCGAGGAAGTGGCTGCCCGGCCCGACCTCGCGGATGGCGTCCATGGCCTGGCCGTTCTCGCTCAGGTCGTAGCCCTCCATCAGGCGCTGCATCATGCCGAGCTGGTCGGCGTCGACGACGAACTTCTCGTAGGAGGAGATCAGGCCGCCCTCGAGCCAGCCGGCGGCATGCAGCACGAAGTTGACCCCGCCCATCACGGTCGGCAGCAGGGTCTGGCTGCTCTCGTGGGCCGCCTGGGCATCGGGGATCTTGGAGCCGCAGAGCGAGCCGCCGGAGCGGAAGGGCACGCCCAGGCGCCGGGCGAGCTGGGCCATGCCGTAGAGCACCAGCGCCGGCTCCGGCGTGCCGAAGGTCGGCGCGCCGGACTGCATGGAGATCGAGCTGGCGAAGCTGCCCATGATCACCGGCGCGCCCGGCCGCACGAGCTGGGCGAAGGCGATGCCGGCCATCGCCTCGGCCAGGGTCTGGGTCATGGTGCCGACCGGCGAGACCGGCGACATGGCGCCGGCCAGGATGAAGGGCGTGACGATGGCCGCCTGGTTGGCCCGGGCGTAGACCTTCAGCGCCCCCAGCATGGTGCCGTCGAAAGTCATCGGCGAGTTGGCGTTGATCAGGCTGACCAGCACCGTGTTGGCCTCGACGAAGTCCTCGCCGAACAGGATCTTGGCCATGGCCACCGTGTCCTCGGCCCGCTCGGCGGCGGTCACCGAGCCCATGAAGGGCATGTCCGAGTAGCGGATGTGGCTGTAGACCATGTCCAGGTGACGCTTGTTCACCGGGATGTCGACCGGCTCGCAGACCGTGCCGCCCGAGTGGTGGATCGAGGGCGCCATGTAGGCGAGCTTCACGAAGTTCTGGAAGTCCTCGATGGTGGCGTAGCGCCGGCCGCCCTCCAGGTCGCGCACGAAGGGCGGGCCATAGACCGGCGCGAAGACCGTGTTGGGGCCGCCGATCTCGACGCTGCGTTCCGGGTTGCGGGCATGCTGGGTGAAGCTCGCGGGGGCGGTGGCGATCAGCTTGCGGCAGAGCCCGCGCGGAAAGCGCACCCGCTCGCCCTGGACGTCGGCGCCGGCCTCCTTCCAGATCTCCAGCGCCTCGGCGTCGTCGCGGAACTCGATGCCGATCTCCTCGAGCACGGTCTCAGCGTTGTGCTCGATCATCTCCAGGGCCTCGGCATTGAGCGGCTCGTAGAGCGGCATCGCCCGGCTGATCGGCCGCCGCTTGGCGACGCCGCCGCCGCTGCGCGCGGCCCGCCGCGCCTCGGCCCCGCCGGCCGCCCGGCCCCGCCTGCCCCGCCGCTCCATCGCCGCCTCGGACATCGCTCGCTACCCCGGAGAATCGCTGCTATCGCCGGGTTATCCGCCCGCCACGACGCCGCCTCTGTCGGATCTGCGACGGGGAAACGCGCATAAGCGCCGGCCCGCCGGAACCGCCGCCGAGGCCCCCGCCCGTGTCGCAAACCCACGCTTGTCGGTCGCAGACGGCCCTGATCGCCGACCGGGCCCGCGCGATTTTCCGGCCCAATCGGCGAAGGCCCGCGGCCCGGTTCCGGGAGAGAGCAGGCGGCCCAGTTTCGGGAGAGAAGAAATGGCTGAGTTTCCGCAGAAGGCGAAGGTGGTCATCGTCGGCCTCGGTGGCATCGTCGGCGCCTCGGTGGCCCACCACCTGATCGAGCGGGGCTGGGACGACATCGTCGGCATCGACAAGTCGGCGATCCCGACGGACATCGGCTCGACCTCCCATGCTTCCGATTTCTGCTATGCGACCAGCCATGACTTCCTCTCGTGCTGGACCACGCTCTACTCGATCGACTTCTTCGAGCGCATGGGCCACTACGCCAAGGTCGGCGGGCTCGAGGTCGCGCGGGTCGGCGATGACGCCCGCATGGACGAGATCAAGCGCAAGGTCGCCTCCGGCAAGGCCTTCGGCACCGGCGCCAGGCTCGTCACCCCGGCCGAGATCAAGGAGAAGTTCCCGCTCCTGGAGGAGGACATGGTGCAGGGCGGCCTGTGGGACCCCGATGCGGGCCTCGTCGTGCCCCGCTCCCAGGTCGTCGCCGGCATCCTGGTCGAGACCGCCGAGAAGACCGGCAAGCTGAGGTCCTTCGCCAACACGCCCGCCACCGACCTGATCGTCGAGCAGGGACGCATAAAGGGCGTCGAGACCCCGCGCGGCACGATCCTGGCCGACAAGGTCATCGTCTGCGCCGGGCTCTGGGGGCGCCTCATGGCCGGCATGGTCGGCGAGGATTTGCCGGTCATGCCGGTCGACCATCCGCTGCTCTGGTTCGGCCCCTACGAAGAGTTCGCGGGGACCGGCAAGGACATCGGCTGGCCGCTGCTCCGCGACCAGGGCAACTCCGCCTACATGCGCGACACCGGCGACCCCAAGACCACCGAAGGCGGCATGATCGAGTGGGGCTACTACGAGGAGCAGGAGCCGCGCCTCTGCCACCCGCGCGACCTCCTGGAGAAGACCGAGGCGCGCCTCTCGCCCTCGCAGCGCGACCTGGACATCGAGCAGGTGATGGCATCGCTCGAGCGCGCGATGGAGTTGACGCCGATCCTCGCCGAGCTGGGCTACGACGAGAAGCGCTCCTTCAATGGCCTGCTGCAGGTGACCACGGACGGCGGCCCCTCCATCGGCGAGAGCCAGGCGGTGCGCGGCCTCTGGTACGCCGTCGCGATCTGGGTCAAGGACGGCCCCGGCATGGCCAAGCTGCTGGTCGACTGGATGACCGATGGCCGCACGGTGATCGACCACCACGCGATCGACTACGCGCGCTTCTACCCCTTCCAGACGCAAGAGGACTTCATCCACGCCCGCTGCACCGAGACGGCGATGAAGATCTACAACCCGGCCGTCCATCCGCGCGAGCCCTTCGCCGGCGGCCGAGGCGTCCGCCGCAGTCCCTTCTACGAGCGCGAGAAAGAGCTCGGCGGCTACTTCATGGAGCTGGGCGGCTGGGAGCGCGCCCACGGCTACGCCGCCAACGAGCATCTGCTGGAGAAGTACGGCAACCAGGTCCCTGTGCGCGAGAACGAGTGGGACAACCGCCACTTCTGGCGCGTCTCCAACGCCGAGCACCTGGAGATGAGCGCCGACGTCGGCATGGTCAATCTCTCGCACTTCGCGATCTACGACGTGACCGGCCCGGACCACGTGGCCTTCATGGAATACCTCTGTGTCGCCAAGGTCGGCGGCGACAATCAGGTCGGCAAGGGCATCTACACCCACTTCCTCGACGAACAGGGCATGGTCAAAGCCGACTTCACCGTGTTCCGCATGGCCGACCGTTTCCGCTTCGTCGACGGCGCGGACGCCGGCAACCGCGACTTCGTCTACATGAAGCGCATGGCGGAAGACCTGGGCTACGCCGTCGAGATCACCGACGTCTCGACCGACTTCACCACCATCGGCATCTGGGGCCCGAACGCCAGGACCAGCCTGCAGAAGGTGGTCGACGACCCCGAAAGCCTGACCCACGAGAGCTTCCCTTTCGCCTCGATCAAGGCGCTCACCATCGCCGGCAAGGCCGTCTCGGCTTTCCGCATCTCCTACGTCGGCGAGCAGGGCTGGGAGCTGCACATGCGCTACGACGACGGCCTCGCCGTCTGGGACGCGCTGCGCGCGCAGGACGTCATGCCCTTCGGCGTCGAGACCTACGCCAACTCGCGCCGGATGGAGAAGAGCCTGCGCCTGCAGAACGCCGACCTCCTGACCGAGTACAATCTGCTGGAGGCCGACCTGGCCCGCCCCAAGGTCAAGGACGCCGACTTCATCGGCAAGGCCGCCTACCTCGAGCACCGCGCCCGCGACCACCAGCCGGCCATGCTCTGCACCTTCGTCATGACCGACAACCGGGACTCGACGGGCGTGGCGCGCTACCCGGTCGGCATCCTGCCGATCATGGATCCCGAAAGCGGCGAGACCATCGTCGATTCCGAGGGCCGCCGCTCCTTCACCACCTCCATCGCCTACGGCCCGACGATCGGCAAGAACATCGCGCTCGGCTATCTGCCCCACGCGCTGGCGGTCAAAGGCAAGGCATTCCAGGTCGAGTACTTCGGCGAGACCTATCCGGTCCAGGTAGCCGGCGTCGGCTACGAGCCGCTCTACGATCCGGAGAACCTGAAGCCGCGGACGTGAATCGACGGTCGCGCTACCGGCTCCCCCGCCGCGTTAACGTTCCGTCAATAAAGCCTAAGTAGTTGTCTTAGCTTAAGCCAGGCTAGTGGCTCGCCCTTTCTATGGGCGCGATAGAGCGGGGGGAACGCTATGTCGCTTAAGCAAGCATCTGATCGAACAGGGATTTTGATCGCCGGCGCCGTCCTCGGGCTGGTCCTGATGCTGTCAGCCGCCGCTGCCGACAGGGCCTCGGCCGCCGCACCGCCGCAGCCGCAACCGACCGGCGAGGTCATCCTGACGGTGACCGGCGCCGCGCACGGCAGAGCGGCCGCCGTGGCCTGGTCCTTCGATCGCCCCATGCTCGAGGCTCTCGGCATCGTCGAGGTGCGCACCCGGACGACCTGGACCGACGGTGTCGGCGTCTTCCGCGGCGTGCTGGTCAGCGCCCTGCTGGATCATGTCGGCGTCCGCGGCGAGATGGCGCACGCCGTGGCGCTCAACGACTACGAAGTCAAGATCCCGACGCAGGACTTCTACCGCTATCCCGTGGTCCTGGCCTTCGAGATGAACGGCGAGACGCTGACGCCCCGCGACAAGGGCCCGCTCTGGATCGTCTACCCGCGCGACGACTACAAGGAGCTCGACGGTCTCGACACCGACCGCAAGATGATCTGGCAGCTGGTCGAACTCCAGATCCGATGACTCGAAACCGGCGCATCGGGATCAATTGGATCCTGACGGCGGTCATCGCCGTCTTTCTCTGCAGCTTGTTCTTCAGCGTGAAGAACCTGGCGGAGCTCTATCGCGTCGACCGCGACGAGTACGGCCACGTGATCTGGATCGCCACGCAGCTCGAGCGCGATTATCTCAAGTTCATGGAGGCCGTCGAGTCCCGGGCCATCGACGCCACCCCGGCCACGCGGCGAGAGCTGGAGCGCCGCATCGGCGCGCTGCACAGCCGCCTGCAGCTCTTCCGCGAGGGCTCCCAGGGCGCCCTGCTGACCAAGGTCCCCGAGATCGAGGAGACGGTCGCCAAGTTCCGAGGGCGCCTGATCGAGCTGGAGCCGGCACTGGTCGCCCTCGCCGACGGCGACCTGACCGGGGCCCCGGCGCTGATCGAGGAGCTGCGGGCCGCGGAGCGGCCGATCCACCGCGCGGTGATCGCGGCCTTCCACGAGGACAACGCCTTCGCCCGCACCTTGAACAAGGGCTTCGAGCAGTTCGCGCTGATCTCGGCGGGATCGCTGCTCGGGATCCTGATCAGCGGCGCGGCGCTGATCGTGCTCTCGGTCCTGCAGGCACGGCGCGCCGAGCTGGCCGAGCAGCAGTCGGCGCAGGCCCGTCACGAGGCGGAGCGCGACCGCGCGAAGGCGGAGAGCGCGAGCCGGGCCAAGAGCGACTTCCTCGCCCAGATGAGCCATGAGCTGCGCACGCCCCTGAACGCGATTCTCGGCTTCTCGGAGGTCGTCAAGCGCCAGCTCTACGGTCCGGTCGGCGACAAGCGCTACACCGACTACGCCGGCTACATCCATAGCAGCGGCAACCACCTGCTGAGCCTGATCGACGACATCCTCGACCTCTCGCGGGTCGAGTCCGGCCGCTACGAGCTGGACGTCGAGCTGGTCGATCTCGCCGAGCTGGTCGCCAACGAGGTGAGCTTCTTCGCCGACTACGCCGAGAGCAACCAGGTGCGCCTCGGCGCCGACCTCTCGGCGGACACGGTCGCGCTGCTGGTCGACCGCCGCGCCCTGCGCCAGATCCTGCTCAACCTGCTGTCGAACGCGGTCAAGTACACGCCGGCCGGCGGCGAGGTGACGATCGGCAGCCACGTCGCGGCGAACGGCGGCCTGGCTCTGACCGTCAGCGACAGCGGCGACGGCATCGCCCCGGAGGACGTGGCCAAGGCGCTGGAGCCCTTCGGCCGGCTGCAGGGCCCGCTGACCCAGAGCCGCGAAGGCTGCGGCCTCGGCCTCTCCATCACCAAGCGCCTGGTCGAGCTGCACGACGGCCGACTGGAGATCGCCGGACGCCCGGGCGGCGGCACCACCGTCACCGTCACCCTCCCCGCCGAACGCAGCCGCTGGGCCGCCAACGCGGCGTGAGGTGGCGGGGGAGGAGCGGCCTGGCCGCTAACCCGCCGTCCCGGCTTCCCAGGGATTGACGATCGCCACGCCGCAGCCCTCGAAGTCCTTCACGTTGCGCGTCGCCACGGCCGCGCCTCTCGAGCGGGCGATGGACGCGATCTGGGCGTCGAATGGGGCGATCGGTCGGCCCGACCGCCGCCGATCGCTTCTGATCTGCGCATAGGCCTGTGCCGCTACGCGATCGAAGGGCAAGACGCGGCCGTCGAGGTCCTCCTCGATCATGGCCGAAAGCGCGGATTCCAAGTCGCGGCGTCTTCGCCCCTCCGGCAGGAGCGCCATGCCATAACCAATCTCGGCCTCGGTGATGGTCGTCGTGAAGATGCTCGTCGACGCCTGGTCGGCAAGCCAAGCGCCAACGGTCTCGTTCGGGCGTCTGGCAATCAGTGCCGAGAGAACATCCGTATCGAGGATGATCATTCGTCGAAGCGAGGTGGCTCGCGACCCATCTCGCGCGGAATCTCAGGCATCTCGAATCCGCCAAGGTCGGCGAAGCGGCGATGGATCGACTCCGCCAGATCCAAGGCTGTCCGGTCCTCCTGGGCAAGGGCCACACGCAGAATCTCGCGCACCTCATCTTCCATGGACCGGCCGTGGCGTGCCGCACGGATCCGCAAGCGGGATTTCAGTTGGTCGTCCAGATTTCGAACGGTCATGCTGGCCATGGCGGACGAACCCTCACGTAGTCATCGACTTCAATGTAGTCATTGATAGCAATGCAATCAATGCTAGTTCCGGTGCCGGGCTAGAGGCCTGATTCTACAGCGGCTTGCAGGCCCCCCGCGGCCAGCCTAGGTTTCGCTCACCGGCTTGCGCGCGCCCGGTTCGGAGGATCCGCTTCTATGTCGAACCGTTTCTTGGAGCTGCTGGAGTCCCGGCCCTGGCTGCTGGCGGACGGCGCCACGGGGACCAACTATTTCGCGCTGGGGTTGGAGACCGGGGACTCGCCGGAGCTCTGGAACGCGGATCATCCGGAGCGGGTCCAGGGCCTGCATCGGGACTTCGTCGAGGCCGGCGCGGACATCATCCTGACCAACTCCTTCGGCGGCACGCGCAACCGCTTGAAGCTGCACGATGCCGCGGATCGCGCCGTCGAGCTGAACCGCAAGGCGGCATCGCTGGCCCGCGAGGTTGCCGACCGGGCCGGGCGGCCGGTCGTGGTCGCGGGCTCGGTCGGCCCGACCGGCGAGATCTTCCAGCCCGTCGGCCCGCTGTCGCAGGAGGACGGCACCGCCTCCTTCGCCGAGCAGTGCCAGGCGCTGGCCGAGGGCGGCGCCGACGTGCTCTGGCTGGAGACCATGTCCTCGGTGGAGGAGCTGTCGGCCGCCTTCGCCGGGGCCGCGACCGCGGACCTGCCCCTGGTCTGCACCCTCAGCTTCGACACCAACGGCCGGACCATGATGGGCGTCACCGGCGCCGGCTTCGCCGAGTTCCTGCGCGGCCTGATGCCGAGGGTGACCGCCTACGGCGGCAACTGCGGCACCGGGCCGGCCGAGCTGATGGCCGTGGTCCACAACATGGCCGCCGCGCGCCAGCCGGACGACATCCTGGTCACCAAGAGCAACTGCGGCATTCCCGCCTACGTCGAGGGCGAGATCCGCTACAGCGGCACGCCCGAGCTGATGGCCGACTACGCCCGCCTGGCGCGCGACGCCGGCGTGCGGATCATCGGCGGCTGCTGCGGCACCACGCCGACGCACGTCGCCGCCATGCGCGCCGCCCTGGAGAGCCACGAGCCGGGCCCGGCGCCCGACCTGGCGAAGATCATGAGCCGTCTCGGCGAGATCTCCCAGGGCGCGGAAGCCGGCGACGCCCCACCGGCCCCGAGCCGCGAGCGCCGCAACCGCCGCCGCCGCGGCGCCACGCCGGAGACGCCGGCCGCGGTTTAGGACGCACTGGTCACCGGCAGCGCATTGCATTGCATTGCCGGTTGACGGTAGGCCCCAGAGGATTTCCTCGTCACCCTCGGGCTTGACCCGCCGGGCCGGCGATCTCATCGAGCAGGGCTTCCAGCTCGGTGATGTCGGCCAGGACGTTGTCGGCCAGGGGCTCCAGGTCGTTGCGGCGGCTGGTGCCGGTCAGGACGCCGACCCGCAGGCCGGCGCCGCCGCTGCGGGCCATCTCCAGGTCGTGGGCGTTGTCGCCGACCACGGCCACCTGCGCCGGGGCGAGCCCGGTGCTGTCGCAGAAGGCGAGCAAGGGGCCGGGGCCGGGCTTGTTGCCGTGGCCGCTGTCGTAGCCGGAGATGAAGTCCAGCAGCTCCAGCACGCCGAAGCGCCCGAGGCTCGCCATCACGCCCTGGAGGCTGTCGCTGGTGGCGATGCCGAGCGCCAAGCTGCGCGCCTTGAGCCGTTGGAACAGCGGCGCCAGCTCGGTGACCGGCGTCGCGTCGGTGAGGCCGGCGGCGACGAAGACGCCGTCGATCCGCGCCGTCAGGGCCTCGAGTTCGCTGCCGGGCAGCGCTTCGGCCCAGAGCGCGGCGATCTCGGCGGTGGTGCCGGCGGCCAGGACGGAGCCGGGCAGGATCACGCCCTGCTCGGCGTCGTAGCCGCCGAGCGCCAGCAGCCGCTCGGCCAGGGCCTGGTCGCCGTCCGCCGCGACCAGCGCCGCGCCCTTGTTGGCCGGCAGCCAGGAGCGGTGATAGTCGAGCAAGGTGCCGTCCTTGTCGAACAGGACGCCGGCGATACTCATGGCAGCAGGACCAAGGCGCACTCCGGACTCGTTACCGTCTCTTAACATCTCAGAGCTGTGGGCCCGAATTGCGTGCCCCGGCAAGGCGTTGAAGGCAGGCCGTCCGGCAAATCGGAACAACCCGGCCAACAATTAAGGCTATTTCAAGAGGCAGAGGGCATAACCCTTTTGGGGAAGGACGTGCAGAGCGCCTTGACGAGTAGCAGAGGGAGAAGGCTGTCACCATGCTGGCCATTCGAGACGGTTTCATAGGCCTTGTGGCCGCCGCGGGCCTCGGCATCTTCGTTGCTTTCCAGCCGTCGCCGACAGCCGCTGCGGAACAGGTCGCGGCCCGCACCGCGGACTCGGCGGAGATATCGGCGCTCAAGGCCCTCTTCGCCAGGCCGGACAGCATACCCTTTCCCCAGGACAATCCCTATAGCGAAGCCAAGGCGCGGCTCGGCGAGATGCTGTTCTTCGACCCGCGGCTCTCGGGCTCGAACCTCCTGTCCTGCGGCTCCTGCCACAACCCGAGCCTGGGCTGGGAAGACGGTCAGCCGACCGCCACCGGCCAGGGCATGCAGGTGCTCGCCCGGCATACGCCGACCATCTTGAACCTGGCCTGGGGCGAGGTCTTCTTCTGGGACGGCCGCGCGGATTCGCTCGAGGAGCAGGCCCTCGGGCCGATCGAGGCGCCGGGCGAGATGAGCCAGAGCCTCGAAAGCCTGATCCCGGAGCTCGAGGCGATACCCGGCTATCGGACCGCGTTCGAGCGCGCCTTCCCCGGACAGGGCATCACCAACGAGACCATCGGCGCCGCCATCGCCACCTACGAGCGGACCATCGTCTCCAACCTGACGCCCTTCGACCGCTGGGTGCGCGGCGACGAGACGGCGATCTCGGCCTCGGCGCAGAACGGGTTCCTGCTGTTCAACGGCAAGGCCAACTGCACGGCCTGCCACAGCGGCTGGAACATGACCGACGACAGCTTCCACGACATCGGCCTGGCCTCCGAGGACCCGGGCCGCGAGGAGGTGCTCGGCATCGCCGAGCTGCGCCACGCCTTCAAGACGCCGGGCCTGCGCAACATCGCGCAGCGGGCGCCCTACATGCACGACGGCTCGATCGCCAGCCTGCGCGAGGTGATCGACCACTACGCCGACGGCTTCATCGAGCGGCCGACGCTCTCCGAAGACATCAAGCCCTTCGAGGTGACGGACCGGGAGCGCGACGACCTCGTCGCCTTCCTGCTGAGCCTGACCAGTGCCGACGATCCCGTGACCTTGCCGATCCTGCCGAACTGACGGCAGCCGGCCCCGACCCGACGCGCACGACAGCAACACGCAAATTGGAGCTGCTTACATGAAGACCCTCGAAAGATCGCTTTTCTTCGCCGGCTGGCTCTTCGCCGCGACCGGCGCCGGCCTCGCCCTGGCCTCGACGGCGGCGACGGTCACTCAGGTCGACAAGGCTTTCACCGAGAAGGAGATCTCGGTCGGCCAGGGCGCGACGGTCCACTTCGTCAACAACGACAGCGTCAAGCACAACATCCTGATCAAGAAGCTCGACTTCAACAGCGGCCTGCAAGGCCCCGGCGACAGCGTCGCGGTGACCTTCGACAAGCCGGGCAAGTTCAAGGTGCGCTGCGGCATCCATCCCAAGATGAAGATGAAGGTCGTCGTCAACTGACGTCATCGCCATCGCCGAAACCGAGTCCAGGCAGCCAGCATGTCGATCTCGCTCAAGATTATCCTCGGCCTCCTGTCCGTCGTCCTTCTGTCCGCCGGCTTGGGGGCCTATGCCCTGGTGTCCCTCAATCAGATGGGACGCGCGGCGATCGAGATGTACGACAAGCCCCTCATGGCGATCAACTTCGCCCGGGCGTCGGCAACCAACTTCGCTCAGATGCGCATGCTCCTGGCGCAGATCGACCGGGATGGCGGCGCGACGGCGGCAGCAGAGGCGACGACAGAGGCGACGACCGCCGAGAGCCCGGCGGGCGCCGCCGCTCTCGGCAGAAGCCTGAGCGAGCGGCAGCGGCTGCTGAACGTCGCCGCCGGCAAGCAACCGCTCGCCGGCCCGAACAGCGAGCGGCAACGCCTCTTAGCGACGGCCGCCGCCGGCGGCTCGGCAGAGACCGCCGTGGTCACCACGAACGAGACGCCGGAAGCCAGCCTGCCGGACCGGGCAGAGGCCATCGAAGCCCTGTCCGAGCTTGCCGAGGAGTTCCTGGAGAACATCGAGGTCGTCGAAGAGCGCGCCCTCTCCGAGGCCTCGAGGGCCATCGCCGCGTCGATCTACGCCATCTCGGAGGAATGGGTCGAGGCGAACGAGGCCTTCCTCTCCGGCGTCGAGGGCGCGCGGGTTCAGGGCCTCGCGGTGCTGATCGAGGACCAGGCCCGGCTCGACGACCTGGTCGAGCAGACCGCCGCCGAGGGCTTCGAGTTCCGCCTGGCGACCGAGGAGAGCGTCGAGTCCACCAAGACCTGGATGATCGGCGCCATGGCCTTGACCCTGCTCGTGGCGCTGGCCGTCGCCGCGATCCTCATGGTGCTGATCGTCAAGCCGCTCTCCTCGGCGGTCCGCGATCTCGACGCCCTGTCCCAGGCCGGCTCGGCAGACAGTTGCCCGTCCTGCGGCGGCGACGAGGTCGGCGCCATCACCAAGGCCATCGACTCCTTCAAGCTGCATCTCGCGCAGATGCGCAAGCTCGAGGCCGACCAGGAGGCGATGCGGGCACAGAGCGAACGGGACCGTCGGCTCTACATCGAGCAGATCGCCACGGGCTTCGAGGAGGGCGTCAAGCACCTCCTGGTCGACACCCTCGAGGCCTCGAAGGAGATGCGCGGGGCGGCCGACCATCTCGCCAGCGGTGCCCTGGTCACCAGCGAGAAGAGCGCCCAGCTTTCCTCGACCTCGGAGAACGCGGCCGGCAGCGTGCAGTCCGTCGCCGCGGCCTCCGAAGAGCTGTCGGTCAGCATCGGCGAGATCGACCAGCAGGTCGGCCAATGCACCAGCACAGCCAACGTCGCGGTCGAGCAGGTCAGCAAGACCAACGAGACGGTCGGCGGCCTGGCCGACGCCGCACAGAACATCGGCGAAGTGGTCGACATGATCTCCAACATCGCCGAGCAGACCAACCTGCTGGCTCTGAACGCGACCATCGAGGCGGCCCGCGCGGGCGAAGCCGGCAAGGGCTTCGCCGTCGTCGCCGGCGAGGTCAAGAGCCTGGCCAATCAGACCGCCAAGGCCACGCACGAGATCTCCGAGCAGATCGGCCAGATGCAGACCGTGACCGGCGACGCGGTCGCGGCGATCCGCACCATCGGCCAGACGATCACGGAGATGAGCGAAGCCGCGGCGACCATCGCCTCGACCATCGAGCAGCAGAACGCCGCGACCCGCGAGATCACCGGAAACGTGACGCGGGCGTCCGACAGCGTCACGGACCTCTCGAGCAACATCGAGGAAGTCGCCGCCGTCGCCGACGAGGTCGGCCAGCAGGCCAACCAGGTGCGCAACGTCTCGGTCGCGATGTCCGACAAGATCGAGAGCATCGGCCAGCAGATCACCAAGTTCCTGACCTCGGTGCGCTCCGACAGCGGCGAGCGGCGCAAGCAGGGCCGGCGCCCGGTCGACGTCGGCGCGGAGATCCGGACGCCGGACGGCCAGCAGCCCTGCCGCGTGGTCGAGATCTCCCCGAGGGGCATGCGTGTCGTCGCCCCGATGGCCCTCGAGGTCGGCCAGCCGGTCGCGCTCGAGGTGCCCGGCTTGGGCAGCGTGACCGGCCGGGTGCTACGGCTCGACGAGGAGGCCAGCGTGCTCTGCATCGCCGAGGCCGGCCTCACCGAAGCGCAGCTCGACGCCTTCACGCAGCAGGCACCGGGGCTCGCGGCCTAAAGCTACCGGCTCAGGCGGAATCACCCGCCGGTTGCCAAAGGGCAAACGAACCGCCCCTCACCCAGCTCCGGCCAAGCTCAGCCTTCGGCTTCGCTAAGCCTTCACAGCCCTCTCCCCCGACGGGGGAGAGGGACGCGCAGGCTTGGTAAGGCGCAGCCGAGCCTAGACGGAGCTGGGTGAGGGGGCGGTTCGTTTCCATGTCGACGGCTGCCGCGACAAGCGGTGATCGCCAGAGCGTTACCGGACGAGCGGGGCGGTGCCGATTCCGCCCAAGCAAGGAAGGCGCCAAGGTCCAGCCACACACCATCGGCGAGCCTCGAAGGCGCCGCCGCCGGCGTTCCAAGGTTGCCATTTCCGCCCAGCCGCGCGATGCAGGTGGCCGGGCGATCGCCCGTGGGCTAGCGAGGGGCGGGGATGGCCGGAGACTTCGACTACATCATCATCGGCGCCGGCTCGGCCGGCTGCGTGCTGGCCGACCGGCTGTCGGCCGACGGCGGGGCCCGGGTCCTGGTGCTGGAGGCCGGCGGCCGGGACTGGGACTGGTCCTGGACGATCCAGATGCCGGCCGCCTTCGCCTATCCGCTGATGGGCACGGCCTTCAACTGGGCCTACCACTCCGAGCCCGAGCCGGCGATGGACGAGCGCCGCATGTACTGTCCGCGCGGCAAGGTGCTCGGCGGCTCCTCGACCATCAACGGCATGTGCTACATCCGCGGCCACGCCCGCGACTACGACCGCTGGGCCCAGCACGCCGGCCTCGGCCAGTGGTCCTACGCCCACGTGCTGCCCTACTTCCGGCGCGCCCAGACCCACGAATCCGGGCCGGACGCCTACCGCGGCGGCGAGGGCCCGCTGCAGGTCGCCGCCGGCCGCACCGACTCGCCGCTGCACGCCGCCTGGGTCGCCGCCGGCGAGCAGGCCGGCTACCCGGTGACCCAGGACCTCAACGGCTTCCAGCAGGAAGGCGTCGGGCCGATGGACCGCACGACCTACCGGGGCCGCCGTTGGAGCGCCGCCAAGGCCTACCTGCGGCCGGCCATGGCGCGGCCCAACGTCACGGTGATCAGCCGGGCGCTGACCACGCGCCTGCTCTTCGAGGGCCGGCGGGTGGTCGGCGTCGCCTTCCGGCGGGGCAACGAGGACAAGGAGGTCCGGGCGACGCGCGAGGTGATCCTCAGCGCCGGCGCCATCAACTCGCCGCAGGTCCTGCTGCTCTCCGGCATCGGCCCGGCCGACGAGCTGCAGGCGCTCGACATCCCCGTCGTGGCCGACCTGCCGGGCGTCGGCCGCAACCTGCAGGACCACCTGGAGATCTACGTCCAGCACGCCTGCACCCAGCCGGTCTCGCTCTACGGCGCGACCCGGCCCCTGCGCAAGGCGCTCATCGGCATCCGCTGGTACCTCACCGGCCAGGGCCCCGGCGGCAGCAACCACTTCGAGGCCGGCGGCTTCATCCGCAGCCGGCCCGGCGTCGAGCACCCGGACCTGCAGTACCACTTCCTGCCCATCGCCGCCTCCTACGACGGCTCCGACACGCTGCAGGCCGAGGGCTACCAGGCCCACGTCGGGCCGATGCGGCCGACCTCGATGGGCTGGGTCAAGCTTCGCAGCAAGGACCCGCGCGACCCGCCCTCGATCCTGTTCAACTACATGGCGACCGAGGGCGACCGCGCCGAGATGCGCGCCGCCGTGCGCCTGACCCGCGAGATCTTCGCCCAGGAGGCCTTCGCCCCCTACCGCGGCCCCGAGCTGGCGCCCGGCCCCGAGGTGCAGAGCGACGCCGAGATCGACGCCTTCGTCCGCGCCAAGGGCGAGAGCGCCTATCACCCCTCGTGCACCTGCAAGATGGGCAGCGACAGCCTCTCGGTGGTCGACGGCGAGGCCAAGGTGCACGGCATCGACGGCCTGCGCGTGGTCGACGCCTCGATCATGCCGAACATCGTCAGCGGCAACCTCAACGCGCCGACCATCATGATGGCCGAAAAGCTGTCCGACGCGATCCGCGGCAAGGACCCGCTGCCGCCGTCGGACGCGGCGGTCTACATCGCGCCGGACTACATGACGGCGCAGCGGTGAGGGCGGTGCCGTGTTCGGGAGGGGAACGACCGCCCCCTCACCCAGCTACGACTAGGGCTCGGCTTCGCCTCGCCAAGTCTCCGCGTCCCTCTCCCTCGTCGGGGGAGAGGGCCAAGTGGGGCATGGCATCACAACCTTTCCCTCTCCCCCGACGAGGGAGAGGGTTGCGCAGGCTTAGCGAGACCGCAGGTCGCGCTTAGCCGGAGCTGGGTGAGGGGGCGGTCGTTACCCGCGCCCGGTCGCAGCACCCTACCCCTCCAACAACGCCTCCGCCGCCGCCAGCCAGTCGGCTTCGTTCGCCGGCTTGTCCCAGCGGATGCGGGAGACGCGCGGGAAGCGCATGGCGAGGCCGGACTTGTGGCGCTTGGAGCGGTGCAGGGCGTCGAAGGCGACTTCGAGGACCAGGCCGGGCTTGACGGCGCGCACCGGGCCGAAGCGCTCGACCGTGTTGTCGCGGATCCACTTGTCGAGGCGGCGCATCTCCTCGTCGGTGAAGCCGAAGTAGGCCTTGCCGACCGGCACCAGCTCGACGCCGCCCTCGTCCGCGTCGCGCCAGACGCCGAAGGTGTAGTCGGAGTAGTAGGAGCTGCGCTTGCCGTGGCCGCGCTGGGCGTACATCAGCACGGTGTCGAGGATCAGCGCGTCGCGCTTCCACTTGAACCATGGGCCCTTCGGCCGGCCGGCCTCGTAGGCGCTGTCGGCGCGCTTGAGCATCAGGCCTTCGATGCCCTGCTCGCGGAGCCCGGCGCGCAAGGCGGCCAAGGCGTCCCAGTCTTCGAAGGGCACCAGGGGCGAGAGGTCGCTGCGCGCCGGCGCTTCGCGGGCGTGCCAGGCCTCGAGGCGCGCGCGGCGCTCGTCGAAGGGCAGCGCACGCAGGTCCTCGCCGGCCTCGAAGAGGATGTCGTAGAGCCGGACATGGGCCGGCTGCGCGCGCAGCAGCTTGGGCGTCACCGTCTTGCGGTTGAGCCGCTGCTGCAGGTCGTTGAAGGGCGCGACCGCGCCGTCGCGCAGGACCAGCAGCTCGCCGTCGAGCACGGCGTCGAAGCGCATCGCCTCGAGCACGTCCGGGAAGGCGCGGCCGATGTCGTCGCCGCTGCGCGAGAAGAGCCGCGGCGTCTCGCCGCCGGCGACGAGCTGCACGCGGATGCCGTCCCACTTCCATTCGGCGCGGTAGGCGGCCGGGTCGAGGCTCGGCAGCTCGGCCGCCTCCAGCGGCTGGGCCAGCATCAGCGGCCGGAAGGCGCTGCGGTGGTCGACCTCGGGGCGCGCGGCGCGGCCCTCGAGCCAGGCGAAGAGCGCCTCGTAGGGCGGCGCCAGGCCGTGCCAGACCTCCTCGATGGCGGCGAGGTCCGGTGCGCCCAGCTCCGCCAAGGCGGTCTTGGCCAGGCGTGCCGAGACGCCGACCCGCAGCGCGCCGGTGATCAGCTTCAAGAGCGCCCAGCGGCCGGTGGCGTCGAGCCCGTCCAGCCAGGTCTCGAGGATCGCCGGCGCCTCGCGCCGCGAGGCCAGGCGCAGGCGCTCGACCACGTCGGGCAGGTCCGGCGGCCGCTTGGCGCCGGGCCGCTCCGGCCAGATCAGGGCGACGGTCTCGGCCAGGTCGCCGACGTAGTCGTAGGACCAGGCGAAGAGCTGCGGGTCGACCCGGCTCTCGACCAGGGCGCGGACCTGGGCCGGCTTGGCGGCGGCCAGCTCCAGGGTGCCGGTCAGCGCCGCCAGGGCGTAGCCGCGGTTCGGGTCCGGCGCGTTGCGGAAGTGCTCGGCGAGCAGGCGGATCTTGCCGTTGCGCTGCGGCGTGAAGCTCAGGCGGTCGAGCAGCGTCGCGAAGTCCTTCACGCCTCAGCCCCCGAAGCCCGCCCGTCTTGCTCCTGCTCCTCCTCGCCGCGGCCGACCAGCGCCAGGGCGCGCGCGGCGATGCCCTGCTGCGTCGCGTGGTGCACCAGTGCGTCCTCGTTGCCGTGGGTGACCCAGACCTCGGGCGCCTCGACCTCCGCGATGGTGCGGGTCAGCTCGTCCCAGTCGGCGTGGTCGGAGATCACCAGGGGCAGCTCGGCGCCGCGCTGCCGGACACGGGCGCGCACGCGCATCCAGCCCGAGGCCATGGCGGTCACCGGCTCGCCCAGGCGCCGGCTCCAGCGGTCGGTCAGCGACGAGGGCGGCGCCAGGACGATCTCGCCGGCCAGCTCGGCCTTGGCCGCGCCCGTCGCCGGCAGCAAGGCACCGAAGTCGAGCCCGAAGCCCTCGTAGAGCCGGGTCAGGGCCTGCAGCGCGCCGTGCAGGTAGATCGGCTTGTCGTAGCCGGCCTGGCGGATGAGGGCGAGGATCCGCTGCGCCTTGCCGAGGGAATAGGCACCGACCAGGTGCGCCCGCTCCGGATAGGTGGCCAGCGAGGCCAGCAGCTTGGCGATCTCCGCGCCGTCGTCCGGATGGCGGAAGACCGGCAGCCCGAAGGTCGCTTCGGTGATGAAGAGATCGCAGGGCACGACCTCGAAGCCGGCGCAGGTCGGGTCCGGCCGGCGCTTGTAGTCGCCGGAGACCACGACCCGGCAGCCGCGCCATTCCAGCACGGCCTGGGCCGAGCCGAGCACATGACCGGCCGGCGCCAGGCCGACCGAGACGCCGCCGACCTCCAGGCGGTCGCCGTAGGCCAAGGCTTGCTGCTCGCGCCAGGCCGCCTCGCCGTAGCGGGCCTGCATGATCGCCAGGGTCTCGGGCGTCGCCAGGACGGCGCCGTTGCCCGGCCGGGCGTGATCGGCATGACCATGAGTGACCAGGGCGCGCGGCACGGGCCGGGCGGGATCGACGTAGAAATCGCCCGGCTCGCAGTAGAGCCCGGCCTCGGTTACCGTGAGCCAGCTTTCAGGATGGACAGAGCTACGGGTGGAGGCACCGGCCATGGCGGAGGACTTTCAGCTCCACGAGCGCTTGGCGGAGGATACGGTCGAGGTGGCGCGCTGGACCTTGAGCCGCGTCCTCCTGATGAACGACAGCCACTATCCCTGGCTGGTGCTGGTGCCGCAACGCTCGGGCCTGCGCGACTTCGACGACCTGGCCGAGGCCGACCTGCCGGTCATGACCGGCGAGATCCTGCGCGCCTCGCGCCTGCTCAAAGCCGCGTTCCGGCCGGACAAGATGAACGTCGCCGCCCTCGGCAACCAGGTGCCGCAGCTCCACCTCCACGTCATCGCCCGCTTCACCGCCGATGCCGCCTGGCCCGGCCCGGTCTGGGGCGTCCGGCCGCCCGAGCCCTACACGCCCGAGGCCCTGGCCGAGCGCCTGGCCCTGCTGCGCGGCGCGGGCGCATGACGACCGCCTTCGAGGTTCTGCCGGAGATCGCGGCCGCCCTGGCCGAGGGCCGGCCGGTGGTCGCGCTGGAGACCACGGTGATCGCCCAGGGCCTGCCCCACCCGGTCAACCTGGAGACGGCGCGGCGGGCCGAAGCGGCGGTGCGCAAGGCCGGCGCCCTGCCGGCGACCATCGGCCTGCTCGACGGCCGGGTCCGCATCGGCCTCGATGCCTCGGGCCTCGAGCGCTTCGCCGGCCCCGAGGAGACGCCCAAGCTCAGCACCCGCGACCTGGGACCGGCGCTGGCCGCCGGCGCCGGCGGCGCGACCACCGTGGCGGCGACCCTGGCCCTGGCGGCCAAGGCCGGCATCCGGGTCTTCGCCACCGGCGGCATCGGCGGGGTGCACCGCGGCGGCGAGGACACCTTCGACATCTCGGCCGATCTCATCGCCCTCGCCCGCCATCCCCTGGCCGCGGTCTCGGCCGGCGCCAAGGCGATCCTCGACCTGCCGCGCACCCTCGAGCTGCTGGAGAGCCTGGGCGTGCCGGTCATCGGCCTGGCCTGCGACCGCTTTCCCGCCTTCTACCTGCGCGACAGCGGCCTGCCGCTGCCGGCCAGCCTGCCGGACGCCAGCGCGGTCGCCGCGGCCATGGCGGCGCACTGGGGCCTCGGCCTGCCGAGCGGCCTGCTGATCGCCCATCCGCCGCCGGCCGTGGCCGCGCTCGACGCCGGCCAGGTGGAGCGCTGGATCGCCCAGGCCGAGCGCGAGGCCTGGCAGCAGTCGGTCGCCGGCAAGGCGCTGACCCCCTTCCTGCTGGGCCGCCTGGCAGAGCTGAGCGGCGGCCGGACGCTCGAGACCAACGCCGCCCTGATCGTCGACAACGCCCGCGCCGCGGCCGAGATCGCCGTCGCCTACGCCGCTCTCGAGGCCGCCTGACGCCCATGGCCGAGCCGTGATCAAGGCACGGTTGCCGGTCTGCGGCGGCTTCGCTATACCGCCGTCGGAGCCGGCCCCGGCGGGGCGATTCGCGGAGGACTTGTCGGATGAGAGCAGCAGCCCTGGCGTGCGCACTGGCCGTCATGTTCCTCGCCGCGCCGCTCGCCGCCTCGGCCGATACCCCGAGCCGGCTGCAGGTCGACAGGCAGACCTCCGGGCTCTACGAGTTCTGCCTCTCCTTCGAGGATGCCCGCGTCAAGCGCGACTACCTCTCCAAGGCCATCTCCCAGGGCATGTCGATGGGCCAGTACGTCAAGACCCGGCCCAAGACCCGCTGCTACCGCAACTCGATCAGGTTCATCCCGCGCAAGCCCGCGCCGGCGCTCGACGGCGTCGACTACGTCTTCGTCGCCGACCCTAAGGGCCGCGTCCGCTGCCCCAAGGGCGTCAACCGGGGCAAGAACTGTCGCATCGACACCGCCGACGTGCGCTACATCGAGGCGACGATCATCTATTCCAGCAACAGCTTCCCGATCTTCGTGCGCCTGGTCGATCAGGTGCTGGTCGGCGCCGACGGCCAGGCCGTCACGCAGTAGCTGATGGCCGCGCCTACTGGCGGCGCAGCAGCTCCAGGATCATCGATTCGGCGGCGCCGGAGACCGTGTCCATCGGGTTCTCCGTGCAGAACCTGTCGATCATCGCCATCATCGACTCCTCGTCGCGCTCGGGATGCACGGAGCGGCCCTTGAAGACCCAGCGGTTGTAGGCGGTGACGTAGCCGGCCACCCAGGCAGCGTCGCGGTAGGAGGTCGAGTCCTTGAGCTCGCGGCTGCGCAGCCACTGATTGCAGCGGACCTGGCCGGAGCCGAAGATGCCGTACTTGCCGTGCGAATCGATCGCCTCGGCGGCCGGCGCCCAGAGCGACAGCAGAAACACGAACAGCCATAGACGCGCCATCGATCGCCTCGCTTCCCCTTGCACGCGGCGCGCATCCTAGAGCAGACCCCGCCGAGAGGAAATCGCGGTGGGAGACGCATTGGACGGAGTTTCCCGACCCGCTATCTTGCCTCGGGTGAGCCCCGACTCAGCAGCCCTCGATCGCAGCGACGACGCGGCCCTGCCGGCGCGCTTCGACGCCTGGTTCGCGCGACGCGGCTGGCGGCCCCACGGCCACCAGCTCGCCATGCTCGAGGCGGCGCGGGCCGGCCGCTCGGCGCTGCTCGTGGCGCCGACCGGCGGCGGCAAGACCCTGGCCGGCTTCCTGCCGAGCCTGGTTCAGCTCGCGGAGGGACGTGGCTCGGAAGACGTCGGGATTCACACGCTCTACGTGTCGCCGCTCAAGGCGCTGACGGTCGACATCCACCGCAACCTGCTGTCGCCGATCGAAGAGCTGGACCTCGAGGTTCGCTGCGAGACCCGGACCGGCGATACGCCCCAAGCCAAGCGCCAGCGACAACGGCGACGCCCCCCTGACATCCTGCTGACCACGCCGGAGTCGCTCGCCCTGCTGCTGTCCTACCACGACGCACCGCAAATCTTCGGCGGCCTGGCCTGCGTCGTGGTCGACGAGCTTCACGCCCTGGCCGACAACAAGCGCGGCGACCTGCTGTCGCTCGGCCTGGCGCGGCTGCAGGGCCTGTCGCCCGGCCTGCGCCGGGTCGGCCTGTCCGCCACGGTGCGCGACGTCGACGGCCTCGCCGCCTGGCTCTCGACGACGGGCCGGCGGGAGGATCCGGCGGTGGCGCGGGTGCTGGCCTCGGGCGGCGCCAAGGCCGAGATCGACATCCTGACGACCCGCGAGCGCCTGCCCTGGTCGGGGCACATGGCGGTGCATGCCCTGCCGGAGGTCTACGAGCGGATCCGCCGGACCCGCACCGCCCTGGTCTTCGTCAACACCCGGGCCCAGGCCGAGCTGGTGTTCCAGGGGCTCTGGCACCTGAACGACGACAAGCTGCCCATCGGCCTGCACCACGGCAGCCTGGCGGCCGAGCAGCGCCGCAAGGTCGAGGCCGCCATCGCCCGCGGCGCGCTGCGCGCGGTGGTCGCGACCTCCTCGCTCGACCTCGGCGTCGACTGGGCGGCGGTCGATCTCGTCGTGCAGATCGGCGCGCCCAAGGGCGTGTCGCGCCTGATGCAGCGCATCGGCCGCGCCAACCACCGCCTGGACATACCGAGCCGGGCGCTGCTGGTGCCGGCCAACCGCTTCGAGGTGCTGGAATGCCGCGCCGCGGTCGAGGGCGTGCGCGCCGAGACCCTGGACGGCGACCCGCCCCTGCCGGGCGGCCTCGACGTGCTGGCCCAGCACATCCTCGGCACCGCCTGCGCCGGCCCCTTCGAGCCCGACGCGCTGTTCGACGAGGTGCGCCGCGCCGCGCCCTATAGCGATCTCGCGCGGGGCGACTTCGACGACGTGCTCGACTACGTCGCGACCGGCGGCTACGCGCTGCGCAGCTATCAGCGCTATCGCCGCCTCAGCCGCGACGCCGGCGGCCGCTACAAGATCGCCTCGCCCCGGCACATCAAGCGCTACCGCATGAACGTCGGCACCATCGTCGAGGCGCCGACCCTGACGGTCAGGCTCGGCAGAGGGCATTCGGGAGGCCGGGTGCTCGGCGAGGTCGAGGAGTACTTCGCCATGGGCCTGGAGCCCGGCGACAGCTTCGTCTTCGCCGGCGAGCTGCTGCGCTTCGAGGGCATCCGCGAGACCACCTTGGTTGCCAGCCGCGCCCAGGGCGGCGAGCCCGCCGTGCCGGCCTACGTCGGCGGCCGCCTGCCGCTGTCCACCCACCTGGCCGACCGGGTGCGCGCCATGCTCGAGGACCCGCAGGCCTGGGGCGCGCTGCCCGAGGCGGTCTCCGAGTGGCTGCGCCTGCAGCAGTGGCGCTCGGTCATGCCGCCGGCCGAGGGCTTGCTGGTCGAGACCTTCCCGCGGGGCGGCAAGGCCTTCCTGGTCGCCTACTGCTTCGAGGGCCGCAACGCCCACCAGACCCTCGGCATGCTGCTGACCCGGCGCATGGAGCGCGCCGGCCTCGGGCCGCTCGGCTTCGTCGCCACCGACTACGTCATCGCGGTCTGGAGCCTGAAGCCGGCCGAGGACATGGACGCGCTGTTCGATCAGGACATGCTGGGCGACGACTTGGAGGAGTGGATGGCCGAGTCCTCGATGCTGCGCCGGACCTTCCGCAACGTCGCGGTGATCGCCGGCCTGATCGAGCCGCGCCATCCGGGCCGCGAGAAGAGCGGCCGCCAGGTCACCTTCAACGCCGACCTGATCTACGACGTGCTGCGCAAGCACCAGCCCGACCACGTGCTGCTGCGCGCGACTCGCCGCGACGCGGCCGGCGGCCTCACCGACATCGGCCGCCTCGGCGCCATGCTGGCCCGCGTCAAGGGCCGGATCCGGCACCGCGCCCTGGAAAAGGTTTCGCCCCTGGCCGTGCCGGTGCTGCTGCAGATCGGCAAGGAGCAGGTCTACGGCTTGGCCTTCGACGAGCTGCTCGACGAGGGCGCCCAGGCGCTGATCGCCGAGGCGACCGGCGGCCGGCCCCAAGCGGAGCTGCCGATATGAGCGCGGCCGCGGAGAGCCCGGCGCCGGACCAGGGCGCGCTGGAGGTCAACGGCGCCGGGCTGATCGCCGATCTCTCCGGCGCGCTCTACTGGCCGACCCGGCGCCTGCTGGTGGTCGCCGACCTGCACCTGGAGAAGGGCTCCTCCTACGCCCCCTCTGGCCAGCTCCTGCCGCCCTACGACAGCACCGCGACCCTGGAGCGGCTGGCCACGGTCTGCCGGCGCTACCGGCCGTCGCGCGTGCTCTGCCTGGGCGACAGCTTCCACGACGGCGAGGCGAGCGCGCGCCTGGCCGCCGAGGACCGGGCCCGCATCGAGGCGCTGACCGCGGCCCACGACTGGACCTGGCTCTGCGGCAACCACGACCCCGAGCCGCCGGCCGACTGGGGCGGCCGGGTCGAGCGCGAGCTGGTCGAGGGGCCGCTGCTGTTCCGCCACGAGGCGCTGGCGGACCGCCCGGCGGCTGGCGAGGTCTCCGGCCACTTCCACCCCAAGGCCAGCGTCAAGGTCCGCTTCCGGCGCCTCACCGCGCGCTGCTTCGTGACCGACGGCCGCCGCCTGATCCTGCCGGCCTTCGGCGCCTACACCGGCGGCCTCAACGTGCTCGAGCCGGCCATCGCCGGCCTCTTCCCGCGCGGCTTCCAGGCGACCCTGCTCGGCAAGCGCCAGGCCTTCGCCTATCCGAAGCGGGCACTGGTGTTCTAAGGCTCAGCCGTCGTCGGTGGGAAAGCTCGCCACCAGGTCTTCGAGGCACGCCTTGGCGCCCTCGAGGATCGGCACGCCGTCGCCGAGCAGCAAGGTGTCGAAGTCGACCTCGAGCAGGGCGCGCAGGCTCTCGTGCAGGCGCTTGGGCTCGTCGAGCTTCTCCTCGGGCAGCAGCGAGAGCTTGCCCGGCGGGTTGCCGATGGCAGCGTCGCCCAGGAGCAGGATGCGGCGCGCGGGCCAGTAGAGGGCGATCTCGCCCGGCGACTTGCCCTTGGCCGGCAGGATCTGCAGCGGCCCGTGCATCTCGCCGACCGACATGGCCTCGTCGATCATGCAGCCCTGGCGCTGGGCGTGGTCGGCGTCGGCGCGGTGGATCAGGGTCTGGGCGCCGGTGGCCGCGCGCACGGCGTTGGCGGCGCGGGAGTGGTTGCGGTTGGTCAGCAGGATCTCGGCGACGCCCTCGGCGCCGAGCCACTCGAGGCCCTCTTTCTCCGGCTCCACCGGGTCGACGACGATGTTGCCGCTCTCGTGGCGCAGGAAATAGCCGTTGAAGTCGTAGCCGTGCGGCTCGGACAGCCGCGACCAGATGAAGACGTCTTCGAGCAACTCACGCATGACGATCCCCCCGGAGGCGGAGCCTGCCCGAGCCGGGCGCGGCTGTCACCCTCGCTCTGTCTCTAGAGCGTTTTCCGCTCACGCGGAATCACGGCACCGGCCCGCTCCCCCTCCCGGCCACCCACGGCAGTATCCTATTGGGTGGCCGGGAGGGGGGAGCGGGCCGGTGCCGTC
>JANQLT010000073.1 GCA_028280455.1 Kiloniellales bacterium
AACCACCCCCTCACCCGGCTCTGGCTAAGCTCAGCCTTCGGCCTCGCTAAGCCTCCACAGCCCTCTCCCCCGTCGGGGGAGAGGGACGCGCAGGCTTGGTGAGGCGCAGCCGAGCCTAGCCGGAGCTGGGTGAGGGGGCAGGTCGTTTCGATGTCGAAGGCTGCACCGGACGAACGGGCCGCTGCCATCCGATCGGAAGACGCACTAGGGTCAGCGCCCGGTCTTCAACGTTCCGCCAGCTTGCGGGTCAGGTCGAGGCTGAAGACGCTGGTCATGGCGATGTCCATGGTCGGGTTGCGCCGCAGCAGCTTGCGCAGGTCGTCCTTGTTCCAGGAGAGATAGCGGGTGTCGCGCTCGCAGCGCACGGTCGCGGTGGCCGGCCCGCCCGAGATGAAGGACATCTCGCCGATCAGGGCGCCGTCGCGCGAGCGGTCCACCTCGACCTCGTCCTTGAGGATCGAGACCTCGCCGTTGGAGATCAGCTTGAGGTCCTGCAGCTCCCGGCCCTGCTCGGCGATGACTTCGCCGGGCGCGCCGTCGTGCCAGTGGCCGAGCCGCAGGAGCTTCATGAACTCGACGGCCGTGAACTTGCTGAACACGACCTCGTAGAGCTCGCGCTCCTCCTCGGTCAGCCTGACCCGCCGCCGCTCCAGCCACAGGCCGACGATCCGCGAGGCGTTGATGAGGGTGAAGAGCCCGAGCCAGAGCACGACGTTCCAGCTCGGCTCGCTGGGCAGGACGAACTGGTAGACGACCCCGACCAGCGCGGAGAGCATGGCCACCACGCGCAGCAGCAGGATGTCGCGCAGGTAGAAGGAGACCGCCGCGAGGAGATAGGAGAGATGCAGGAGATCGTCCTCGAAGATAACCATGGCGCTTCGCTCCCAATAGGCTCCGAAACCCGCCCTGAGGCGAGAGGCGGGCGCGCCGTCTCGCTAGGCCGGAAGTCGGACCGCGATTGTCTTTCGGTTCGGATCGGCATGAACCTGAATCTCGAAATGATCGCTTTGCACGACGTCGAGGATCTTGGTCGGGTCGAAACAAACGACGTTCTCCCCTCCGGCATGGCGCAGGCTATCGTAGAGAATGCCGTCGCTGCCGGCAGCCCGCTCGGCTTCGCCGAAGATCTGGCTCCGATCGTAGGACCGCCGATCGTAGAGGTCCGGCCGATCGGCCTGCTGTCCGCGGATGTCGCGGTAGTTCCTGCCGGTCAAGCGCGCGCCGTAACAGCGGAAGGTCATGCGGTCCTGCTGTCGTCCTTCGTAGAGGGCCTGTCGGCGGAGGTGGTGGGCCACCTCGGCAACCGCCGTCTTCTCCGATAGGCCGGCGTACCAGGCGTTGAGGTCGGGGCCGCTGAAACGATTGCCGCCGGGGGGCCCGTGCAGAAAGGCGGCCATGACGACGCTGGCGTTGCTCCGCCCGAAGACCCATCGCGCGCGTGGCAGGCGAGCCGCGCGGGTTTCGACCAGGCGGTCGTTGGTCCAGCCTTCCAGCTCCATGACCGCCTCCAGGTCCTCGGCGGCAGCCACGTCCTCGAAGGCGCCGATGGGCGGGAAGCGCGACGGCACGAGCCGATAGCTGGGGTCGCGAAAGGCGACTCCCTCAGCCATCGACGATCTCGATGTCCGAGTCCGCCCAGGCCCGCTCTTCCACCGGATGCGCGAGCGGCGCCGCGAAGAGGCCGCCGCGCCAGGCATCGAGGAATCGGCGGACCTCGAGGAGCCCGAGCTGGGTGCCGGAGAGCATGAGATCGAGCGGCCGCTGGCCGCCGAACAGAGGGGCGGCGTTGGGACTGTGCAGCCATTGCCGGGCGCGCTCGTCGTCCGGGAAGAGGATCCGTAGCGCCTTGTGGATGCCGAGCAGGGCGGAGATCCGCAGCAGGCTGTCCAAGGGCAGGGTGAGCTTCCGGCCGGACTGCGCCTTGGCCATCCAGTTGTGGTAGGTCGAGCGTGCCGGGCTGCCGAGCAGCAGGAGCCGGGCCCGCTCGCTGAGCTGCCATTGGCCGGCGATGGCCGCGAAGCTCCGCAGGCCCGGTCCGCTCAAGCGTGCCCGGTTGGCGCCGTCGAAGCTCTTCTCCGTGATCAGGCCGCTCGGCTCGCTTCCTTCTTGGCGTCCTTTCTGCGCTTTCCTGGTCACTGGCATCCTCTATCGTCCAATTTAAGATAATATATCCAAATCTGGACAATAGTCAAGATGAACGACCTCGGAGGGCCGCTGACCACGGCGGAAACGCTGGCGTTCCGGGCTGAAAGGGCGCCTCGCCGCGGCGCCCGGCTCTTGGGCTCAGGCGGCCCGGCGGCGTCTGACCCGCGCCAGGTAGCGCGCCAGGCTGCGGGTCGGATCGGCGATGGCGGCCGGGTCGAGGAAGTCGGCGGCGACGATCTCGCGGTTGTCGATGGTCACGCTCGGGGCCGTCGCCGGCCGGTACTCGAAGGTCGTCCAGCGGCCGTCGGCCGGGCCGGCCTGGACCAGGGCGGCGGGCTCGACGGCGATGCCGACCTCCTCGCGCAGCTCGCGCAGCGCGGTCTCCCGGCTGGTCTCGCCGCGCCGGCCGTCGCCGCCGGGCAGGGCGCTGCCCGGCCGGTAGGAGTGCCGGACGACCAGGAGGCGGCCGCGGTACCAGACCGCCACCAGGGCGACCCGCGAGCGCCGGCCGGTGACGCGCTCCCAGGCGCAGAGCCGGGGATAGGCCCAACGCAGGAAGGCGCGGTGGCAGCGGTTGCGAAGCCGGCTCAGCATGTCCCTCTCGAGGCGCCCTGCTCCTGTCATCCGCCGGTCGCGCGGCTCAGGCGCCCTACGTCTCCTTCATGTGGATGTAGGCGCGGCGGATCAGCTCTTCGAGGGTCGGCCATGGGCCCGGGCCCGTCATGCGGTCTCTCTCCGGGTCGGGGTCAGGAGACGCGGACCGCGTCGAAGGCGATGCTGATGCGCGGCGCGCTGCTCTCGAAGGGGACCGTGCCATGCCAGAAGAAGGACGGGAAGAGCACCAGCAGGCCGACCTCGGGGCGCACGGCATGGATGCGCGGCGGCCTCTGCAGCTCGAAGATGCCGTTGCAGCGCCCGAACTCGAGCCAGCCCGAGGTCTCGTCCGCCGACTCGCCGGTGCCGGGCGGCAGGGCGACGTAGTAGACGCCGCTGATCCAGCTCCCGGCATGGATGTGCGGCTCCTGGTAGCCCAGGCTGTTCAGGATCACGCCCCAGCCGGTCGTCTCGTAGGCCTGCCGCGGCATGGCCGTGAAGGGATGCCCGGGGTCGGGCGGCAGGCCGGCGATGTAGTCGTCGAGGGCCGCCGTGATCATCCGCCGCAGGGATTCGACCGGCTCGCTGCCGTCGAAGATCTCGCGCGTCTGCCGGCCGCCGCGCGTCGCCAGCTTCGGCGTCTCCTCGCTGAGGCTCGGATGCGCCTGCAGCGCATCGGCCAGCGCGGCGTTGAAGGCGGCCAGGTCGGCGTAGCCCGGCGGCGGCGCCAGCTTGCGGCTCTGCACGAAGCGGTCGTAGTCGAGCAGGGCCTCGGCTTCGGCGGTCCTGCCGAGCTCGTGCAGCGCGATGCCCTTGTCGGCGAGCGCGCTGCCGAGCGTGGGATCGACCTGCAGGGCGCCCTCGGCGGCTTCGAGGGCGGCCGCGGCCTCGCCGGCGGTGATGTGCAGGCGGGCGAGGTTGGCGCGGGCACCGACCAGGTCCGGGCGAAGCGAGATCGCATGGCGGTAGGCCGCCGCGGCCGCGTCGCTCTCGCCGCGCTCGCTGTGGACGATGCCGATCAGGTTGAAGGTCGCGCCGTCGCCCGGCTCGAGCTCGACGGCGCGGCGGAAGCAGTCCAGCGCTTCCGCCAGCCGGCCGCGGTCGCGCTCGGCGGAGCCGAGCTCGATCAGGGCCGGGCGGTCGTTCGGCTCGATGGCCAAGGCCTGGCGGAAGGCGTCGGCCGCCTGGTCGGTTTGGCCGAGCCGCCGCAGGCTGTCGCCGAGGCCCTTGTGCAGCGACGCCCTGGCCGGCTCGACCGCCAGGGCGCGCTGGTAGCAATCGACGGCGGCGGCGAAGGCGCCGCGCTGGTGATGGATCTGGCCGAGGCTCTGCAGGGCCAGGACGTGTCGGGGCTGCAGGCCGAGGACCCGCTCGAAGGACTCCGCCGCGGCCTCCAGCCGGCCAAGGTTGGCCTGCGCGACCGCGAGGTCGAGGAAGCGGGCGGCCTGGCCCGGATCGAGCGCGGCGGCGCGGCCGATCAGCGCGACGGCACGCTCGGCGTCGCCTTCCTGCAGCGCCATGCCGCCGAGCATGTGCAGGGCATCGGGATAGTCCGGCTCGCGCTCCAGGACGCCTTGGCAGAGCGCCGCCGCCTCGGCCCGGCGTCCGGCCTTGAGATGATCGACCGCCTGGGCGATCGCCAGCGCCGAGTCCTGCGGTCCCATCCCGCTGGCCGCGCCCAAGCCCGGCCGATCGATCCCCGCCATGTCCGTCCCGCCGTCTTCCGCCCCGCCGTCGCAGCCCGCCGCGCGCTATTCCTTGGTCGCCTCGTCGATGGCTTCCTTGGCTTCCTCGACCGCCTCCTCGGCCTTCTCGGCGGCTCCTTGGAGCACCTGGTCGGCTGCCTCGCCGGCCTTCTCCAAGGGGCCTTTCTCCTCCTCGCAGCCGGTCACGGCCAGCAAGCCGCCCAGCAGCAGGCTCGACAGCAGGAGTCTTGCGCCGTTGGTGAGTTGGGCCATGGTCGCCTCCTTCCGTGATCGATGCGGGGCGATGGGCCGATCCGGCGGCCCGTCGCCGCCCGCGCTTGCTGCGAGTCTTACACCAGCCGCGAGGCGCCTTCGACGGACATTTTCGCGACGCCCGCGCGCTGCTCGCTCACGCGAGGCTGTCCGCCAAGGCCTCGAGGGTCCGCTCGACCTCGACCGCCGTGTTGTAGTGCGCCAGGCCGATGCGCAGGACCCCGCCGGTCTCCAGCAGACCCAGGGCGCCCGCCGGCTCGAGGGCGTAGTTGTGGCCGTCCCAGACGTAGATCTCCCGCGCGCCGAGGGCTTCGGCGATCTCCCGAGGCCGCCGCCTGTCGCTGGTGAAGGAGACCGTCGGCACCCGCCGGCCCAGGGCGTTGGGGTTGGTGATGCCATGGATCGTCACGCCGTCGAACGCGCCCAGGCCCTCGAGCAGCCGGCGCGTGAGCTGGGTCTCGTGGTCGATGCTGGCGTCCATGGCGGCGAGCAGGTCGCGGCGCCGTGGCGGCGCCGACTCGTGGCGCGTCCGATAGCTCTGCCCGGCGACCTCCCGGCCGAGCCATTCGAAGTAGCCGACCGTGGCGGCGGTGCCGGCCATGCCCTCGTGATTGAGCGTGCCGGTCTCGAAGCGGTTCGGCAGGCCGTCGCCCGCGGCCCGCACCTTGTAGGGCTCCAGCGCCCGCAGGATCTCGCCCCGGCCCCAGAGCACGCCGATGTGCGGCCCGAAGAACTTGTAGGGCGAGCAGACCAGGAAGTCGCAGTCGAGCGCCTGGACGTCGATCGCCCCGTGCGGGGCGAATTGCACGGCATCGACGTAGACCAGGGCGCCGGCCTCGTGGGCCATGGCGGTCATGGCCCGCACGTCGTTGATCGTGCCGGTCAGGTTGCTCGCCTGGCCGATGCAGAGCAGGCGCGTGCGCGGTCCCAAGAGGTCCGCGAGCGCCGCAAGGTCGAACTCGTAGCTCTCCAGGTCGAAGGGCAGGTACTTGACGGTCAGCCCGTGGTCGCGGGCCAGGAGCTGCCAGGGCGCGACATTGGCGTCGTGGTCCATGCGGCTGAGGATGATCTCGTCGCCGGGGTCGAGCAGGCGGCCGATCGAGCGCGAGATGTGCAGCGTCAGCGTCGTCATGTTCTGCCCGAAGATCACCTCGCCGGTCTCGCGGGCGTTGAGGAACAGGGCCATGGCCTCGTGCGCCTCGGACACCGTCTGCACCGCCGCCCGGGAGCTGCGGAAGGCGCCGCCCAGGTTGGCGTTGGCCTCGAGCAAAGAGTGGGTCATGGCCTCGGCCACGACACGCGGCACCTGGGTGCCACCGGGGTTGTCCAGGAATATGGGTGTAAGACCGTCCCGCTCGGCCAGGGCCGGAAAGGCGGCCCGGACCCGCTCGACGTCGAAACCTGACATCAGCCCCTCCCGAAAGGCGGCCCGCCGGGAAGGGCGGGCTGGCGTTCGGTCCCCTCTAACAGACGGGCGGGGTGCTGTCACATGGCGTGGGCGTCGGGCCGCTTCGCGGCCCCCGGCCTTCCGGGCGCGAGGCTGCGCGGCGTCTCGGCCTCGAGCCGGGCCGTGACCTCGACCAGGTTGCCCGGCTCGATGAAGCGCAAGGTCTCGAAGCCGGAGGCGCCGGCGACGGCGATCCCGTAGCCGTGTCCGGCGCCTCGCCGCTCGTGGTGGAAGGCGAGATGGGGCGCCGGATCGAAGCCCTCGCCCCGGTCGCGAATCCTGACCTGCATGCTTGTGCCGTCGCGGCGGTAGCTGACGCTGACGAACTTGCCGGCATGCTCCGGCATCCGCAGGCGGCGCTCTATCGAGCTCTGCCAGAGGCCGCGCTCCAGAAGTTTCGCTTTCTGTTCCGGGCCGATGCCGAGATTGCCGTGCTCGATGGCATTGATCATCAGCTCGGTGAGGCCGATGGCGATGGCATCCGGCTCCTCGCAGCCTTGCGCCAGGTGAAAGGCGAGGTCGCGGGCCTGCTCGAGGGTCCGGACATGGACGCAGCCATTGGAGACCCTACCCGCCGCAAGGCGGTCGCCGTCGATCCGGCCGAGCCCGCGCCGGACGGCGATTTCACCCGGTCGTTGAGGGGCCTCGCGCCGACATGCCTGAGCCACGATGCGCTGCTCCCGGCCGTTCTAGGACCGATTTGCCGTTCTCAGGATGCCGATGGCCGTCAGGTCGTCGGTGATCGGCAGCGAGACCCGCGAATAGAAGCCGGCCAAGCTCCGCTGGACCACGGTCTCGAGGCCGCCGTCGGTGAGGCTGGCTTCGATCAGGCCGACCAGGCCGCTCTCCTCGACGGCGTTGCCTTGGGCGTCGAGCGCCTCGGTGACGGCGTCGCTGTAGAGGAAGAGGTGATCGCCCGGCTCGAAGGGCACGCGCCTGACCTCGTGATGCGCGTCGCGGGAGATGCCGAGCGGCAGGCCGCTGCTGTCGATGAAGATCGGCGGCTCCTTGCCGCCCTGGCGCGTGATGATCGGGCTCGGTGCCGACGCCGAGGCGTAGACGAGCTGGTTGTCGGGCCGGTCCAGGTAGCCGCAGATCATGGTGGCGAACTGACCGATCGGTAGGACCGCCGTCAGCAGGTGATTGAGCCGCCAGAGGAAGCCGGCCGGGTCGAAGACCTCGTCCTTGTGCTCCTGCATCAAGGTGTGAAGTCGAAAGACGTTGAGCGCCGCGACCACGCCGTGGCCGGAGAAGTCGACCATGTGGAAAGCCAGGCGGTTGTCGTCGAGACTCCAGATTCCCCAATTGTCGCCACCCAGCTCGGAGGAGGTGTCGGTGAAGGACTCGATCTTGATGGCATGGCGCTCTTCGAGATCGCGGATCTGGGTGGTGGTCGGCTGCAGGAAGGCCTGCATCTCGTGCGCCGCGTCGAGCTCCTGGCGCAGGCGCTCGTTGTGGCTGGTCAGGTTGCGGATCAGCAGGCGGTTCTCGAGCTGCAGCCTGACGCGCGCGACCAGCTCGGGCGGGTTGATCGGCTTGCCGATGATGTCCGTGGCGCCGACCTGAAAGACCCTTGCCCTGGCATCGGCGTCGTCGTGCGCGGTCTGAACGATGATCGGCAGGTCGGAGGTCTCGTCATGCTGCCTGAGCGTGCTGCAGACCTGATAGCCGTCGATCCGCGGCATCTGAATATCCAGCACGATCAAGTCGGGCGTATCGACGAGGACCGACTCTATGGCCTCCTCGCCGTCCTTGGCGAACCTGAGCTCGGAGAAACCGGCTTGGCTGAGCGTGCGATGGATGAGCTGCCTGATCAGCGTCGAATCGTCGACGATGAGGATCTTCGATCGCCTGATGTCGCTGTGCAGGCCGAAGGCCCCGGACTCCGCTATGTCCAAGGCAGGTTCCAGTGCTTGCTCAATGGTCATGGCCGAGAGATCCATCACCTCGCCTCCCGAGATTTGCCGGACTGCACTAGCGCCGAAGGTCTCATCAGCTTTCAATACGCAGGATGGAATCGAAGCGGCCCAGCTCCAGCATGCGCCTGACCTGACCGTTGGCGCCGCGAATCACCAGATTGGCATTGGCGCTCTGGCACTCCTCGTGTGCGATCACCAGCATGCCGAGCCCGGCGGAATCGACGCTCAGCAAGTCGTGCAGGTCGAGCACGCAGCAGTTCATGTCGGACTCGACGAGCGCGTTGAGCACTTGCCGGAACTCCTCGTGGTCCGAGAACATGAGACGCTCAGACAAAGAGACGACAATGCAGTCCTGTTGAATGTTGGTGGTCGCCTTCATGATGGCCTTGCCTCTTCAAAAGAGCTCGATGTCTTCGGTGCTGTCGAGAAAGGCAGGGCTCTCGCCGCCGCCTTCGCCCGACGCGGTCTCTTGCGGCGACTCGGGCTCGCTTTCCTCGCCGAGCAGAATCGTCCTGGCGAAGCGCTCGCGCATCTCGCCGAGGTGGCATTCCGAGATGATGTGCTCGAGCCAGGCTTGCCGATTCAAGTCGTCGGCGTCGGACAAGCCGGTCGCGGCCTTGGCCTCCTCGCATAGCTTGCTGTCGGCATTCTTGAGGATCTCGATGATGCCGATGATGTTCTCCAGTCGCTGCTTGGTGCGATCCTGGAACTGCAGCTTGGTGATCAGGCCGGAGATCCATTTGGCGACTTCCGCCGAGCTTTCGGCGGAGGCGCCGACGGTGGCATTGAACTCCTCGTTCTGCCGCACCAGGCCCTTGGTCATCAACTCGACCCGGTCCTTGGACTCGATCGTCGTGGACAGGTCGATGGCCGCGACGTTGCGCAGCTCCTTCTGGCTGTCGACGATCCCTTTCGTGACGACGCTCATATGCTCGCGGATCTCGAGCGCGAGCTTGTTGACCATGCCCGATAGCTCGCGCATCTCGTCGGCCACGACGGAGAAGCCGGCGCCGGCTTCGCCGGCCCTGATCGCCTCGATCTTGGCGTTCATGGCGAGGATGTTGGTCTGCTTGTTGATCTTCTCGATCCCGGCGATGGTCTGCTCCGCGACCCTGACGTCGGAGGTCACGTCGTCGAGCGCGTAGACCATCGACATGCCGTGCTTGGAGAGCTGCAGGATCTTGGCGACGACGTCGCCGAGGACCTCTTCGAGGAAGCAGACGGCCTCGGACAGGTCTATCCGCTCGCCGTCGACCTCGATCGTTCGAGCCGATTCGACCACGCGGCCGATCTGCTCCGCGTTGCTGCGGGCCAAGCCCGCCAGGTTGTTGAAGTTGTCGGTCAGGTCCGAGACGCTGCCCTCGACCAGATCCGAGGCGACGGTGATCTCGCCGCAGAGCGCGGTCAGGGCCCGCTCCTGAACGGCGCTCAGGCCCAGCCAGCGGCGGAGCAGGTCCCGCTCGGCCGAGGCGTCCTGCGCCGCCACCGGCAGGTCCTCGATCTCCGCCGCGGTCTCCGGCAGCGGCTCGAGCTCTGCGGCCTGGCTGCTCACGGCGCCTTCCTTCCCGCGCGGCGGATGGTGGGTTGCCTGGTCATACCCGCACCGCCCGAACCTTGGAGTCGCCGCAGGCGTCGAGGATCGAGGCGGCGACCTGCGGCAGCGGTAGCTGCAGCTCGACCGCGCCGACCTCCTGGGCGGCCTTCGGCATGCCGTAGACGACGCTGGAGGCTTCGTCCTGGCCGAAGGTCCGTGCGCCGGCGTTGCGCATCCTCAGCAGGCCGTCCGCCCCGTCCCGGCCCATGCCGGTCAGGATCGCGCCGATGCCGCGGTTGCCCGCCGCTTCGGCCACGGAGTCGAACAGCACGTCGACCGACGGGCGGTGGCCGGTGACTGGCGGCCCGTCGTCGAGGTGGCAGATGTAGTTGGCGCCGGACTTGACCAGGCGCAGGTGCTGGTCGCCCGGCGCGATGTAGACATGACCGGGCAGGACGCGCTCGCCGTGGCGCGCCTCGCTGACGGCGGCTTTCGAGTGCGAGTCGAGCCGGGGCGCGAAGGTGGCCGTGAAGTGCGCCGGCATGTGCTGGGTGACCAGGGTCGCCGGGCAATCGGCGGGGAAGTCGGACAGCACGTCGCGCAGGGCCGTGACGCCGCCGGTCGAGGCGCCGATGGCGATGATCCACTCGGTCGAGGAGTAGCCCATCCTGGTCCGCCGATTCCCGGCGTTCGCGGGCTTCTCGACCAGCGGGCGGACCTTGGCGCGGGAGGCGGCCTTGACCTTCGCCACGATGTCGGCGTGGGACTCCTTGAGCGCCGCCTGGACGTCCATCGCCGGCTTGCCGACGACGTCGACGGCGCCGAGCTCGAGGGCGCGGATCGTCGCCTCCGCGCCCTCCTGGGTCAGGGAGGAGATCATGACCACCGGCATGGGCCGCAGCTTCATGATCTTCTCGAGGAAGGAGATGCCGTCCATCTTCGGCATCTCGATGTCGAGCGTGACGACGTCGGGGTCCTTTTCCTTGATCAGGCGGCGGGCGACATGGGGATCGGGCGCCGTGCCGACGACCTCGATCTCGGGGTCGGCCGAGAAGATCGACGTCAATATCTGCCGTATCAGAGCCGAGTCATCGACGATCAGGACCTTGATCATGAGTCGGTCATGCCCCTGTTTCAATCCGTGAAGAGATCGATCGAGCCCTCTGCCTGGGGCTCCGGCTTTGCCGTCATCTGCCTCGACTCGTCCTTGAAGACCGCCTGGTCGTCCGAGCGGCGCAGGTAGAGTCGCTTGACCAGGCCGCTGTTGGGGAAGAAGTGGATACGCCGCGGGTAGCTGCCGCCCAGATCGGCGGCCAGAACCCGCAGCCTTTCGTTCTCCAGGTACTTGAGGACGAAGTCGGCGTTGTGCTGGCCGATCAGCTGACTGGACTTGATGACGTTGCCGCCGCCGAAGACCTTGATCTCCAGCAGCTCGCGCGGGCAGCCGGCGCGAATGATGTCGTTGATCAAGGCCTCCATCGCGTGATTGCCGAAGCGCATGGCGGCGCTGCTGCCGCCCCACTCGAAGCTGTTGCTCTGCGGCAGCATGAAGTGGTTCATGCCGCCGAGCCCCGTCAGCGGGTTGCGAATGCAGGCCGCCACGCAGGAGCCCAGGACCGTGACGATCATCTCGTCCGGGTGGTCCGTGACGTAGTGCTCGCCCGGCAGGAGCTTGACGGCGATCGCCTTGTGCTTGTGGTCGAAGTAGCGAGAGCGCCCGTCCTCGTTCTTCTCGCGGCGCCGCCGTTCCAGGAAGCCCTCGGCCTGGCGCCCGTCTCGCCGGAGCGACGCAGTCCTCGCCGCCTCGGGCGGTGCGGCACGCCGAGCGGCGCTCCTCACGGCAGCCTCTTGTAGGTCGTGCTGGCTTCGGTTTCGAAGAGATCCGTTTGCCCCAGCAGGGATTCCGAATGCCCGATGTAGAGGTAGCCGCCGGGCCGGAGCAGGCCGGCGTAGCGCTGGATCAGCGAGCGCCGGGTCTCCGGATCGAAGTAGATCATCACGTTGCGGCAGAAGATGACGTCGAGCGGGCCCTTGTGCGGCCAGGGTTTCAGCAGGTTGAGCTGCTTGAAGACGATGAGCGACTTGAGATTGTCTCCCATCGTGGCCGTCTCCCGCTTCGGGTCGATGCTCACCGAGCGGCGACGGATGGCCTCCGGCACCTCGGCCATGCCGTTCGCCGGATAGACGCCGCGCTTGGCGGTCTCCAGGATGTTCGTGTCCAGATCGGTCGCCAGGATACGCACCTTCTCGGCTTCGCGCTTCGGCAGCGACGCGGCGACCACCATGGCCAGGGAGTAGGGCTCCTCGCCCGAGGAGCAGCCGGCCGACCAGACCCGCAGGCCCTTCTGCTTGCCCTGCCGGAAGGCCTTGGCGAAGGGCTTCAGCACTTCGTTGCGGAAGTGGCTGAAGTGGTGCGCTTCCCGGAAGAACTTGGTGTGGTTGGTGGTGATGGCGTTGATCAGCGGGCCCAGCTCGTCGTCGCCCTGCGGCCCATTGATCAGCTCGATGTAGGCCTTGAAGCTCTCGATCCCGAGTGACCGCAGCCGTCGGGCCAGGCGCGTGTAGACCATGTCCCGCTTGTGGTCGCCCAGCACGATTCCGGCGCGCTCGTAGACCAGCTTGACGATGAACGCGAAGTCGCTCGAGGTCAGGGTGAACTCGCGGTCCTTGGTCGCTTGGGCTGCTGACCCCATGGCTCCCTACCTGGCTAGGGTTCGAGCTGCTGTCGGCTGCGAACGGCACGGCATACCTCCGGCAAGGTCCTGCCTAGAACTCGGCCCAGTCGTCGTCCGCGGCGCCGCCGGCGGCGACCTTCTTCGGTGCCGGGGCGGCGGGCGCGGGCGGCGGAGCGGCGGGTGCCGCCTTGGGCGCCGGGATCGAGGGGGCGGCTTGCGACAGGCGGGCCTGCTGCTGGGCCACCGAGCCCGAACGGGCCTGCTGGCTGTCGATCTTGAAGAAGGACATGCGGTCGTTCATGGCCACCGACTGCTCCTCGAGCGTCTTGGCGGCGGCGGCGTTCTCCTCGACCAGGGCGGAGTTCTGCTGGGTCATCTCGTCCATCTCGGTGACCGCCGAGTTGATCTCCTCGACGCCGCTGGCCTGCTCCTTACTGGCGGCGGCGATCTCGGAGATGATGTCGGTGACCCGCTTGATCGATTCGACGATCTCGTTGAGCGTCTGGCCGGCCTTGTTGACGAGCTGGACGCCGTCCTTGACCTGGTTGCCGCTGTCGAGGATCAGGGCCTTGATGTCCTTGGCGGCCTCCGAGGAGCGTTGCGCCAGGGTCCTGACCTCCGAGGCGACGACCGCGAAGCCCTTGCCGGCCTCGCCGGCGCGCGCGGCCTCGACCGCGGCGTTGAGCGCCAGCAGGTTGGTCTGGAAGGCGATCTCGTCGATCACGCCGATGATGTCGGAGATCTTCTGCGACGATTCCTCGATCTTGGCCATGGCGGTGACCGCCTCGCCGACAACCTCGCCGCCGTCGGTCGCGACCTCGCGGGCGCTGATGCCGAGCTGGTTGGCCTGCTCGGCGTTCTCGGCGTTGGTCTTCACCGTGGCGGCCATCTCCTCCATCGAGGCGGCCGTCTCCTCCAGCGAGGAGGCCTGCTGCTCGGTCCGCTGCGACAGGTCCGCGCTGCCGGCGGTGATCTCGCTGGCCGCGTTGGAGACCTCGCCGGCGGCCACGGTGATCTCGGTGACGATCTGGCTCAGGCGCTCCGAAGTCTCGTTGGCGTCGACCTTGATCTCGGCGAAGGTGCCCTCGTAGTCGGCGGTGACACGCTGCGTCAGGTCGCCCTGGGCGAGGGCCTTGAGCATGCGGCCGACGTCGCTCAGGCCGCGGTCGCAGGTCTCGGAAAGCTGGTTGATGGCCTCGGCCATGCTGAGCATGAAGCCGCTCTTGCCATCCAGGCCGACGCGCTGGGTGAAGTCGCCGGCGACGGCGGCCGAGACCACTGTGTTCAGCTCAGCCTCGACGGCCCGCTCCATGGTGATGTCGTTCCATTCCACAACGGTGCCGATCCGATTCTGATCTTCATCGCGCACCGGGCTGACCGAGAGCGCGAAGGTGCGGCCGCCGATCTTCAGCTCCGTCTTGTGGGTCGAGTTGAGCTGGTCGAGCATGCGCCGCTGGTGGTCCGGGTTGGCGTGGAAGGTGTCGATCGACTGGCCGATCAGCTTGCTCGAATTGAACTGCGGCAGATCCTTGCGGATGTCGCTCTCGCCGACTTTCAGCATGTCGACCATGGTGTGGTTCATGTAGACGATGTCGTAGTCGTCGTCGGCGACCATGACGTTGGTCTGGCAGCCGTCCAGGGCGATCTTGATGCGCAGGTTCTCGGCGGCGATACGCTGCTGCTCGCGCTCTTGAGCGAGCTTGGCCGTCACATCGTCCCATTCGACGACGGTGCCGAGGCGCTGACCGTCGGAATCGATAACCGGGCTGGCGATCAGATCGAAGGTCCGGCCGGCGACCTCGATGCTGGTCCGGTAGGCTTCTTTCAGCTTCTCGATCATACCGCGCTGGTGTGCCGGGTTCTTGTGGAAGATGTCGACACACTTGCCCATCAGGTCGTCGGCCCTGAGATTGGGCAGGTCCTTCTGCAGGTCGGTCTCGGCGTTCTTCATCATCTCGACCATCGTCTGGTTCATGTAGACGATGTTGAGGTCGTTATCAGCGACCATAACGTTGGTCTGGCAACCATCGAGAGCGATCTTGGTGCGCAGGTTCTCGGCCGCGACGCGCTGTTGCTCGCGCTCCTCGGCGAGCTTGTCGGTCACATCATCCCACTCGACGACGGTGCCGAGGCGATTGCCGGCCGCGTCGACCACCGGGCTGGCGATCAGGTTGAAGGTTCGCCCGCCGACCTCGATGCTGGTCTTGTGGGCACTGACAAGGCCCTTGATCATCGAGCGCTGGTGCGCCGGGTTCTTGTGGAAGATATCGACGCACTTGCCCATGAGGTCGCTGGCGTCGAGGTTCGGCAGGTCCTGGCGCAGATCCGCCTCGGCGTTCTGCATCATCTCGACCATCGTCTCGTTCATGTAGACGATGTTCAGATCGTTGTCGGCGACCATGACGTTGACCTGGCAACGGTCCAAGGCCACCTTGATGCGTTGCACGTCCTCCGATCGGGCCTGGATGCTCGCCAGACCACGCGCGAGCTGACCGAGCTCCGTTTCGTCATAGACGAAGGGGATCTCGGTGTGGCGGTTTTCCGCCACGTCATTGGCGGCCTTGGTCAGGCCGGTGAGGGACCGCGAGACGGCCCGAACGGTCCAGATCGCGAATCCGAGGCCCAGAGCGGCCGCCCCGAGCAGCGGTGCCCAGGAGAACAGATGGCCGCCGTCGCCCGTGCCCGGGGCGCCTCCCGCCTCGTAGAGCGCGTCGCTGCCCAGGATCAAGAAGGCCAGAATCGTCGTCGTGAATCCGATGTAGATCCGAGCTTTGAGGCCTTTGCCGAGGGCTCCGATGCCTTTCCACTGGCCCGCGGTGTCCTTGGCTGCAGCGTTCTCGTTCGACATGCTTCAGTCCTTCTTCAGGCTTCGGAGCCCGCTCGCGGCGGCGTTCCTCGGTTCAATCGGTCGTGCTGACGTCGGCGACGGCGCTGGTCGCCGCCGCCACCAGCTTGTTGTCGAAGAGGCCCTCCAGCGCGATGAGGGCGACCATCCGCTCCTCGACCGTGACCAGGCCGTCGAGGAAGTCCTCCTTCTGTTCGCTTTCCATCTCGGGGACGGGGCGGATCTGGTCCGCCGTGGCCGTGAGGATGTCCGAGACGGCGTCGACCAGGATGCCGATGGTGCGTTCGCGCACGGTGACGATGATCACGACGTGCAGCTTGGTCGCCTCGGTCGCGCCCATGCCGAAGCGGCAGCGCAGATCGAAGATCGGCACGATCACGCCGCGCAGGTTGAGCACGCCGCGCACGAATTCGGGCGTGTTCGGCAGCTTGGTGACCGTCGTCCAGCCCTTGATCTCGCGAACGGCCATGATGTCGACGCCGTACTCCTGCTCGCCGATCTGGAAGGAGATGAACTGGCGGGCATCCGCGCTGGCGCCGGCTTGCTCCTCGCCGTTGCCGTCCAAAGCGACGGCGGGCGGGGCGTCCGGCGCGCCGCTCGTCTCGGTGTTTGGCGCGAGGCTCATGATGGCTGCTCCAGGCTAGAGGGGTCGTCGAGGCCGGCCGGCTCACCCTGCGGCTCTTCCTGCTCGGGCGCGGCGCCGTCGTCGAGGGCGGCGGGATCCGGCTCGCCGGCCGGCGTGGGGGCCGGCGCGGGGGCGGGCTCGCGTGCCAGGGTCGCGGCCTCCAGCAGGTCGCGCGGGGCGAGCTTGTCCATGGCCTCGAGGCCGTCCAGGTCGAGGATCAGGCAGACCTGGCCGTTGCCGAGGATGGTCGCCGCGGAGATGCCCTCGATCGGGTCGTAGTTGGCTTCCAGCGACTTGATGACCACCTGCTGCTGGCCGAGCAGCTCGTCGACGACCAGGCCGAAGGACGAGCCGCTGTCGGACTCGACCATCACGACCAGGCCTTTCGAGGGATCGTGGGTGGCGTTGGGCACGTCGAAGATGCGCGCCAGCCCGACCAGCCGCATGAACTCGCCGCGCATCTTGACCACCTGGCCGCCGTTGACCAGCGTCTGCACGTCCTCCGGCTTCGGCCGGAAGCTCTCCAGGATGTTGCCGAGCGGCACGACGTACTTCTGGTCGCCCACGGTGATGACCATGCCGTCGAGCACGGCCAGGGTGAGCGGCAGGGTCAGGATCACCTTGGTGCCCTGGCCGGGCGTCGACTGCACCGTGATCTTGCCGCCGAGGTTGGTGATGTTGCGGCGGACCACGTCCATGCCGACGCCGCGGCCGGAGACGTCGGTGACCTCCGCCGCCGTCGAGAAGCCGGGCGCGAAGATCAGGTTGTCGATCTCCTCCGGCGACAGCTTGGCGTCCGCCGCGACCAGCCCTTGATCGATGGCCTTCTCCAGGACCCGGTCGCGGTTGACGCCGCGGCCGTCGTCGGCGATCTCGATGACGATGCGGCCGCCGCGATGCTCGGCGGAGAGCACGATGGTGCCTTCGACCGGCTTCTCGGCCTCTTCGCGCTCCTCGGGGCCCTCCAGGCCATGGTCGATCGAATTGCGGATCATGTGGGTCAGCGGGTCGGCCAGCTCTTCGATCACGGTCTTGTCGAGCTCAGTCTCCTCGCCCCGGGTGATCAGCTTGATCCGCTTGCCGAGCTTGCCGGCCAGATCGCGCACCAGCCGCGGCATGCGCGAGAAGACCGATTTGACCGGCTGCATGCGGATCGCCATGACGTTCTCTTGCAGCTCGCGGGTGTGGGTCGAGAGCTCCTCGAGGCCGCTGGCGATGCGCGCCCGCTTGTCGGCCGCCAGGGCCTCGAGCTGCTGCGTCAGCATGGCCTGGGTGATGACCAGCTCGCCGACGGTGTTGACCAGCTTGTCGACCTTCTCCAGGTCGACCCGGATCGAGGAGGTGCGCCGCTCCTTGCCGGCCGCCTCGCCGCCGGTGCTCTTGCTCTTGGCGGCGGCTTGCTCGGCCGGGGCCGCGGCCTTGTCGGCGGCCTTGTCCGCCGGGGTCTTGTCTTCCGATCGGCTGCTACCGGTTCCGGCTTCGGCGTCCCTGTCGCCCTTCGGCTCGAGGCGCTCGACGGTCAGGTCGCAGTCGTCGTCGACGAACTCGAAGACCTCCCGGACGTCGGCCTCGCGGCAGGCGCCGCGCAGCATCAGGCGCCAGGTGAAGTGCAGGTCTTCGGTCTCCAGGGCGTGCAGGCTGGGCACCTGGGAGGCGTCGAGCTGCACGGTCAGCTCGCCCAGGGTCCGGAGCTCGCGGATCAGCAGCAGCGGCTCGTTGGCGTTGCGCAGCAGGCTCGGATGCGGCTTGAAGTCGATCTGGAACAGCGCGACGGAGCCGATCCGCTCGGCCTCCTCGTCCGCCGCCTCTTCGCTCCCGGCGGCGGCCCCCTCCGCGGCGCCCTCCGCCTTCGCCATGGAGGCCAGGATCTGGTCGATCTGTGCCAGGACCTCGTCGCCGAAGTCGTCGTCCGGCGTGCCGCCCTGCTGCGCCACGTCGATCAGGTCGGCGACGATGTCCGAGGCGCGGAACAGGATGTCGACGACCTCGGGCGTGATCTCCAAGGCGCCGTCACGCAGGTGGTCGAGCATGGTCTCGAAGCTGTGCGTGAAGGTGACCATCCGGACGTAGCCGAAGGTGCCGCCGCCGGCCTTGATCGAGTGGATCGCCCGGAAGATCGCGTGCAGGTCCTCGATGTCCTGGTTGCCGCCCTCGAGCACCGAGAGCCTCTGCTCCAGGTCGCCGAGCAGCTCGGCGCATTCCTCGAAGAAGGTCGCCTTGAATTGCTCGATCTGGCTATCCGAGGGGCCGGACATGATGCGTTGCTTTCCTTGCAGTCCCGCGACGGGGCCTCAGGGGCAGACCTTGTTGACGACTTGCAGCAGCTTCTCGGGCACGAAGGGCTTGACGATCCAGCCGGTCGCGCCGGCCGCCTTGCCCTCGGCCTTGAGCCCGTCGCCGGACTCCGTGGTCAGGATCAGGATCGGCGTCGCCTTGTGGACCGGGTTGCTGCGCAGCGCCTTGGTCAGCTCGATGCCGTTCATGTTCGGCATGTTGACGTCGGTGATCACCAGATCGACCTTGGTGTCGCCGAGCACCGAGAGGGCGTGCTGGCCGTCCTCGGCACTGAGCACCTCGAAGCCGGCGTCGGTCAGCGTGAAGGCGACCATGTCGCGCATGGTCTTGGAATCGTCGACGGCCAGGACCTTCTTAGGCATCGGCGCTGCTCCATTCCTGGAATTCGCTCTCCAGGCCGAGGTCCCGGAAGGCCTCGGCCAGGGCATCCGAGGGCGCATGCAACTCAAGCTTGCGGCCCTGTTCCTTGGCGCTTTGCCCAGCGGCATAGATCACTTGTATAGGTGCGGAGCTGGCCCGGAGCACGGCGCTGCCGTCGATCGCCAGGGGCTCGTCGCCATCCAAGAGCTCGAGAAGCCGCATTTTGAGGGTCTCGCTGGACAACATATCTAGATCTTGGGGTAGGGCGACCAAGGACGCTTTAGACTCGGGCTTCGGCATGCGGTCACTCTGACTAAGGGGGCCGTGAAGAGCCGGCGATTGCCATAACTTTCAGCCTACTAAGCGAAAATAGGAACTAGCCTTTAAGGCATAGTTAATCGCTGGCGCCGCGATTGCCCTTGGTTGTCCGCCGGCCGCCGCGGGCGGCGGGGCGAGGGCGCGCGGCTTGGCGCCGAGGCGGGGCGCGGCCCGGGCCTTCCCTGGCCTTTCGCGCCGACTCGGCCCATGATCCCAGCCGAGGTCGGCGCCTGCCCGCCATGGCGGGGCGGCCGGCTACGGCGACGGTCGACGCGGGGGTGTCGACAGGGGCGTCGCGGGGGCGTCGAGGACGCTTCGAGCTGGGGGTCGGGGGCATGAAAAGACTGCTGCTCTTCATCGACGGCGGCGCGACGGACCGCGAGTATCTGCGCTACGCGGCGCAGCTCCACGAGCGGCTCGCGGCGCAGCTCACCGTGGGCTATCTGCGCGCCGGCGAGGCCAAGGTCGGCTCCGTCGCGCGGGCCATCGACGTCGCCCAGCGGGCCGCCGCGGCCGCCCGCCAGGCCTTCGACGAGACCTGCGGCGCCCTCGAGAGCACGCGCTGGCTGGATAGCGAGCAGTCCTCGATCGAGACCCTGCAGCACGAGTCCCGGCTGCACGACCTGACCATGCTCGGCCGCGTCTCGCAGGACGAGGGCTCGGATGTCTTCGCGCTCAACTCGGCCCTGTTCGACAGCGGCGGCCCGGTGCTGGTCTCGCCGCCGCGGCCGCCGGCCGCCGTGGCCGACCGCGTCGCCCTGGTCTGGAGCCCGACCGCGCAGGCGGCGCGGGCCACCCGCTCGGCCCTGCCGATGCTCTCGCGGGCCAGCTCGGTGGTGGTGCTGACCGACAGCGGCCGCCCCGAGGCGCGGCCCGACGATCTGGTCGACTATCTCGCCGCCCACGGCATCCGCGCCGAGACCGCGGTCTTCGAGACGGCGCTGCAGACCGCCCGCGGCCGTGGCCGCTCGATCCTCGCCGCTGTGCAGTCGGCCGGCGCCGACCTGCTGGTCATGGGGGCCTACGGCGAGAACCGCCTGGCCTCCATCTTCGGCCTGGGCCGGGCGACCCAGAAGATCGTCAGCGGCACCTCGGTGCCGGTGCTGCTGCAGCGCTGACGCGCGGGCGATCGGCGCCCCGAAATCCTCGGCGCGGCGGCGCGAAGACACTGGGCAAAGCCGGCCGAGCTGCTAGACTCCGCACCAGGGGTTGGAGTCGTTGTTCAGACTTTTAGAGGGAGGCATTGGCCTGGGCATACGTATGCCTGTTTGAGTGAAGGAGCTGAGCCAATGTCTTTGAAAGTCCCCCGGGGCGCGGGCCTGTCGGTCTCGCGCCGTTCTCTGCTGTTGTCTCTTGCCGCGGGCCTGCCCGCGCTGGCCCTCGGGCCGGGCCGGGCGCTCGCCCTGACGCCGCCCGAGGACATGGTCGAGCGCGCGCGCCTGACCCTCTTGCGGCTCCGGCAGCACCCCGACCTGCCCGAGCTGGACCGCTACATCTCCGGCGCCAAGGGCATCTTCATCGTGCCCTCGCTGATCAAGGGCGGCTTCATCATCGGCGGCGAAGGCGGTGCCGGCGCCTTGCTGGTCAAGGCCGAGGACGGCACCTGGTCCTCGCCGGCCTTCTACACCATCGCCGCCGGCAGCATCGGCCTGCAGATCGGCGGCCAGGTCTCCGAGGTGGTCTTCACCCTGATGAACTGGGGTGCGGTCGACGCGATCCTGTCCAACAACACCAAGCTCGGCGGCGACCTCAGCATCGCCGTGGGGCCGCTCGGCAAGGGCCTCGAGGCCTCGACCACGACCAATCTCGATGCCGACGTCTACGCCTTCTCGACCGCGGTCGGCGCCTTCGCCGGCGGCGCCTTGGAGGGTGCGGCCTTCATCGATCGGCAGTCCTGGAACGACCAGTACTACGACGCCTTCGCGCCGGCCCGGGACATCCTGATCGAGCGCAAGTTCTACAACGGCCACGCCGACCCCTTGCGCGGCCTGCTGCCCTGATCGGGCGCTAGCGCGTTTTCCGCTGACGCGGAAGCACGGCACCGGCCCGCTCCCCCTCCCGGCCACCCAATAGGATACTGCCGTGGGTGGCCGGGGGGGGGAGCGGGCCGGTGCCGTCCGATCGGAAAACGCTCTAGAGACGTCGGGGGGCTCTCTCGAACGGGCCCCGCTCCGGCCTTCCGCCGGGGCGGGGCCCGCTTTCGACCGGGCGCCCGGCGCCGACGGCGGAATCGCCGTTAACCATTTGGGCAAGCGCCCTTTTTTGGTCACGGGCCGAGCGACTCGCGCTCGACAGCGCAGCCGATCCGCGCCATAGGGGAGGCATGATCTTCGATTGGTTGAACCTGACTCTGCTCTCGGCCCTGACCGCCGCCTTGCTGTTCGGCGGCATGGTCTATTTCGCCCTGCTGTTCACCCCGCTGACCTTCCGTCACCTGTCGCGCGAGGCGGCCGGCGCCTTCCTGCGCCAGGTCTTCCCGGCCTACTACATGGCCGGCTACGCCCTGGCCGGACTGGCCGGGCTCCTGGCGCTTTGGCCGCGGCCCCTGGAGGGCGCGATCCTGCTGCTCGTCGCCTTCGGCTTCGGCTACGGCGGTCTCGTCCTGCTGCCGAAGATCGACGGCCTGCGCGCGCTGGCGCTCGAAGGTCCCAGTGGTGAAGTGAGTGGCGGAATAGGCGGCGCGGTGAACCCCCATGGCGAGCGCTTTCGCCTGCTGCATCGCCTGTCGATGGCGATCAACCTGGTGCAGCTCGTCGCCGTGGCCCTGATCCTGGTCGCCTTGATGCTGGCCGCTTGAATTTGTCGTGAAGCGCCGCGCCGGGCTGGCAGGAGCCGGTGGCGCACGCCATATTCAGGCCATGCCGAACTCTCAGCTCGCCCGCAGCCTCCTCGTCTTCGCCTTCGGCCTCTCGGTCCTGCTCCTGGGCTTCGCGCTCTGGCGGTGGCAGTCGTCCGAGTCGCCGGTCCAGGTCGTCCGCAGCAGCGGCACGGCGGCGATCGGCGGCCCCTTCGAGCTGGTCGACCAGGCCGGCGAGATCCGCAGCTCGGCCGAGTTCCTCGGCCGGCCGATGCTGATCTACTTCGGCTACACCTATTGCCCGGACATCTGCCCGACCTCGCTGCTGGCCATGAGCCAGGGCCTGGAGCTGCTGGCCGAGCGCGAGCCTGCGCTGGCGGCGCCGGTGGTGCCGCTGTTCATCACCGTCGACCCGGCGCGCGACACGGTCGAGACCATGGCCGCCTACGCCGAGCACTTCCACGAGCGGCTGGTCGCGCTGACCGGCAGCGACGAGCAGGTCGCCGAGGCCGCCAAGGCCTACCGGGTCTACTACCGCAAGGCCGAGAGCGATTCCGCCTCGGACTACCTCGTCGACCACTCCGGCTTCATCTACCTGATGGACGCCGAGGGCGCCTACCTGACCCACCTGAGCCACGACGCGACCGCCGAGCAGATCGCCGAACGCCTGCAAGAGCAGCTCGGCTCCTGAGCCGGCAGGCCTCTCGGCCAAGACTCGACAGACTCCTGTCGTCAACAACTGTGTCGATGACGACGTCCGAGCCTGCCGGAGCGGACTGCTTTTCGACACGGATGAACACGGATGGACACGGATAACAAAAAGTCAGACCTGACTTTGGGTTCTATTGGTTATCCGTGTCCATCCGTGTTCATCCGTGTCCATCCGTGTTCATCCGTGTCGAATCCGAACGGCGATAGCGGCCTTCACCTTTGCCGGCCGTCTGTCCGAGGACGCAACAGGCCACCGCTAGGCGGCGGTCATGTACCGCCTGCCGTCAGCGCTCGATAGGCAACTCGGCCTCTAGATCAGGACGGTGCCGGCCACTCGAAATCCGGCCGGAAGCCCGCATGCACCGGCATGCCGTCGCTCGGCGCCGGGGCGCCGCTGGCCGGGTCGTAGAAGGCGTGATAGGTCGCCGGCAGGCTGGCCGGATCGAAGCCCATGAGGTTCGGCACGATCGCCCGGATCCGGCGCTCCTTGTCGTCGAGCATGATCGGCGCGCCGCAGTCCCCGCAGGTGCAAAGCTCGAGGGGCCCGTCCGGGTTCTGAGCGTTGAAGGGCTGCCGGTTCAGGCCGTCGAGATTGTCCACGGCCAAATCGCCGTGCTTGAAGAAGACCACGTGGGTCGTGTCCTGCCCCGTCACCCGCTTGCAGACCGAGCAATGGCAGGTGTGGTTGTCGACCGGGTCCTTGTCCGAATGCGTATGGCAGTGATCGCAGCCTCCGCTGTACCTATGCGACATGCTCTCCTCCCAAATTGTTCTCTTCTGACTATCGGCCGTCGTGGCAATGGGCTCGGCTTAGCCTAGCGTGGGTAGTCTAGGCGCCGCCCGGTGGTAGTGGCTAGAGGGCAAGGGTCATCGCGCAGGCATGGATGCTTGGCGCGATCCTCTCTCGGTGTTTCGGCGGTTCTTTGTGGAGCAGATCAAGCGGTCGATGCATTGACTCCGGATTGTGCTGATATCACCATAATTCCCCTCAAAATCGTCGGACAAGAACCGTTCTGAAGAAGCAAGGCCATGCCTGTTCTGACAGCGGCCGCTTTCGCGGCGTTCCTGATGCTGGGAAGCCAGCACGCCACGCCCGTGTCGCTCTGGGCGCCAAGCTTGGAATCCGAAACCGTCGAGCACGGCGGCGGATGTCGGAAGAGCTCACCGCCAGGCCAGTGCTGCCACAAGAACCACAAGACCGGCGAAGTGCACTGCCACTAGCGCGACCCGAGCCATGAGTCCGTTCACGCCCGAGGCCTATTGATTGGATGGCGCGTGCGAGCCGCTAGGTCGCAATACCTAGACCCGCACCCCAGACTCCGGATCGAACAAGTGAATATGCGCCGGCATCGCCAGCAGCGGCAGGCTCTCGCCGCTGCCCGGCGCGTGGATGCCCTGCAGCCGCACCGTCATGGCCGGGCCGGACTCGTCGCCGAGGCGGCCGTGGATCAGGCTGTCGGCGCCGAGCTGTTCGACCAGCTCGACGGTGAGGTGGGCGCTGGCGCGGGACTCCTCGACGATCTCCAAGTGCTCGGGGCGGATGCCGAGGGTGACGGGACGGCCGGGTGAGGTCCCGTTGGCGGCGGCGGCTGCGCCGTCCAGCGCCAAGGTGTCGCCGCCGGGCAGGACGACATGGCGGCCGTCGTCGGTCAGCTTGGTCTCCAGGAAGTTCATCGAGGGCGAGCCGATGAAGCCGGCGACGAATCGGGTCGCGGGCTTTTCGTAAAGCTCGATGGGGGCGCCGAGCTGCTCGACGACGCCTTCGCTCAGCACCAGCAGGCGGTGGCCGAGGGTCATGGCCTCGACCTGGTCGTGGGTGACGTAGAGCGAGGTGATGCCGAGGCGCTCCTGCAGGCGCTTGATCTCGACGCGCATCTGCACCCGCAGCTTGGCGTCGAGGTTCGACAGCGGCTCGTCGAACAGGAAGACCGAGGGCTCGCGCACGATGGCGCGGCCCATGGCGACGCGCTGGCGCTGGCCGCCGGAGAGCTGGCGCGGCTTGCGGTCGAGCAGGGCGCCGAGCTCGAGGATGCCGGCCGCCTCCTCGACGCGCCGGCGGATCTCGTCCTTGGAGAGGCGGCGGATCTTCAGGCCGTAGGCCATGTTGTCGAAGACCGACATGTGCGGATAGAGCGCGTAGTTCTGGAACACCATGGCAATGTCGCGCTCGGCCGGCTCCAGGGCGTTGACCACCCGCTCGCCGATGGCGATCTCGCCCTCGGTGATCGATTCCAGGCCGGCGACCATGCGCAGCAGGGTCGACTTGCCGCAGCCGCTCGGGCCCACCACGACCAGGAACTCGCCGTCGGCGATCTCGCAATCGACGCCGTGGATCACCTTCGTGGCGCCGTAGCTCTTGCGCACGGATCGGAGTGAGACTTTCGCCATGGGATCTACTTCTCCGTCTCCACCAGTCCCTTGACGAAGAGCTTCTGCATGGCGACCACCACCAGGATCGGCGGGATCATGGCCAGCATGGTGGTGGCCATGACGATCTGCCATTCGGCCTGATCGTCGCCCACCTCGAGCATGCGGTTGATGCCGATGACGATGGTCAGCAGGGACTGGTCGGTGGTGATCAGCAGCGGCCAGAGGTACTGGTTCCAGCCGTAGATGAAGAGGATGACGAAGAGCGCCGCGATGTTGGTGCGCGACAGCGGCAGCAGCACGTCCCAGAAGAAGCGCAGGGGCCCCGCGCCGTCGATCCGCGCCGCCTCGGTCAGCTCGTCGGGTACGGCCAGGAAGACCTGCCGGAACATGAAGGTGGCGGTGGCCGAGGCGATCAGCGGGATGGTCAGACCGGCGTAGGAGTCGAGCATGCCGAGGTCGGCGACCACCTGGTAGGTCGGCAGGATGCGGACCTCGACCGGCAGCATCAGCGTGAAGAAGATCAGCCAGAAGGCCGCCATGCGGAAGGGGAAGCGGAAGTAGACGATGGCGAAGGCGGCGATGATCGAGATGGCGATCTTGCCGAAGGCGATCCCGAGGGCCATGACCAGGCTGTTCAGCATCATGCGCCCGGCGCCGATCGACTGAGTGCCGGCGCCTTCGCCCAGGCCCTCGGCGAGGGCTTGCAGGTAGTTGGCGACGAGCTCGCCGCCGGGCAGCACCGGCATGGGCGACTGCACGACGTCCTGCAGGCTGTGGGTCGAGGCGACGAAGGTGACGTAGATCGGGAAGGCGACGACGGCGACGCCCAGCAGCAGGATGCCGTGGGTCAGCCAGATCAGCCAGCGCCGGCTCTCGACCATCAGCGTCCCCCGACCCCGTGACGCGCGCCGGCCATCAGTAGTGCACCTTGCGCTCGATGTAGCGGAACTGGATCACCGTCAGGGTGATGACGATGCCCATCAGCACCACCGACTGCGCCGCCGAGCCGCCCAGGTCGAGGCCGATGAAGCCGTCGTTGAAGACCTTGTAGACCAGGATGTTGGTCGCCCCCGCCGGGCCGCCGCTGGTCACCGCGTGGATGATGCCGAAGGTGTCGAAGAAGGCGTAGACGACGTTGATCACCAGCAGGAAGAAGGTGGTCGGCGTCAGCAGCGGGAAGACCACGGTCCAGAAGCGGCGCATCGGCCCGGCGCCGTCGATCGCCGCGGCCTCGATCAGCGACCTCGGGATCGCCTGCATGCCGGCCAGGAAGAACAGGAAGTTGTAGGGGAGCTGCTTCCAGGCGGCGGCGATCACCACCAGGGCCATGGCCTGGTCGCCGTTGACGTGGTGGTTCCAGTCGAGCCCGATGCCGCGCATCAGGTAGGGCAGCACGCCGAGCGTCGGGTTGAAGAGCAGCAGCCAGAGCACGCCGGCGACCGCCGGCGCGATGGCGTAGGGCCAGATCAGCAGGGTGCGATAGACGAGGGCGCCATTGATCACACGATCGGCCTGCACCGCCAGGTAGAGCGCGCCGGACAATGCCAGGGCCGCGACGGAGACGCTGAAGACCGCGGTGATCCAGAGCGATTCGAGATAGAGCGGGTCCTCGAAGAGCACGACGAAGTTGTCGAACCAGACGAACTCGCTGGACAGGCCGAAGGCGTCCTCGACCATCAGCGACTGCTTCATGGCCTGCATCGCCGGCCAGATGAAGAACACCAGCGTGATGACGATCTGCGGCGCCAGCAGCAGATAGGGCAGGACCGGGTGCTTGAAGACGACGCGCTTTTCCATGGCGTGATGCCAGCCGGTGCCCCCTCTTTGCCGGGCTAGCGATGCCAGACGCATCCTCGCGCTTCGACAGGCTCAGCGTGAGGATGCTTGAGCTTGGCTTTGCCGGTTGCCGCGTTTCCTCACCCTGAGCTTGGCGAAGGGTGATAAGGCCGTCGTTCGCCGGCTGTCGCTGCTAGGCCCGAGCCGGTGAGCCCTGCATCCGATAGGACGCAAGGCTCACCGCTTTCCCCGTCAAGAGCTAGTTGTTCGCCTTTTCGAAGCGCCGCAGCAGCTTGTTACCGCGCTCCACGGCGGTGTCGAGGGCTTCCTGGGCCGACTTGTCGCCGCCCCAGACCGCCTCGAGCTCCTCGTTGAAGATGTCGCGGATCTGCACGAAGTTGCCGAAGCGCAGGCCGCGGGAGTTCTCGGTCGGCGGGTTCAGGGTCATCTGCTTGAGGGCCGTCTCGGTGCCGGGGTTGGCGTCGTAGAAGCCCTGCTTCTTGGTCAGCTCGTAGGCCGCCAAGGTGATCGGCAGATAGCCGGTGCCCTGGTGCCACTCGGCCTGCACCTCGGCCGAGGAGAGATACGTGAAGAACTGGGCCACGCCCTTGTAGTCGTTCTCGTTGTGGCCGGTGAAGACCCAGAGGGTGGCGCCGCCGATGATGGTATTCTGCGGCGCGCCGGAGACGTCCGGCCAGTAGGGCAGCATGCCGGTGCCGAAGTCGAAGCCGGCGGTCTTCTTGATGCCCGCGTAGCCGGCCGAGGACTGCGTGTACATCACGCACTCGCCCTGGGTGAAGAGCGCCTGGCTGTCGCCGCGCCGGCCGCCGTACTTGAAGACGTTGTCCTTGGACCAGTCGGCCAGGGCCTGGATGTGCTTCACGTGCGCCGGGCCGTTGACCTGGAACGCGGTGTCGAGGCCCTTGAAGCCGTTGGCCTGAGTGCCGATCGGCACGTTGTGCCAGGCCGAGAAGTTCTCGAGCTGGACCCAGGACTGCCAGGCCGTGGTCAGGCCGCAGGGATAGCCGGCGGCCTGGGTCTTCTTGACCACCTCGGCGACCTCGGGCCAGGTCTGCGGCGGGCTGTCGGGGTCGAGGCCGGCCTTCTCGAAGGCTTCCTTGTTGTAGTAGAGCACCGGCGTCGAGGAGTTGAAGGGCATGGAGAGCATGTTGCCCTCCGGGTCGGTATAGTAGCCGGTGACGGTCGGCAGGTAGGCGGCCGGATCGAAGGCCTCGCCGGACTCCTCCATCAGCTCGTAGACCGGCTTGATGGCGCCCTTGGCGGCCATCATGGTCGCGGTGCCGACCTCGAAGACCTGCAGAATGTGGGGCGGCTTGCCGGAGCGGAAGGCGGCGATGCCGGCCGTCATGTTCTCGGTATAGTTGCCCTTGTAGGTCGGCACGACCTTGAAGTCGGACTGGGTGGCGTTGAAGCCGGCGGCGATGTCGGCGACCCGCTCGCCCAAGGCGCCGCCCATGGCGTGCCACCAGTGGATCTCGGTGGCGGCCAGGGCCGGCGCCGCGCTGCCGAGGAAAACGGCCGTCGTCAGGGCGGCCCGGAGCGCCTGTCTCGAAGTGAGCTGCATGTCTCGCTCTCCCTAGGGTTTCTTTGACCGGATGGCGGTCGCCCCGCCTGTGAAAGGGCGGCCTGCCGGGGGTCTTATGGCGTTTATGTTACAGTTATGTGACGGAGATCGCTAGATTCAGGGAAATCTCCGGTTCCCGTCCCTTTCGGGCCCCGTCAGGGCCTTCGCCGATGCGCGCAACATTCGGATAGAGGTCGTCCGGCCCGACCGCTAGATCCTTATGCTAGAAGCGAACGCAGCGAGGAGCCGAGACCATGGAAGCCCTAGTCAGCGACGCCGCCGTGGCGGAGGAGATCGCCCCCATGCCGATACCGGCCAAGACCCGCAAGCGCGCCAAGGCGCGGCCCAGCCGCCGGCAACTGGCGCTGGTCGAGCGGGTCTGTGGAATGATCGACGAGCAGGAGGGCGAGCCGGTGACCCTCGCCGCGCTGGCCGAGGCCGTCGAGCTGAGCCCCTGGTACCTGCAGCGCATCTTCAAGAAGTGCATGGGGGTCTCGCCGCGCGACTACGCCGACGCGCGGCGCAGCGCCAGCTTCCGCGAGCGCCTGCGCAACGGCGAATCGATCGCCGGCGCCACCTACGGCTCCGGCTACGGCTCCTCGAGCCGGGTCTACGAGCGCTCCAACCTGCAGCTCGGCATGACCCCGGCCTCCTACGCCAAGGGCGGCAAGGGCGCCCACATAACCTACGCCATCGTCGATTCGCCCCTCGGCCGCCTGCTGGTGGCGGCGACGGCCAAGGGCATCTGCTTCGTCAGCCTGGCCGAGAGCGACGAGGCGCTGGAGGCGAACCTCCGCCGGGAGTACCCGCGCGCCGAGGCCATCGTCCGCAACGACGCGGCGATCGCGCCCTCGGTGCAGGCGATCCTCGCCTACCTGGCCGGCGAATGTCCGGACATCGCCCTGCCGCTCGACATCCGGGCCACGGCCTTTCAGCGCCGGGTCTGGCAGGAGCTGCGGGCGATCCCGGCCGGCGAGACCCGCAGCTACGCGGAGATCGCCGCGGCCATGGGCGAGCCCAAGGCGCAGCGCGCCGTCGGCCAGGCCTGCGCCAACAACCCGGTCGCCCTGGTCGTCCCCTGTCATCGCGCGCTCCGCGCCGACGACGGCCTCGGGGGCTACCGGTGGGGCACCCAGCGCAAGGACCGTCTCCTCAACCAGGAAGCCGAGCTCGCCTAGTCTGGCCTGATCCGGCCTGATCCGGCCTGACGCCGCCCGAGACGCCCGCGCCGGTCCCCGCCCGGCCCGGGCGCCCGGCGCGGACGGCTCTTTCGACCGCGAGTCCCTACCACCGCAGGGATATTGCCAAGACGCCCGCTTTCGCGTTCTTGGGCGGCATGTTCAAACCGGCCCGGACCCTGCCGCTCGGCGAGTTCATCGTCCTGCTGGCCTTCATGATCTCCATCGTCGCGATGGCGACCGACGTCATGCTGCCCGCCCTCTCGATGATCGGGGACGATCTCAGGGTCGACGATCCGAACGACGCCCAGTTGGTGGTGACGTCGCTGTTTCTGGGCTTCTCCGTCGGACAGCTCATCGTCGGGCCGCTCTCCGACACCTACGGCCGGCGGCCGGTGATCTTCGCCGGCTATGCCGTCTTCATCGCCGGCTGTCTGCTGTCGATCGTCGCGACGGATCTGACCGTCATGCTGATCGGCCGGGTCCTGCAGGGGGTCGGTGCGGCGGCGCCGCGCGTCGTCTGCATCTCCCTCGTGCGCGACGGCTACGCGGGACGCGCCATGGCCCGGATCATGTCGGTCATCATGTCGGTCTTCATTCTGGTGCCGGCCCTCGCGCCCTCGATCGGCCAGGGCGTGATCTTCTTCCTGCCCTGGCAATACACCTTCGTCGTCCTGCTGGTCATGGCCGTCGCCGCCGCCCTCTGGTTCGGCTTTCGCCAACCGGAGACCCTGGCGCCCGAGAATCGCCGCGCCCTGACCGCTGGGAGCCTGGTCGCGGGCTGCATCGAGGTCCTGTCGATCCGCGTCGTGCTCGGCTACACGCTGTCGATGGGCTTCATCTTCGGCGCCTTCCTGTCCTACCTGGGCGCGGCCCGCCAGATCTTCCAGGACGCGCTGAACGTCGGGGACCTCTTCGCTATCTACTTCGGGGTGGCGGCGTTGGCGCTCGGTGCCGCCTCTCTCTTGAACTCGATGCTGGTCATGCGCTGGGGCATGCGCCTTCTGACCCACGCGGCGCTCGTCGGCCTGATCCTCTTGAGCGGCGTCTTCCTCGCCCTGTTCCAGGTGCTCGGCGGGCAGCCCTCCATCGCGCTGTTCCTGGCTTGGCAGCTCTCCGCCTTCTTCTGCGTCGGTCTGCTGTTCGGCAACCTAAACGCCCTGGCGATGGAGCCCTTGGGGCACATAGCGGGCCTGGGCGCCGCCCTGGTCGGGGCGATCTCCACGCTCATCTCGCTGCCCTTCGGCTGGCTGATCGGCCAGATGTACGACGGCACGGTCCTGCCCCTGGTCGGCGGCTTCTGCGCGCTCGGGCTGGCGGCCTTGGTGGCCGCCGCCTGGACCGAGCGCATGAAGCTGTTCCGCGCGGCAGCTCGTTGACGGCGCGCGGCTTGGACGCCGTTCGTCGAGCTCATCGTCGGTTGTGCGCTGGACACTTGGCTCGACGCCGCCCTGCCGCCGGGCTTCGACATCACCGCGCTGCGCCAGACCGGCGGCGCTCGTCAAGCGCTTGCCCCGGCGCGAGCGGCCCGCCTATAGGACAGGGATGACGCCGAACGGGAAAGCCTCCAGCATCTTGTGTCCGCAGGGGCGGGAGATTCCGCTCGACCTGCTGCACGACGCGCGCGCGCGGCGCATCACCTTGCGCCTGGAGCCGGCCGCCGGACGCTTCACCCTGGTGCTGCCGCGCGGCGCCGCTTTGGAAGAGGGGCTCGGCTTCGCGCGGCAGAAGGCCCGCTGGATGGCGCGCCAGCTCGCCGACCTGCCGCCGCGCGTGCCCTTCGCGCCCGGCGCCGTCCTGCCGCTGCTCGGCGAAGAGCACGTCATCCGGCACCTGCCCGAGGCGCGCCGTGGCACCTGGCGCGAGGCCGGCGAGATCCGGGTCTCCGGCTTTCTCGACTATCTGCCGCGCCGGGTGGCCGACTTCCTGAAGCGCGAGGCCCGCGCCGAGATCACCGAGCGGGCCCACGACAAGGCGGCGCGCATCGAGCGTGTTATCACCGGCATGACGCTGCGCGACACGCGCAGCCGCTGGGGAAGCTGCAACAGCGAAGGCAGGCTGAACTTCTCCTGGCGGCTGATCCTGACGCCCGAGCCGGTGCTCGACTACGTGGTCGCCCACGAGGTCGCCCACCTGAAACACCTGCACCACGGCCCCCGCTTCTGGTCGCTGGTCGCCAAGCTGACCGACGACATGGACGGCGCCCGCCGCTGGCTACGCGACAACGGCAACGGCCTGCACCGCTACGGCTGACCCTTGCCTGCTCCCGCAGAGGTCGGCACTGGCCCGCTACCAGGAAGAAACGACCTGCCCCCTCACCCAGCTCCGGCTAAGGCTCGGCTGTGCCTCGCCAAGCCTGCGCAACCCTCTCCCCCGACGGGGGAGAGGGACGTGTAGGCTTAGCGAAGCCGAAGGCTGAGCTTAGCCGGAGCTGGGTGAGGGGGCAGTTCGTTTCGATGTCGACGGCTACAGCCACGAGCGGCGATCGCCTGAGCGCTACCAGGCGAGTGGACAGGTGCCAGTCCGTGCGAGCAGGGCACGCTCAGCAACTCAGCCGGGCGTCCAAGTGTCCGGCCTGCCGCGAGATCGTGCCGATCAGCCGGCACGAGGTCAGCGCCGAGCGGATCTCCTGGCGGCTGACGCCGCCGTCGCTTTGCGGCATGGATTGCACCACGCGGCTCAGGATCCCCTGTAGACGGGCTTCCAGCTCGTCGTAGCCTTTCAGATCACCCAGCGCTTCGCCGCGGCCGGCCTTGGCGGCGATCTCGTACAAGAGCTCGCTCATGAAGCGGTCGGCAGGCCGCACGCTCTGGGCCTGGGCCTGGGCGCCGGGCAGCTCGACCAGGTCGCTTATGACCACGGCCCAAAGCGCGCAGGCCGTCACGGCGTAGAAGAGGCGTTCGAAGCTTGTCATGGCTCGCTCCTCCTGTCGGGAGCTCGAGCCTGGGCGATCCGGCGCGCCCTCGTCAATCGAGGCGCCAATCGGGTGCCGATCGAGCCGTCAATCGAGGCTGTAGGCGATGAAGTCCACGCCTTGCTCGAGGAGCAGGGCGGCCTCCGCGATGCCCGGCACGTCGTGGACGAGCAGCCTGGCCTTCTTGGCCCTGATTTCTGCCATGGCGCGCTTGATGGGCTCGCCGACACCTTCGGCGCTGGACAGGAGAGTGTGGTATCGGCCGGTGAGAATCGGTGTCCGCAAGGTCCCGGGGTCTATGGTGCCGAGCGTCAGGGCGGGCAGCTCGAGGGCGACCTGGCGGCAGTACTGACGGATCGGGTTGAGCAGGGGCAGGCTGCGTGACGTGACGACACCGCGCGGCATGCCGCGGACGTTCAGGACCATACGGCCGACCGTCGCCTCCGACAGCGACGCACAGACCTTGAGGTAACGGCCCAGCAAGCGCCGGGACTCCAGGGTCGTGTAGGAGATGTCGACGAAGAGCACGGGGCGCGATAGATGGGCGGTCTTGCAGATCGCCTCGGAGGCCTTGCCCAGCCTCAAGATGTCGAGCTCGGCCTCCAGCTCGTCGCTGCTCGGCCGCGCGTTGCGCAGCGCCCGGATGTCGACCCGGCTCTTGGCATCGAATCCGGCGATCGCGAGCGGCGTCGGCGCGCCGCTGGCCGTGACGATGGCAATCTGTTGAAGGACGCCGGTCCTCACCATCCGGGCGATGGTCGTGCCCTCGCGCTGTCGGGACTGCTGCGCGGCCTGCTCCACGCGAGTCGCGACCATGTTGACGACATCGTCGACGCTCTCGATCTCGGCGGGGCTCGCCCCGACCTCGTGGACCTCCGCGGCGATCTCGCAGTGGGTCCTCATGTCCGGATCGATGTCGTCGCGGCCCAGGATGAGACTGCGGATCTCCCGGGCGATCGTCTGCGCCTTGGCGGCGGCTTCGGCCTGGTCGAGGGAGCCGAAGCAGATCAGGAATCGCTGGTCCGGCAGGTACTCGAAGACGTCCTCGTTCGACAGGCGCTTTCGGATCGCCGATTCCGCCAGCGCCCGAACCTGCTCGTAGCAACGCGACCAGCGATCACCCAGAGCCGCCTTGATCTCGTCCAGGCCGAGGATCTGGATCTGCCCGGCGAGAACCCGGCCACCGGAGCGCTTGGCCATCGCCTCGAGCACGCGGGTGCTCGTGGGGACCGCGGGAGCGGTGGCGGCGGCGGCCCCCGTCGAAGCCGTCCCGGCGCCTGGCCCGCCGCGATCCGCTTCCCGGGCCGCCGGCCGGCCGGTCGCCTCGTCCTCTTTGCCGTGCTCGGTGAAGGAGCGATAGATCTTCACGAACTGCTCTTCCTTGAGAGCGTTCATGCGCTGCACTTGCTGTAGGCGAGAGTCGATCGTGGCGAACAGCAGCTCGAAGTCGATGGGCTTGGTCAGATAGTCGTCGGCGCCGAGCTTCTTGCCCTCCAGGATGTGGTTCCGGTCGGCGAGCGCCGACAGGAAGATGAAGGGCATGTCCGCCAGATCGGGATGGTTGGCGCGCAGCTCTTTCAGCAGGTCGTGGCCGCTCATGACCGGCATGGAGATGTCGGACACGACCAGGTCCGGCTTCTGCTGCAGTATGGCCTCCAGGCCGAGCTTGCCGTTGGCCGCCTCGGCGACCTCATGGCCCGTGTCGATCAGCTCCTCGACCAGAACCTGTCGAATGTCCTCCTCGTCTTCGATGCACAGGATCTTGGCCATGGCGTGCTCAACGGGCTGAGGGCGCCGATCCGTCGGCCCGTTCCGGTCTTGCGGCCGGGCTCTGCGGGGCGTGGAGAAGCTGCGCCAGGATCGACTCCAGCTCGTCGAAGTCCATGGGCTTGGTCAGGCAGGCGGCGGCCCCGGCGGCCTTGGCGTCCGCCAGGTGCCGCTCTCCCGTGTAGGCCGAGATCAAGACGAAGGGCGTGGCCCGGAGTTCCGGGTGGTCGCGTCGAAGCGCCGCGATCATCTCGGGCCCGGTCATGGCCGGCATCAGGCAGTCGCAGAGAATCACGTCGGGTCGGAACTCTACGGCGGCCTTCAGACCGGTCAGGCCGTTGCAGGCCTGCTCGACCTCGTAGCCGCAGTCGAGCAACTCCTCAACGATCTCGGACCTGATGTCCGCTTCGTCTTCGACGCAAAGGATCTTGGCCATGGGGCTTTCCTGATCGACTCCTTGTCTATGCGGGTGCTGCGGCCGCTTGAGTCCTACCGCCGTCTCTTCCCGCGGCGAAGGACGAGGTCTGCGACATCTGCGCCTCGCGGATCGGCAGATAGACGACGAAGGTCGAGCCCTCGCCTTCCTTGCTCTCGACTTCGATGCGGCCGCCGTGCAGCTCGATGATCTGGGCCGTCAGGTTCAGGCCGATGCCCGTGCCGGCGATTCCGCTCGAGGTGCTGGCCCTGAAGAAGCGCTCGAAGAGCTTCGATTGCTCCTCCTCGGGAATGCCGACGCCGTGGTCCGTCACGGCGATGATGACGCGGGAGCCCTTGACCAGGCCCGTGACCTCGACGTTTGGGCTCTCCGGCGAATACTTGACCGCGTTCGACAGCAGGTTCGAGAAAGCCTGCTGGAGCATGTTGGCGTCGCCGAGGATCTGCTCCGGCAGATCGACGAGCCGAACGTCGATGTTGTGATCGGAAGCCACCTCGCTCTCTCGCTTGCAGACCTCCGTGACGATGTCCGCCAAGGAGCAGGGGCCGGGGTTCATCTTGAACTTGCCGGCGTCCATGCTCGCCGAGCTCAGCAGGCTCTCGATCAGCATCAGCATTCGCTGGACCGCGCTCCTGGTCTTGGCCGCCGCTTTGGCGATGTCGCCGGGCTCCATCCGCTCCGCGCGCCGGAACAAGCGCTGGGAGACGCTGTCGATGATGGTCAGGGGCGTGCGGAACTCGTGCGAAGCCATCGCCACGAACTGTTCCATCATGTTGTTGTATTCGCGTTCCTTCTTCAGGGCCGCTTCCAAGCTTCGCGACTTCTCCTCGATCTCCGCGGTGCGCTGCTGGACGAGCGACTCGAGCTCGCTGCGTTGATTGGCCTCCATCGCCTCGCGTTGCTTCCGCTCCGTGATGTCGGCGATGGTCATCTGGATCGCTGGGCCGTCGTTCCAAGCGATCATGCGCACCGAGTTTTCCACCCAGAAGCTGCGACCGTCCTTCCTCAACGCCCGGTATTCGTAGCGCTCGGGCGCCGGCCGACCCTCCATGCGGTCGTCTCTGTACTTCGCGATGCGGGCCCGTTCTTCGGGCGCCACAAGGACCTCGATGGACTCCAGGTTCGTCGCTTCCTCGACGGTGAGCCCGTGGAGGTCCAGCCAGGCTTTGTTGAACAGTAGGGGCCGGAAATGGCGATGGACGAGGATGCCCTGAATCGAGCCCTCGATGAGGTCGGCGTATCTTGTATTGCTCGCCTGGATGTCGGTTCTCAGGCCGCCCAGTTGATTCAATAGGGTGCGGGCCGAACGGCGGATCAAGAGCAATAGGGCGAAAGCGCCGATGCCCGAGAGGACAAGCGCCGCCAGGGACGCCACCGCGGTGTCCCGGTAGACGTCGCCGTAGAGATTGCTCGTCGACTTTCGGACCAGGACCAGCCAGTCGCTGCCCTCGACCGGGCGCGCGGCGAAGACGAACTCCTCGACGGTGAGTATCGTGTCGTGAAAGCTGTCGAGGGCCGCGACGTCGCCGCGGCTGCCCAGGAGATCGTAGGCGCCGATGGTCGCGATCGGGTGCTTTCGGCCGGGCGTCGGGGCGTAGTAGAGGCGCGTGCCATCCTTCGAGACGACCAGATAGTGGTTCAGTTCCCATCGGGCGTCGTCATGCTCGCTGCCCGGTGCCAGCAGACGCGCCATGGGCTCCAGGCTGAACAGGGTGACGTCGACGCCGATCTGCTCGCCTTGATTGTCGATGATGGGCGCCGCCACGACGACGCGGGCCGCGCCCTCGATCTCGTAGGGCCCGGCGACGAGCGCCTCGCCGTCAAGCGCGCCGACGGCCGGCATGAGGTGCTCCGGGATCCTCTCGCCGACGGAGGCGACCGCTCGGTAGCTCTTGTCCAGGCGCGTGATGGCGCGCAGGTCCTCGGAGCGCACCAGGGCGTCGCCCAGGATCTTCTCGGTCTGGCTTCGGTACTCGTCGGCCTCGATGGCGCCGGCGTTCCAGGCCGCCAGGAGCTTCCGCGCCCTCGACCGGCTGGTGACCTGCCAGACGATGTCGGTGGAGCGGCGCAGGAACTCGCCGACCGAGATCGCGCCGATGTCGGCCGCGTGGGCGATCCTCGCGCGCGCGCCGTCCTTGACCCGATCGAGGAAGAGGCTCGTCGAGAGAACGGCGGTGCAGATCCCCACCGTCAAGGCCCCGGTCGCTGCCAGCGCCAGGATGGATCGTATCGCCCGCTTCTCCGCTTCAGGCTTCACGGCTCAAGCCTTTCCTTCCGCTGGAGCCCTTTTGCCGACTGACTGACGCTCGACGTCGGCGCTTCGCAATATCGGCGCCGTGCCCGGACCGAGCCGGTCGCCGAGCTGTCTTCAAAGGCGCGACTATAATTTTCGACATAGGTAAAAATTGATATAATCGCGGGGCGCGACTGATCTTGCCTTCGATCGTCTCCCGGTCGTGGGCTAAAGCGTTTTCCGCTCACGCGGAATCACGGCACCGGCCCGCTCCCCCTCCCGGCCAGCCAATAGGATAGTGCCGTGGCTGGCCGGGAGGGGGAGCGGGCCGGTGCCGTGCGATCGGAAAATGTTCTAGCCGATCGGACTAGACGAGAGGCCGGCGCGGGCGGCAAGACCCGAAGACGGAGGACGCGCGGCAATGGCACAATCCTCCTGCCGGGCGGCTTGCCCCGGCTCTCGTGAGCGCGCTCGAGCGGGCGCGGAGTCCAGGGAGGAGGCACGGCCATGTCCGTCGCGGCGTTGGCACCCATCGGCATCATCGGCGGCACCGGCTGGCTCGGCCGTTCGCTCGGGCGGGCCTTCCTGGCCTCCGGCGCGCTCGGCCACGACGAGCTGATCGTCTCCAACCGCTCGGGCGTGCGGACCGGTTACGAGGAGCATCCGGAGATCGTCGTCACCACGGATCTCGAGCGCCTGCTCGGCAAGGCCCGCAGCCTCATGCTCGCCGTGCCGCCGGCCGACTTCGGCGCCATGGACTTCGCGGCCGGCGAGCGGCTGGTGATCTCGATCATGGCCGGCGCCTCGATCGGCCGCATCGCCGAGGTCTGCGGCGCGCGGGCCATCGTCCGCACCATGCCCAACGTCGCCGCCGAGTTCGGCCTCTGCTACACGCCCTGGTTCGCGAACGACGCGGTCGACGGCGCGCAGCGGGCGGCGGTGCAGAGCCTCTTCGAGTGCTGCGGCCAGGCCGACGAGGTCGCCTCGGAAGACCAGATCGACTACTTCACGGCCCTGACCGGCCCGGTGCCGGGCTTCGTCGCCCAGCTCGCCGACTGCATGGTCGCCCACGCCGTCGCCCACGCCATCCCGCGGCGCACGGCCGAGCGCGCCGTCAAGCAGCTCTTCCACGCCAGCGGTGTCGCCATGGCCCGCTCGACCCTGTCGCCGGCCGAGCTGGTCAGCCAGATGCTGGACTACGACGGCACCACCGCCGCGGGCCTGCGCCAGGTGCTCGGCACGACCCTGCGCGACCCGATCGGCGCCGGCCTCGAAGCCGCCTGGGCCAAGGCCAGGACCGACATGACGCGGGGCTAGATGTGAGCTTCCCTGCTTGGGCGGAATCGCCACCGCTCCGCTGACCCGGCGACGCTCCGGCGATCGCCGCTCGTCGCGGCCGCCTTCGACATGGAAACGAACCGCCCCCTCACCCGGCTCCGGCTAAGCTCAGCCTTCGGCTTCGCTAAGCCTCCACAGCCCTCTCCCCCGACGGGGGAGAGGGATGCGCAGG
>JANQLT010000103.1 GCA_028280455.1 Kiloniellales bacterium
CGCTCACGCGGAATCACGGCACCGGCCCGCTCCCCCTCCCGGCCACCCACGGCAGTATCCTATTGGGTGGCCGGGAGGGGGGAGCGGGCCGGTGCCGTCCGATCGGAAAACGCTCTACTCCGCCTCGGCCCCCTCGCCGACACCGCCCTCCAGACCGCGCGCCAGCGAGGCTTCGAGGAAGCGGTCCAGGTCGCCGTCGAGCACGCCCTGGGCATTGCCGATCTCGACGTTGGTGCGCAGGTCCTTGACCATCTGATAGGGCTGCAGGACGTAGGAGCGGATCTGGTGGCCCCAGGCGATGTCGGACTTGGCGTCGGCCTCGGCCTGGGCTTCGGCCTCGCGCTTCTGCAGCTCGTGCTCGTAGAGCCGGGCGCGCAGCATGCCCATGGCCGTCGCCCGGTTCTTGTGCTGCGAGCGGTCGTTCTGGCACTGCACGACGATGTTGGTCGGCAAATGGGTGATGCGCACGGCGCTGTCGGTGCGGTTGACGTGCTGGCCGCCGGCGCCCGAGGCGCGGTAGGTGTCGACCCGCAGGTCCTTGTCGGCGATCTCGATCTCGATCTTGTCGTCGACCACCGGATAGACCCAGACGCTGGCGAAGCTGGTGTGCCGGCGCGCCTGGGAATCGAAGGGCGAGATCCGCACCAGGCGGTGCACGCCGGACTCGGTCTTCAGCCAGCCGTAGGCGTTGTGGCCGGCGATGCGGATCGCCGCCGACTTGAGGCCGGCCTCCTCGCCCGGGCTCTCGTCGAGGTACTCGACCTTGTAGCCATGGGCGTCGGCCCAGCGCGTGTACATGCGCAGCAGCATCTCGGCCCAGTCCTGGGCCTCCGTGCCGCCGGCGCCGGCGTTGACCTCCAGATAGGTATCGTTGCCGTCCGCCTCGCCCGACAGCAGGCTTTGGAGCTGCAGCTTCTCGGCCAGGGCCTTGAGCGCGACCAGGTCCTTCTCGGCCTCGGCGACGCTCGCCTCGTCCTCCTCCGCCTCGCCCAGCTCCAGCAGGGTCAGGGAGTCGTCGAGCTTGGTCTCGACGTCCTGCAGATCCCCCAGCGAGCGCTCGAGCGCCGTGCGCTCGCGCATCAGGGCCTGGGCTTCCTCGGGGTCGTTCCAGAGCGACGGGTCTTCCGCCCGCTGGTTCAGCTCGTCGAGCCGGCGGGTCGAGCGCTCCAGGTCAAAGATGCCTCCTCAGCAGATCGAGCGACTGGCGAATGTCGTCGACGACCTGCTCGATTTCGGCGCGCATGGCGCGGTCTCCCAAAGGGGTCAGGGATTTGACAGGGCGCCCTATCTATCGCGCCGGCGCGCCACGCTCAATACTTGGGCTCAAGACGCGGCCTCGATAGGGCGGCTCAATAGAGGCCGCTCTCCAGGTCGGAGCCCTCGCCCAGCGAGCCGGGCACGCCCCCGCTGCCGTTGTCGCCGGCACCGAGGCCGCCGCCGAAGCTGCCGCCGTTCAGCCCGCCGCCGCCGATGCCGCCACCGACGATGGTCGTCGCCTCGCCGGTCGGCGCGGTGCCCGGCAGGAAGGCCTCCCAGATCACCTTGGCGTCGCCGGCGCGTGCCGGCTGTCCCGTCTCGGCGTTGATCCGCACCAGGCTCAGGCCCGGCGGCACGCGGAAGGGCGTGGCCGGCGCCTCGGCCAGGGCCTCCATCATGAAGTCCCGGAAGATCGGCGAGGCGGCGCTGGAGCCGGTCTCCTTGGGGCCGAGCGTGCGCGGCTCGTCGAAGCCGACGAAGACACCGACCGCCAGGTCCGGCGAGAAGCCGACGAACCAGGTATCGAGGGCGTCGTTCGTCGTGCCGGTCTTGCCGCCGACCGGCTTGCCGACTCTCTTCACGCGGGCGCCGGTGCCCCGCTCGACCACGCCCTGCAGCATGGAGACGACCTGGTAGGCATGGCGCGGGTCGGCGACCGGCTCGCGGGCGTCGGGCAGCCTCGGCATCGGGCCTTCGGCCCAGCGCTCGACCCGACAGCCGGCACAGTCGCGCTCGTCGTGGCGGAACACGGCCTTGCCTTCGCGGTCCTGGATGCGGTCGATCAGGCTCGGCGTGATCCGCTTGCCGCCGTTGACCAGCATGGCGTAGGCCGCGGTCAGGCGCATCAAGGTGGTCTCGACCGCGCCGAGCGAGGCCGACAGCAGCGGCGGCATGTTGTCGTTGACGTCGAAGCGCCGGGCATAGTCGATGACGTGCTCCATGCCGATGGTCTGGGCCAGGCGCACGGTCATCAGGTTGCGTGACTTCTCGATGCCGATGCGCATCGGGGTCGGGCCGTAGAAGCGGTCGCTGTAGTTGGAGGGCTTCCACTTGCCGAGGCCCGCGCCCTGGTCGATCACGAAGGGCGCGTCGAGGATGATGCTGGCCGGCGTCAGGGGGCTGGTCTCCAGCGCGGCCAGGTAGACGAAGGGCTTGAAGGCCGAGCCCGGCTGCCGCAGCGCCTGGGTCGCGCGGTTGAACTCGCTGCGCTCGTAGGAGAAGCCGCCGCTCATGGCCAGCACGCGGCCGGTGTGCGGGTCGACCGCGACCAGGGCGCCGTCGATGTCCGGGAGCTGCCGCAGGCCATAGCTGCCCGCCGGGTAGGCTTCGCCCTGGGCGGTCTCGGTGACCGGCTCGACCAGGACCACGTCGCCGCGCGCCAGCACGTCGGCGGGGCGGCGCGGCTTGGCGCCGACCTGCTGGTCCTTCAGCCAGGGCCGGGCCCAGAGCAGCTCGGTCATCGGGATGCGGCCTTCGCCGCCGTCCTCGAGGCCGATGGCCACGCCCTTGCTGCCGACCTCCAGGACCACGGCCAGGGACCACGCGGGCGCGCCGGGCGGGCGCTCGACCGCCGCCAGGCGAAGCTGCCAGTCGCCTTCGCTGAGATCGACCTGGGCCAGCGCGCCGCGCCAGCCGTGCCGCCGGTCGTAGGCGATCAGGCCGCGCCGCAGCACCTTGTCGGCCATGACCTGCATGGCCGGGTCCAGCGTCGTGCGCACGGAGAGGCCGCCGCCGTAGAGCACCTCCTCGCCGTAGAGCTCGATCAGCTCGCGGCGCACCTCCTCGGCGAAGAAATCGGCGCGCACGACCTCGGTCTCGCCGCGATCCCTGATGGACAGCGGCTCGGCCCTGGCCGCCTCGGCCTCGGCCGGCGTGACATGGCCGTCCTCGAGCATGCGGCCGATCACCCAGTTGCGCCGCGCCACCGCGGCTTCTGGCTTGCGGATCGGGTGATAGTTGTTCGGTCCCTTGGGCAGGGCCGCCAGGTAGGCGGACTCGCCGATGGTCAGCTCGTCGAGCGACTTGTTGAAGTAGTTGAGCGCGGCGGCGGCGGCGCCGTAGGAGCGGAAGCCGAGATAGATCTCGTTCAGGTAGAGCTCGAGAATGCGGTCCTTCGGGAAGGCTTTCTCGATCCGCAAGGCGATCAGCGCCTCCTTGATCTTGCGCTCGAAGCTGACCTCGTTGGTCAGCAGGAAGTTCTTGGCGACCTGCTGGGTGATCGTCGAGGCGCCGACCGGCCGGCGGTTGCTGCCCAGGTTGCGGACGTTGGTGACCACCGCGCGCAGCACCGAGGGCAGGTCGATGCCCTGGTGCTGGTAGAAGTTCTTGTCCTCGGCCGAGAGGAAGGCCTTCACCACGCGCAGCGGCATGGCATCGATCGGCACGAAGACCCGCGTCTCCTTGGCGAACTCGGCCAGCAAGCGGCCGTCGCCGGCATGCACGCGGGTCACCGTCGGCGGCTCGTAGCGGGCGAGCTGCTCGTGGTCCGGCAGGTCCTGGCCGAAATAGTGCAGGACGTAGACGGCGCCCGCGCCGCCGGCCAGGACGGCCAGCAGGGCCAAGAGGAAACCGGCCAGGATCAGCTTTCTCAGCAAAGCCCGAGCTCCGCTCTGTCGTGCCCCCCGCCCGTAGGCTGGGCGTGCACCCCGATCACGGCGGATTTATGACCGTCTGACACCGTCGAGCCAACCAAAATAGGCCTCGACGGCCTCGACGATCGAGCGCGCGACCTTCTGCCTGTGGGCATCGGTACGCAAGAGCCTCTCCTCCTCGGCGTTGGAGATGTAGCCGACCTCGACCAGGACCGAGGGCACGGTCGGCGACTTCAGGACCGCGAAGCCGGCGAAGCGGTGGGTGTTGCGCAACAGCCTGACCGTCTGCCCCAGCTCGTCGACCAGCGTCCTGGCGAAGGTCCAGGAGAGATCCATGGTCTCGCGCCGCGCCAGGTCGATGAGGATCTTGTTCACGTCCTCGGAATGCTCGGTGAAGGTGACGCCGGCCAGGATGTCGGAGAGGTTCTCCTTGCGGGCCAGCGCGGCCGCCTCCTTGTCGGAGGCCTTCTCGGAGAGGGTGTAGACCGAGGCGCCGCGGACGTGGTTCTGCTTCACCGTGTTGGCGTGGATCGACAGGAACAGCTCCGCGCCGGCCCGCTGGGCGATCAGGAAGCGCTGCCGCAGGGGCAGGAAGACGTCCTTGTCGCGGGTCATCACCACGCGGAAGCCGCTGGCTTCGAGCTGGCGGCGCAGCTCCCGGGCATAGCTCAGGGCCAGGGTCTTCTCGTTGGTGCCGCTGGCGCCGATCGCCCCGGGGTCGACGCCGCCGTGGCCGGCATCGACGACGATGATCGGCGTCTCGCCGTCCTGCTCGACCTCGGGCGGCAGCACCGGCCCGGTCGGCGCGCGCGGCGCCGGCAGGGGGCGGCGCGAGGTGAAGGTCGCCCGGCGGGCCGGATCGGCGAAGGCCTCGGCGGTGATCGCCTGCAGGTCGACCACCAGGCGATGGCCCGAGCCCTCGCGCGGCGGCAGCACCAGTACATTTTGGACACCGATCGGCCGGGTGATGTCGAGCACGATGCGGCTGGCGCCGGGCGCGAAAAGGCCGTAGCGCAGCGCCGAGACCAGCCCCTGGGTCGGCGGCAGGGACTCCTGCTCGACCCGCCAGTCGAGCTCCGGCAGGTCGATGACCACCCGGGCCGGGTCCGGCAGGGTGAAGATCCGGTAGCTCGGCTCCTCGCTGAACTCCAGGACCAGGCGGGTTTTCTCAGGATGCACGCCGAGTCGCACCGCCGTGATGGCCGGCTTGGCCAGGGCGGCGCCGATGGACAGAGTCAGACAGAGCGCAACGAGGACGAGGGTCCGGGGCACGATTCTAGCTCGCCACATTTAGCGGTAGCCTTGCCTATATCCACCAGATATACGCGGGGCGACGACGGCGAGCCACTGCAATTTCTCCCACCCGGCGGCCCGAAGGCGGCCTCCAGCGGTCGGACAAAGACATTGTGATGCCCGGACCTTACCCCTATCTTAGCGTCCTCGATGCGTGCGTCGATGGGCTTGACCCCGGGGGGCCGGTCCGTCGCGACGGTCGTTCCGGCCGGAGATACGTCGGCTCTGCCACGCCCGGCTCCGCGAGCGACCCTCCGCACAACGTTCGCATAACGAAGGACAGAGGTAGGGACTTTGTCCCACCGCGTGATTTCCGGTCAGGGCGGGCAACAGCCACGCCCCCTCGTCGAAGCCGATGGGCCGAGACGCCTACAGGCCAGACGGGGAGATGGCAGGACGCGAAGGATTAGAGACGCGCAACGCCGAGTGAAGCCGGAATGATTTATCGAACCGAAACAGTCAACAACGCGCCCCGGACAGCCGCGACAGCGGCGCCGGTCGGGCGCGCCACGAGGACTCTCTTTGATGTCAAGAACGATGCTGATCGATGCCACGGACCCGGAAGAGACCCGGGTCGTGGTCCTGAACAATTCGCGCCTTGAGGAATACGACCACGAGAACGCCCACCGCAGACAACTCAAAGGCAACATCTATCTAGCGAAGGTCACGAGGGTCGAGCCCTCGCTGCAAGCGGCCTTCGTCGACTACGGCGGCAACCGACACGGTTTCCTGCCGTTCAGCGAAATCCACCCCGACTACTACAAGATCCCGGTCGCCGACCGCGAGGCCCTGAAGGCCGAGGAAGCGGCGCGCGCCAAGGAGAGCGCCGACGACGATCCGGCGCCCGAGAACGGCGCCCAGCCGGAGGCCGACGAGGAGGCGCCCGTCGAGGCGGCCGCCGAGGCCGAGGACGGCGCGCCGGCGATCGAGGCCACCGAAGAGGAGGAGTCCGCCGAGGGCGAGACCGCTGCCGAAGACGAAGCTCCCGCCGAAGACGACGACGGCGCCGAGGACGAAGACAGCGACGAGGACGAGAGCGACGCCGAGGCGGCCGCGCCGCGCTCGGCGGCGGCCAGGGCCAACGGCAAGGCCAGGGCCGCCCGCAACGGCAGCGGCGAGCTCGAGGAAGTCGAGGTCGAGTCGCAGGTCGAGACCGTCGGCGGCGACGAGGCCGACGAGGAGGCCCGGCGCCGCGCCATCATGGCCCGCCGCTACAAGATCCAGGAGGTCATCAAGCGCCGCCAGGTGCTCCTGGTGCAGGTCACCAAGGAAGAGCGCGGCAACAAGGGCGCGGCCCTGACGACCTACCTGTCGCTGGCCGGCCGCTACTGCGTCCTGATGCCCAACACCAACAAGGGCGGCGGCATCAGCCGCAAGATCGCCAACGTCGCCGACCGGCGGCGCCTGAAGAAGATCACCTCCGAGCTTTCCGTGCCCGAGGGCATGGCGGTGATCGTGCGCACCGCCGGCAGCCAGCGCAGCAAGGTCGAGATCCGCCGCGACTACGAGTACCTGCTGCGCCTCTGGGACCAGATCCGCGAGGCGACACTGCAGTCCAACGCGCCCTCGCTGATCCACGAGGAAGCCAACCTGATCATGCGCTCGGTGCGCGATCTCTACACCCGCGACATGGACCAGATCCTGGTCGGCGGCGAGGAAGGCTACAAGACCGCCAAGAACTTCATGAAGAGCCTGATGCCGAGCCACGCGCGCAAGGTCCAGCTCTTCAAGGACGAAGACCAGCCGCTGTTCCGCCAGTTCAAGGTCGAGCGGCAGCTCGACGAGATGCACAGCGCGACCGTGCAGCTCTCTTCCGGCGGCTACATCGTGCTCAACTCCACCGAGGCCCTGGTCGCCATCGACGTCAACTCCGGCCGCGCCACCAAGGAGCGGCACATCGAGGAGACGGCCCTCAAGACCAACCTCGAGGCCGCCACCGAGATCGCCCGCCAGCTCCGCCTGCGCGACCTGGCCGGGCTCGTCGTGGTCGACTTCATCGACATGATGGAGCAGCGCCACAACCGCGACGTCGAGCGCCGGCTGAAGGAGGCCATGCGCCAGGACCGGGCCCGCATCCAGCTCGGCCGCATCTCGCCCTTCGGCCTGCTCGAGATGTCGCGCCAACGGCTGCGCCCGAGCCTGTTCGAAAGCTCGACCGTGACCTGCCCGCATTGCGACGGCCGCGGCTACATCCGCAACACGGACTCCTCGGCCCTGCACGTGCTGCGGGCGCTCGAGGAGGAAGGCCTGGGCCGGCGCGGCGGCAAGGTCGTGGTGACGGTGCCGACCTCGGTCGGCTTCTACATCCTCAATCAGAAGCGCGACCGGCTGCTCGACATCGAGCAGCGCTACGGCTTCACCGTCGAGGTCGCCGCCGAGGACGGCCTGGTGCCGCCGGCCTTCGAGCTGTCGCACAGCGGCGGCGAGAGCCGGCGCGCCGAGCGCGCCTCGGCCGACAGCGACCGCACGGCCGAGGGCCCGGAGGAGGAAGGCCGCAAGCGGCGCCGGCGGCGGCGCTCGCGCAGCCGCGACGACGAGGCGGAGTCGCAGCCGACCAGCCGCCGTGGCAACGGCGCGGCCGAGCCGGACGCCGAGGAGGCCGAGGCGGCCGAGAGCGACGTCGAGGATACCGAGGCGCTGGACGCCGGCGACGAGCGGAGCCAGGAGGACGGCAAGGGCCGGTCTCGCCGGCGCCGCGGTCGGCGTGGCGGCCGCCGGCGCTCGCGCCGCCGCGGCGAGGGCACAGCGGAGGCCGGGGCGGAGGCCGGGGCCGAGGCCGGCCTGGAGACCGCGAGCGAGTCGGCCGACGAGACCGACAGCGATGCAGCAGACGAGGCGGTGAGCGAAAGCCCGGCCGCGAACGCCGAGAGCGCTGACGCCGACGCGGCGCCGAGCGACGAGACCGAGGAGAGCGCACCGCCGAAGCCCAAGCGCACGCGGCGCAGCCGCAGCGCCAAGGCGAAGGCCGACAGTGAAGCGGCGGGCGACGACAAGCCCGCGCCGCGTCGCCGCCAGCCGCGCCGCCGCAGCAAGGGCGCGGCCAGCGAAGCCGGCAGCCCCGCCGAGGCGGAAGCCCCGGCGGACGACACCGCCGCCGGCGAAGCCGAGCCGACGCCGACCGCGTCTGTGGAGAGCGTCGAGCCCGTCCTGCCGCCCGAGAGCCCGTCAGCGGCCGAGCTGCATGCCGTGCCCGCCAATGGCGAAGGCGACGACGACGCTGCCGATGCGCCGGAGAGCGACCTGCCGCCGGCCGAGGTCAGCGACCAGGCCGACCGGCCGAAGCGCCGCGGCTGGTGGAGCAAGCTGCTGCAATAAGGGGCCGGCCGCCCGGCCAACCTGCGGAAAGCTGACATCGAGCGATCACCGCTCGTTGCGGCAGCCTTCGACTTCGAAACGACCTGCCCCCTCACGCAGCGCAGGCTTAGCGAAGCCGAAGGCTGAGCTTAGCCGGAGCCGGGTGAGGGGGCGGTTCGTTTCCCTTGGACGGCGGGCCGGCAATGCAACCCAACTCGCAAACGCGCTAACCCGCGCCGCGCGCCAGCCAGTCGGTGAGCCGTTCCGCGGCTTCGGCGATCTCCGCCTCGGCGCCCGCGAAGGAGAAGCGCACGAAGCGGTGGCCGCGCTCGGCGTCGAAGTCGATGCCCGGCGTCGCGGCGACCCCGGCCTCGGCCAACATGCGCTTGCAGAAGGCGTCGCTGTCGTTGGTCAGGCGGCCGACGTCGGCGTAGATGTAGAAGGCGCCGTCGGCCGGCGCCAGGCGGTCGAAGCCCGCCTTCGGCAAGCGCTCCAGCAGCAGCGCCCGGTTGCGGGCATAGGCGGCGACCAGGGCGTCGCAGTCCTCGCGGCAGTCGAAGGCGGCGATGCCGGCGAGCTGTGCGAGCGTCGGCGCCGAGATGAAGAGGTTCTGCGCCAGGCGCTCGACGGCGCGGAGCAGGTCCGGCGGCACGACCATCCAGCCGAGCCGCCAGCCGGTCATCGAGAAGTACTTCGAGAAGCTGTTGATGACGATCGCCTGGTCGGTGAAGGCCAGGGCCGAGACCGCCGGCTCGCCGTAGGTGATGCCGTGGTAGATCTCGTCGGAGAGGATGCGGATGCCGCGCTCGGCGCAGTAGGCGACCAGGCGCGCCATGGCCTGCCGGTCGACCATGGTGCCGGCCGGGTTCGAGGGCGAAGCCACGAAGAGGCCCTGCAGGGGCCGCTCGACCCGCTCGAGCAGCTCGGGAGTCGGCTGGAAGCGCTGCTCGAGCTCGCTCTCGATCACCACGGGCTCGCAGCCGATCGCCGTCAGCATGTGCCGGTAGCAGGGATAGCCGGGCGCGACCAGCGCCACCCGATCGCCCGGGTCGAAGGAGGCCAGCAGGCTCAGCAGGATGGCGCCGGAAGCGCCGACGGTGACCGCAATGCGCTCGGCCGGCACCGCCAGGTCGTAGGTGATGCGGTAGTGCTCGGCGATCCGCTGGCGCAGCGCCGGCAGGCCGAAGGCGTCGGTGTAGCCGAGCTTGTTCTCCGACAAGGCGCGCTGCGCGGCCTCCAGCACCTTGGCCGGCGCCGGCGTGCCCGGCTGGCCGACCTCCAGGTGCAGCACGCCCTCGCCGCGCGCCGTCCGCTCGTTGGCGGCGCGCATCACGTCCATGACGATGAAGGGCGGTATCGCCCCGCGCCGCGCGACCTTGAGCGGCTTCGCGCCCACCTACCCGCTCACTGGGCGACCAGGCCGAGCCCGCGGCCGCGCGGGTCGCCGCTGACCTGGCAGCCCCCCGGCTCGTCGCGGATGCCGCTCGGGCAGACCAGGGCGTTGACCAGGCCGAGGATCGGCGCCTCCTGCAGGCTGTGGCCGCGGTTGCGCAGCTCGCCGATCATGGCCTCCGGCATGCCGGCTTCGTAGAACAGCTCGTCGGGCTTGCCCTGGTGGTGCAGCCGCGGTGCCTTGATCGCGACCTCGAGCGACTCGTCCTCGTCGACCGCCGCCAGCATCACCGTCGCCAGCGCCGTGGCCGCCGCGCTGCCGCCCGAGGCGGCGCCGGCGAAGCGCAGGTCGCCGGTCGAGGTGTTGCCGACCACGACCGCTACACTGGAGACGTAGCCGTTGCGCTGCGCGCTCGGCGGCGCGGCCAGGACGATGCCGGTCCCGCGGGCCAGCCGTCCCGCCCCGAACAGGCCGTTCATCGTCATGCTGCAGGCGACGCCGTTGCCGAAGCGGTCGCCGGCCACCAGGCTGGAGCCGAAGGGGATCTCCAGGAGGCCTTCCGGCTGGCTCTGCAGCGCCGACAGCGGCGTGTGGCGCGTCTCGTCGTAGTCGGCCAGCAGGGCCTCGAGCCGCTCGGTCTCGACCAGGGCCTGCGCCCCCGCGGCGGTGCCGTCGGCCAGCCAGTTGCCGCGGTCGGCGAAGCTGCGCATCGCCGCCTCGGCCATCAGGTGCGCCGAGTCGCTCGAGGTCAGGCCGTCGAAGCTCTCGACCTCGGTCAGCATGCGCCAGATCTGCGCCGTCACCGCGCCGTTGGCCGCCGGCGGCGGCGGGAAGTAGGCCACGTCGCGGGTCAGCAGCCCGCCCTCGATCTCGATCGCCTCGCCGGAATAGGGCACCGCGCCGCGCATGTCGGCGACGGTGACCGGCGAGCCGGAGGCCGTGGAGAGCTGGGCGAAGCGGTCGGCGAAGGTGCCGGAGTGGATGTAGGCCGCGCCTTGGGAGCGGACACCGGCCAGCACGCTCGACAGCTCGAGCTGGACGATCTTGCTGCCTTCGCTGGCCAGGGCGCCGTTGGCGGTGCGGAACAGCGCGGCCAGCTCGGCGTTGCGCTCGATCACGCTGGCCCCGGCTTGGACGTCCCGCGCCAAGGCGCGGCTGGCGTTGAATCCGAAACGGGCGAGATTCTCCGCCGGCCTCAGCAGCTCGCCCCAGCGCATCAGGCCGTGGCGCGCATGCATCGCCGCCATGGCGCGGATCCCGGTCGGCACCAGGCCGCCGTTCGCCGTCACGACCGGCAGGAACACCAGGGCCCGGCCGGTCCTGTCGCCATTGTCGAACAGCACGCAGGTGCCGCCGCTGGCGACCCCGGCACGCGACGGCAGGGTCACCGCCAGGGTGAAATACATGGCCACCGCGGCATCGACCGCGTTGCCGCCGTTGCCCAGGACGTCGCGGCCGACCAGGGCCGCGCGCGGCTCGTCGGCGGCGGCCAGGCCGGCAAAGCCTTCGACCAGCGCGACCTCGGCGTCGTCCTCGCTCGGGCCGGCACAGGCTGCGACCGTTGCGAGCACGAGCGTGACCGCAATCCCCCTCAGCGCGCCGCCCGGGGCGCGCGACTTTCGTTGAATTCGTTGCATCTCCCCCTTACCTTGACCTGCGATGACGACGACCGGAAAAGCGCTTCGGCGCCGGCTCTTGGCTTGTCTGCTCCTCGTTCTGCTGGGCCTACCGCACGTCTGGTCCGTCGAGGCCGAGGCGCGCGATCGGAGGTTCATCCGGGACGCGGAAATCGAAACTATCATCCGCGATTTCGCGACGCCACTGTTCCAAGCCGCAGGTCTAAATCCGAGTTCCGTTAACGTTTTTCTGGTCGATGACCCGACGTTGAATGCCTTCGTCTCGGGCGGTCAGAATCTCTTCCTGCATACCGGCTTCCTGATCGCCACCGAAGACCCGCTCGAGGTGATCGGCGTGCTGGCCCATGAAACGGGCCACATCGCCGGCGGCCACATCGCCACCACGACCGACCGCTTCAAGGAGACCAGCGCGCAGGTCATCGCCAGCTACGTGCTGGGCCTGGGCGCGGCCCTGGCGACCGGCCAGCCGGGCCTCGGCAACGCGATCATCCTGGGCGGCCAGGACCTGGCCCTGAAAGGCCTGCTGTCCTACACCCGCAGCCAGGAGCAGGCGGCGGACCAGGCCGCCATCCGCCTGCTCGAGGCGACCCAGCAATCGCCCAGCGGCCTGCTTTCCTTCCTGCGGGTGCTGGGCGGCCAGGAGGTCTTCCTGGCGACCTCCCAGGACCCCTACCTCAGGACCCACCCGCTGACCCGCGAGCGGATCAGCTTCCTGGAGGACCAGCTCCGCCGCTCGCCCTACGCCGACACGCCGCCCCGGCCCGAGTTCGTCCGCCTGCACAAGCGCATGCGCGCCAAGCTGATCGGCTTCCTGCAGCCCCAGGGCCGGGTGCTGCGCGCCTACCCGGAGAGCGACGACAGCGCCGAGTCGCGCTACGCCCGGGCCATCATGCACTACCGCCGGCCGGAGCTGGACCGGGCCCTGGCGCTGATCGACTCGCTGATCGCCGAGGCGCCCGAGGACGCCTACTACCACGAGCTGCGCGGCCAGATCCTGTTCGAGAACGGCCGCCTGGCCGAGGCCCTGCCCTCCTACGAGAAGGCCGTGCGGATCCGCCCGGACGAGGCCCAGCTCAACCTCGCCCTGGCCCGCGTCGAGATCGAGACCAACGACCCGGGCCTGATCGACCGGGCCGAGGGGCATCTCAAGACGGCCCTGCGCCAGGAGCCCGAGAACGCCTCGGCCTGGCGGCTGCTGGCGATCGTCCACGGCCGGCGCGGCGAGACCGGCCTGACCGCCCTGGCCCTGGCCGAATCGGCCCTGGCCCGCCGCGACCTGACCGAGGCCCAGATCCAGGGCGGACGGGCCCAGGAGCTGCTGCCGGAGGGCTCGCCCGGCTGGCTGCGCGCCCAGGACCTGGTCAACCGCGCCGAACAGCTCCGGCAGCGGCGCCAGTAGGCCTCGCCGTCGCTGGAGCGTTTTCCGCTCCCGCGGAGCACGGTACCCGCCCGATCGGAAAACGCGCGAGCGGCGATCATGAGGCCGTGACTTGCGGCCACGGCACCTCCGGCCGTAGGCTCGGCTCCCCGACCATTGGCCCGAGTACCGGCCCGGACAGCGAGGACCGACCCGATGACCCCATGGCAAGACGCCGGCCGCGGCCTGGCATTGGCGGCAGGGCTCGCCGTCCTGATCGCCCTGCAGCCGGCCCCGGCCCAGGCCGAGGACTCGGGCCCGCAGGGCCTCAGCGAGGGCCAGGAAGAGGCGGTCCGCGCGCTGGTGCGCGAGTACCTCCTGGAGAACCCCGAGGTGCTGATCGAGGCCCTGCAGCTCTACGACGAGCGGCGCAAGGCGGAGGCGGCCGAACGCCAGCGCGAGGCGGTGACCGCCCATCTCGGGCAGCTCGCCGAGAGCAGCGGCGCGCCGGTCCTCGGCAACCCGGAGGGCGACGTCCTGGTGGTCGAGTTCTTCGACTACCGCTGCCCCTACTGCAAGAAGGTCGCCGAGGACCTGCGCCAGGCGGTCCGCGAAGACGGCAACATCCGCCTGATCATGATGGAGTTCCCGATCCTCGGGCCGGATTCCCTGGTGGCCGCCCAGGCCGCCCTGGCGGCCCACGCCCAGGGCCGCTACGAGGACTACCACTTCGCCCTGATGGCCGAGCCGGGCGACATCACCGAAAGCACGGTGATCGCGCTGGCCGAGCGGCTCGGGCTGGACCTCGAGCGCTTCCGGGCCGACATGGCCTCGGAGGCGATCGACGCGGAGATCCGGCGCACCTACGAGCTGGCCGAGGCGCTGGAGATCGGCGGCACCCCGGCCTTCGTCATCGGCGAGCGGATCTATCCCGGGGCGCTTAGCCTGCACGACCTGCTGCAGGCGGTGGCCCTGAGCCGCGAGAACGCGAGCTGACGCGGCGTTGCGCCGGACTCCGGGCGTGTGCTAACGCTTGGGGATCAATGGCGTCGGGAGACCCCGGGTGGCCGAGGCGCCCTCAGTCCTTGTCTTGAACGGCCCCAATCTCAATCTGCTCGGGACCCGAGAGCCGGAGGTCTACGGCCGGACGACCCTGGCCGACATCGAGGCCGACTGCGCACGCCAGGCCGAGGCGCTCGGCTTGGCGGTGGAATGCCGGCAGAGCAACAGCGAGGGGCAGTTGGTCGACTGGATTCAGGAGGCCCGGCAGAACCACGACGCGATCGTCATCAACGCGGGTGCCTATAGCCACACCTCCGTGGCGATCCTCGACGCCCTGCAGGCCGCCGACCTGCCGGTCCTGGAAGTGCACCTTTCGAACATCCACAAGCGCGAGCCCTTCCGCCACCAGTCCTACGTTTCCCGGGTGGCGCAAGGGATGATCTGCGGCTTCGGCGCCCAGGGCTACGAGCTGGCCCTGCGGGCCGCCGCTCAGTTGCTGGCGAGCCAGCGGGAGGCCTGATGGCGGATTTCGGCCCCGACGAAGAGCTGGTGCGCAGGCTCTCCGAGCTGCTCAAGGAAACCGGGCTCAGCGAGATCGAGTACGAGGCCGAGGGTGCGCGCATCCGCGTCGCCCGCACCCTGGCCGCCGCGTTCCCCGCCGCCGCGGCGCCGGGCATCGAGCCGGCTCGGACGGCCGCGCCGGAGCGCGGCAACGGCGAGGCGCCGGCCGAGGCCGTGCCGAACAACGCCATCGTCGCGCCCATGGTCGGCACCGCCTACCTCTCGCCCGAGCCGGGCGCCGCCGCCTTCGTGAAGGTCGGCGACCAGGTCAAGGAAGGCGAAGCTCTGCTGATCATCGAGGCCATGAAGGTGATGAACCAGATCCCCAGCCCGCGCAGCGGGCGCATCGCGCGGATCCTGGTCGAGGACGGCCAGCCGGTCGAGTTCGGCGAGCCCCTGATGGTCGTCGAGTAGGGCGCCGGAACCAGCCGGCGCCATGTTCGAGAAGGTCCTGATCGCCAATCGGGGAGAGATCGCGCTCCGGATTCACCGGGCCTGTCGCGAAATGGGCATCCAGACCGTGGCGGTCCACTCCACGGCCGACGCCGACGCCATGGACGTCCGCCTGGCCGACGAGAGCGTCTGCATCGGCCCGCCGCAGAGCCGCCAGAGCTACCTCAACATCCCGGCGATCCTCTCCGCCGCGACCATCACCGGCGCCGAGGCGATCCATCCCGGCGTCGGCTTCCTGTCCGAGAACGCCGACTTCGCCCAGATGGTCGAGGAGCACGGCTTCGTCTTCATCGGCCCCAAGCCGGAGCACATCGCCCTGATGGGCGACAAGGTCGAGGCCAAGCGCGCCGCCGCGCGGCTCGGCCTGCCGCTGCTGCCGGGCTCCGAGGGGGCGGTCGGCTCGGAGCGCGAGGCGGCGGCCCTGGCCGAGGAGATCGGCTATCCGGTGCTGATCAAGGCGGCGTCCGGCGGCGGCGGGCGCGGCATGAAGATCGCCCGCGAGCCGGGCGAGCTGGCCGGCCAGTTCGCCACGGCCCGCGCCGAGTCCCAGGCCAACTTCGGCGACAGCACGCTCTACATCGAGAAGTACCTGCTGCGCCCGCGGCACATCGAGGTGCAGGTGCTGGGCGACGGCAAGGGACACGCGATCCACCTGGGCGAGCGCGACTGCTCCATGCAGCGGCGCCACCAGAAGCTGCTCGAGGAGAGCCCCTCTCCGGCCCTCAACGACGCCGAGCGCGCGCGTATCGGCGAGCGGGCGGCCGAGGCGACCCGTACCCTCGGCTACAGCGGCGCCGGTACCTTCGAGTTCCTCTACGAGGACGGCGAATTCTCCTTCATCGAGATGAACACCCGCATCCAAGTCGAGCATCCGGTGACCGAGGAGATCACCGGCATCGACCTGGTCCGCGAGCAGATCCGCATCGCCGCCGGCCATTCGCTCGGCCTGCGCCAGGAGGACGTCAGCTTTTCCGGCCACGCCATCGAATGCCGGATCAATGCCGAGAACCCTTGGAGCTTCCAGCCCTCGCCCGGCAAGGTGACCGACTATCACGTGCCCGGCGGCCTCGGCGTGCGCGTCGACTCGGCGCTCTATGCCGGCTGCAGCGTGCCGCCGCACTACGACAGCCTGATCGCCAAGCTGGTGGTCTCCGGCCAGACTCGCAACGAGTGCCTGATGCGCCTGCGCCGGGCCCTGGAGGAGTTCGTGGTCGAGGGCGTCGACACCACGATACCGCTGCATCGCAAGCTGATCGCGGCGACGGACTTCATCAACGGCGACTACAACATCAACTGGCTGGAGCGCTTCGTCGAACAGTGCGACGAGCGGAAGAGCGCATGATATCAATGCTCGATGAGCTCGACTCATCGAGCATTGGCAAGCGCGACTGCGCGCGATGAAGCTGAAACCCGAGCTGCTGCTGCGCGCCTACGCCGTCGGGATCTTCCCGATGGCGGAGAGTCGCGCGGAGAGCGAGATCCACTGGATCGACCCGGAGCTGCGCGGGGTCCTGCCGCTGGACGGCCTCTACGTCTCCAAGCGGCTGCGCCGGACGCTCCGCGGCCGCCGATTCGAGGTCCGCGCCGACAGCGCCTTCGACCAGGTGATCAAGGGCTGCGCCACGCCGGCGCCGGACCGCCGAGACACCTGGATCAACCCCTCGATCGAGCGGCTCTACACCGACCTGCACCACATGGGCTTCGCCCATTCGGTGGAATGCTGGCGCGACGGCGAGCTGGTCGGCGGCCTCTACGGCGTCTCGCTCGGCGCCGCCTTCTTCGGCGAGAGCATGTTCAGCCGCGAGCGCGACGCCAGCAAGGTGGCGCTGGTGCATCTGGTCTATCGCCTGCGCCGGGGCGGCTTCCTGCTGCTGGACACGCAGTTCCAGACGCCGCATCTGAGCCGCTTCGGCGTCGTCGAGATCAGCCGCGACGACTACCGCGCGCAGCTCGCCCGGGCGATCCGCCGCCAGGCTCAGTTTCCGCTGGAGGTCTCCGACGAGGAGGTCGAGGCCTTCGTGCAGTCGATCACCCAGACGTCGTAAACCGGGTGCTCGAGGGCCGAGACGGCCGGCGAGGAGGCGAACATCCAGCCGGTGAAGAGCTCGCGCCGCGGCGAGTCCGGCCGGGCGTCGACGATCTCCAGAAAGACCGTGCGCTCCGGCGGCTCCTCGGGCGGCGTCTTGTGGCAGGTCCGCGCCGTGATCTCCAGCGAGCCGAACATCACCGGCTCGCCGATCGGCGCATGGAAGGTCGAGATCCGCGCCGTGATCTTGTCCAGCCCCTGCAGCAGCGCCCCCTCCTTGGCCGGCGCCGCGGCGGCCTGTTCGGGCGAATCCTGGGCGCGTAGGTGACCGGGCGCGGCGGCCGCCAGGACCAGCAGCGCCAGGCATGCGAGAAGGCGTCTCACGACGACTCCCGCTTGGCATAAGGGTTGGTCAGCTCGTCCATCAGGCGCTGCAGCACCTCGCGCACCTGGGCCTCGTCGCAGCCCATGAGGATGGCGTCCTCCAGGGCGTCCTGCGCCAGCTCGCCGATCTCCTCCAGGTTCTCGTTGAGCACCTTGATCTTCTCCATGCAGGAGACCGGCTCGCCGTCGGGCTGCCGCCAGACCGGCAGGCCGAGCTTGCTTTTGCTGCTGCTCACGGGCCGTCAACTCCACGCTCCGGGCCCCGATGGGCCGCCAAGCAAGAGACTTAAGCCCTACCCCGGGGTCAGGCAAGGACAGCCACCGGGGGTCATCTGCAGTCCATCGATTCCGCGGGCGATCGCCGCTAGCCTAGCGGCTCGGGAGGTCCCGCGTGGAACGTTGTCTCGCCGCCATACCGGCCGCCGATGTGGTCGGCTACTCGCGCCTCATGGGTGCGGACGAGGCCGGCACCCTGGCCGCGCTGCGCAAAGCGGGGCTGTCGGCTTAGATGCGCGCCTTCCGCGAGGCCGACCTGGCGGCCGTCCAAGCGCTGATCTTCGAGACCATCGACCGCAGCTACGGGCCGGTCTATCCGCCGCGCGCGCTCGACTTCTTCAAGGCCTTCCATTCCGCCGAAGAGATCCGAAAGCGCGGCGCGGCCGGCACGATCCTGGTGGTCGAGCACGATGGCGCCGTCATCGCCACCGGCGCCCTGGTCGAGGGCGAGATCCTCGCCGTCTTCGTGCACCCGGCGCAGCAGGGCCGGGGGCACGGCAAGGCGCTGATGCGCGCGCTCGAAGCGCAGGCCCGGGCCGCGGGTCACGCGGTCTCCGAGCTCAGCGTCTCCCTGCCCTCCCGGCGCTTCTACGAATCCCTCGGCTACGAAATGCTCGAGGAGCGCCGGCGCGATCTCGGCGCGGGGCAGGAGATGCGTTTCTGGAAGGCCCGGAAGGCCTTACAAAGCGAGCCATAGAGGGCCGGCGGATCGGCCGCAGGGATGAGGGGGCGATGCCGGACAGCGGGCAAGCGGCGACGGCGGGAGCGACAGCGTCGCGGGGGCTGGCCTGGCTGCTGCTGGCGCTGGTCGCCTGCGAGCTGGTCGACCTCTATACCGCTCTGACAGGCGCCGGCCTGCTGTCCAAAGCGCTGGTGCTCTTGCTTCCGCTCGCGGCTTGGCGAAGCATCGCCTGGCGCGAGGCTTACCTGCTCGGGCTCTGCGCGCTGCTGTTCGGCCTGACCTGGCTGTTCGACAAGCCGGTCCTGGAGATCTCCGGGGAGGGCCTGTCGCGCGCGGCCTTCCTGGCCAGCTTCATCCTGCTGATGGCCCTGCTGCGCGAGGGCGCGCTGCAGTCGCGCTCGGTGCTCGAGATCGGCACCTTCCTGACCCGCCAGCCGCCCCAGCGGCGCTACCTGACGCTCTTCTCCGGCAGCCACTTCTTCGCCGTGCTGATCAACCTCGGCGCGCTGTCGCTGCTGTCGCCGATCATCCAGCGTGGCGTGCGCGCGCAGATCCCGGAGGGCGCGCCCCTCGACGACATTTCGGAGGTGCGCGAGCGCCGCCAGCTCTCCGCCGTGCTGCGCGGCTTTTCCTGGTTCCTGGTCTGGTCGCCGACCGCCGTCACCCAGGCGGTCATGCCGACCCTGATGAGCGGCATCGACGCCACCCGCCTGATGCTCACGGGTCTCGCCCTGACCCTGCTGATGCTGGCCTTGAGCTGGGCCGAGGACACGCTGCGATGGCGCGGCTACCGCAAGCGCCTGCAGGCAGAGGGCCGATTGCCGCTGCCGACGGCCACCCGCTTCCCCGCCCGGGCGGCGCGCGGCCTGGGCCTGGTCTGCCTGCTGCTGGCCGGCAGCAGCCTCGCCTTCACCGCGCTCGGCGGGGTCTCGATCGTCAGCGGCGTGATGCTCGCCGCGCCCCTGGTGGTCGTGCTCTGGATCGTCGCCCAGCAGGAGGGCAGCGGCCACGCCCGACGAGCGGCGGCGGCCGAGCGGCTGCGGGCCGTCGCCTTCGTCTCCATGCCCGGCTATGCGCGCGAAGCGATCTTCATCGCCTGCGCCGGCTTCATCGGCACCCTGGCGGCCAAGCTGATCCCGGCCGCGGCCGTGGCCGAGGCCATCGCGCTCGACGGCCAGCCCGGCTGGCTGGTGCTCTGGGTCCTGACCATGCTGGTCTGGCTCTTCGGCCAGGCCGGCCTCAGCCCGATCACCATGGCCGTGTTCCTGGGCTCGGTGGTCGCCGAGCTGCCCGCCCTGCCCGTCGACATCACCCTGGCCGCCCTGGCCATCGCCGCCGGCACCGCCGTCTGCACCGGCGGCGCGCCCTTCTCCTCCGGCGCCGTCATGCTGGCCCGCGCCACGGGCTATCCCGCGACGACCCTGACCTGGCGCTGGAACGGCGTCTATACGGCGGTCGCGATGGTGGTGCTGGCGGGCTTCTACGCGCTGCTGACACGGCTATGACCGGCGGCGATTGCCACTCGTCGCGGGAGCCTCCGACATCGAAACGAACCGCCCCCTCACCCAGCTCCGGCTAAGCGCAGGCTTGGCGCGGCACAGCCGAGCCTAGCCGGAGCTGGGTGAGGGGGCGGTTCGTTCCCTTTGGCCGCAGGCCGGCGATGCCGCCCAATCCGCTACGGCACGAGCGTTTCGTCAATCCACCCGATCCGCCGCGAACCTGAGCCGCACGTAGTCCGCCGTCCAACGGCCCTCGGCGTCGCGCAGGTCGGGGGCCAGGGCGGCGGAGACCTCTTCCAGATAGGGGCCCTGCTCGGCCTCCGGAAGGCGCTTGATGAAGCTCTCGGCGAAGGTCTGGAGCCAGTCGACCATGGCGCCGGGCAGCGGCGTCGGGCGCGGGATCAGCTCGGCGGCGCGGACCCGGAAGCCGCCGGCCTCGAGCAGCGCGCCGTAGTCCTCCGGTGTCGGGAAGAACCAGGGGTTGGCGGCCTTGCCGTCGCCGCCGCGGCGGTCGAGCGCCGCCTCCAGGGCGGCGCAGATCAGGGCGACGTTGCCGGCGCCGCCGAACTCGCCGACGAAGCGGCCGCCGGGCTTGAGCGCCCGCCGCACGCCGGCGATGACCCGCTCGGGCCGGGTCATCCAGTGCAGGGCGGCATTGGAGAAGACGGCGTCGAACTCGGCCTCGTAGGCCAGCGCCTCACCGTCGACGACCTCGGCCGCCAGGCCGCGCCTCTTCGCCGCCGCGATCTGCTCGGCGCTGGCGTCGACGCAGAGCACCTCGGCGCCCGCGGCGCGGATCGCCTCGCTGAGCGCGCCGTCGCCGCCGCCGAGATCGAGGATGCGCTCGCCGGCCTGCGGCGCCAGCAGCTCGACCACCGGCTGGCCGAGGTCGGCGACGAAGCGGGCGTTGCGGGCGTAGCGCTCCGGATCCCAGTGCTGGCGCGGTGCCTTCGGGTCCCCGGCTTCGGGCTCGACGCTCATTCGAAGCCCAGGTCGCCGCCGAGACCGCCGTCGCTCGCGCCGGCGCCGAAGATGGTCTGGCCGATCATGTCGACGATGTTGACCGAGGCGCGGGCGTCGCGGATCTCGCCGCCGGGCGGAATCAGGGTCTCGGACCGGCCCGGGTCGAGGGTGACCGCCGTGCCGCCCAGCAGGCCGTCGGCCACGACGCGGGCGACCGTGTCCTCTGGCAGGCGGATCGCCGGGTCGAGGGTGAAGGTGACGGTGACCAGCAGCCGGTCCATGTCGAGCGACTGGCCGGTGATCGCGCCGACCTTGACCCCGGCGAGCCGGACCTCGGTGCCCTCGGCCAGGCCGGCGGCGTCGCTGAAGATCGCGTTGACCTGGTAGCCGTCGGCCGGGGTCGCGGTGCCGCTCTGCAGGGCGAAGCCGACGAAGACGATGGCCGTCAGCAGCACCACGGCGCCCATCACGGTCTCGATGATGTTGCGTCGCACGGCTCCAAGCCTCCCCGCCCTATTCCGACGCCGGCGCCGAGTCTTCGCCGCCCTGGTTGGCGGTGGCGTCGACGGCCAGGCTGACGATCTGGCTGATCAGCTCGACCACGTTGATCGCGCCGCGGGTGTTCTCGAAGGCGCCGCCGGGCTGCAGCAGCTCTTCGGAGGCGCCGGGTCCGATCTCGATGAAGGTGCCGCCGAGCAGGCCGTCCGGCACGACCCGGGCGACGCTGTCGACCGGCAGCTCGACGCCGCTGTCGATGTTGAAGGTGACGGCCGCCTGGAAGGTCTCGGGGTCGACCCGCTGGCCGGCGACGGAGCCGATCTTGATGCCGGCCAGCCGGATGTCGGTGCCCGAGGCCAGGCCTTCGGCGTTGTCGAAGCTGGCGGTGAGCTGATAGCCGGCGACGCGCTGGGTGTCGGCGCTCTGGAACACGCCGAGCAGCACGACGATGGCGACCGCCAGGACCAGGGCGCCGACCAGGCTCTCGACGATGCTGCGGCTCATCACTCGAAGGCTCCGAAGCCGCCGAGGCCGCCCCCGAGACCGCCATCATCGGGCGCCGCGGGCGCCGGCAGCTCGTCGGTCATGACGAAGCGGCCCAGCAGGTCGATGAAGTTGATCGAGCCCTGGGTGTAGGTGATCGAGCCGCCGTCCTCGATCAGGCTGTCCTCGCCGCCGGGCTCGACCGAGACGAAGTTCTGCCCGGTCAGGCCGTCGGGAATGATGCGCGCCGAGGTGTCGGTGGTCAGCTCCACCGACTCCAGGATGATCATGGTCACCTTGGCGCGGTAGCTGCCCGGCTCCAGCGCCGTGCTCAGCACCTTGCCGATCGGCAGGCCGACCATGCGGACCTCCGAGCCCGGCTCCAGGCCGGCGACGTTGTCGAAGCTGGCGACCACCTCGTAGCCGCCCTCGCTCCTGACGTCGCTGCTGCCGAAGGCGCTGCCGACGGCCCAGACGGCGAGCGCGACGACGGCGGCGCCGAGCAGGGTCTCGCGGGTCTCCTTACGCATGACGCTGCTCCTTCGAGTCGCCGCTCGGGCGCTGCCGGGCCGGCCTCACTCGGGCGTCCAGGGCTCGTAGTCGCCGGTGCCGGGATCCCGCTTGCCGCCCTTCAAGGTGTGGCCCGGCGGCCGGTAGGCCTCCGCGGTGCCGGTCAGGTTCGGCAGGTGGGGCTTCTGCCAGGGCCGCTTCATCGGCCCGCCCTTGGGCGGCGGGTCGCTCAAGGTGTGGTGCAGCCAGGCGTGCCACTCCGGCGGCACGCGGCTCGCCTCGGTCTCGCCGTCGTAGATCACCCAGCGGCGCTCGCGGCGCAGGCTGTCGTCGTGCACTTTGCCGCCGCCGCGCTCGCGGTAGTAGATGTTGCCGAACTCGTCGCGGCCGACCTCTTCGCCGCGCAGCCAGGTGTAGATCCGGGTGCCGATCGTCGCGGTCACGGACGTCCTCGCTCTGTCGCCTGCGGGCGGGCCCCAGGCCCCCCGGCGCCGCGACTATTGCACCGCCGCCGGGGCCCGTCCAGGGGGCCGTCCGGGCCCCCGCCCGGCTAGCGGGGCCGGCTGCCGGGGCCGGCCGCGCTGGACGCCCCGGCGGGCGCGCCCTATAGAAGCCGCCATGCCGGACTTCTGGCGCGACTCGGGCTACCACCTGCTGGAGCGGGACTCGCGGGGCCACCTGCTGGTGAGCGACGCCTTCCTGCGCGCCTACATCAACCGGCCGGAGCTGCGGCCCATCGAAGAGTCCTGCGAGGCCGAGCGGGCCTTGCACGCCGCCCTGCTGCAGAACCCGCGCGAAGCCGTCTCGGAGCAGCGCCTGGCCGCCCTGGCCGATCCCGACGCCCGCGAGAACTACAGCGTCGTCCTCGCCTTCCGCGACCGCCTGGTCGCCGCCGGCACCCTCGAGCAGTGCTACGTCGAGCTGTTCCAGGCCGCGGGCGCCGTGCCGGTGCCGCCGCTCTTCGTCGACCAGCTCGCCCATGTCATCGCCCGCGCCGTGCTCGAGGGCTGCGAGGACGCCCTGCGGGTGCGCGCCGGCGAATGCCTGTTCCGCACCCAGAAGGTGACGATCAACGACGGCCACGTCATGGCCGCGGACGCCGAGACGGTGGACATGTACGCCAGCTCCGGCGGCTTCGGCTCGCTCGGCCGGCTGATCGCCGAGGCGCAGACGCCGCTGCGCACCGTCGAGCTCGACGTGCTGACCGACGAGAACGCCGCGCTCTACTGGGGCCGCGACCAGAGCCACGACACCGTGCTCAACCTGAACTTCGCCGGCTCCGGCCTCGATGCGCTCTGCCGCATGCTGGAGGGCTGGGTCCGCCACTTCCTCGCCGTCGAGGTCTCGATCCAGCCGGTGCAGCAGATCAGCGACGAGCGCTGGGTCTGGCACATCGGGCTCGACGTCGAGGCGAGCCGCCTGCTCGACGACCTCTACAACGGGGTCGAGGTCGGCGAGGCGCGCCTCGCCCGCCTGCTCTCGCTGTTCCGCCTGGAGATCCGCGACCGCTCGCTGATGCCGCCGGCCATCGCCGGCCGGCCGGTCTACCTGGCGCTCTGCATGACCGAGGACTCGAGCCTGCGCCTCAAGCCGCAGAACCTGCTGATGAACCTGCCGCTGGCCGAGGGCGCCTGAGCGCGGCTCGGCTTGAGCGTCGCCGGGCTAGGTGGCATCGCCGGCCCGCTGCTTAGAGGCAAACGAACTGCCCCCTCACCCGGCTCCGGCTAAGCTCAGCCTTCGGCTTCGCCAAGCCTACTCATCCCTCTCCCCCGTCGGGGGAGCGGGCCGCGTAGGCTTGGCGAGGCGCAGCCGAGCCTAGCCGGAGCCGGGTGAGGGGGCGGTTCGTTTCCAAGCCCAAGGCTGCCGCCCAAGCAGGGAACGCGCTCAAGGATCGTTCTCGATCTCCTCCAGGTCGGCCTTGGCCCGGGCCGCCTCGCGCTCCATGTGCAGGCGGTAGGCGACGTAGTACTCCTGGATGTTCTTGACGTACTGCACCGGCTCGCGGCCGACCCGCGCCAGGGCCGCCATCTCGACGTTGCCGAACCAGAGGTTCGGGTCGAGGCCCATTTTCTTGGCGCGCTCGCGCACCTCCGCGACCCGGCCCGGCCCCATGTTGTAGGCGGCCAGGCTGAAGGCCAGCCGGTCCTCCGGCGCCAGCTTCGGGTCCGAGAAGAACTGCTCGCGCAGGTAATGCATGTACTTGATGCCGGCGTGGATGTTGTTCTCGACATCGTTGATGTTCGGGATGCCCACCGCCGGGTCGGCGGCGGTGCTGGGCAGCACCTGCATGACGCCGACCGCGCCTTTGTCGCTGCGCTTGGACTGGTCCAGCCCGGACTCCTGATAGCCCTGCGCCATGCTCGCCAGCCAGTCGAAGTCGTACTTCTCGGCATAGGTCTTGAAAATCGCCGCGAGCTTTTCGAACTTGCGGATCTCGGAGCCGGCCAGGGGATTGTTGATGAAGCGGCTGTTCTCGTAGTAGCGCTTGAAGAGCACGTTGCCGATCAAAGTTCCCTTCTTGTTGTCGGCGAGATAGGCGTCGAGGCTCTTGCGCAGCCCGCGGTTGTTCTTGCGGACCGCCCAGGCGATCCGGCCGCCGCTGTTCACCGCCAGCGTGTCGTGCAGCACGATGTCGTCGAGCACCTCGGCCCAGAGCTTGGCGACATGGTCGTCGGAGACGGTGATCTCGTAGATGCCGGCGTTGACCATGCGCAGCAGGTCGTCGCCGGCGAGCAGCGGATCGGCCTCGACCACCTCGATCGGCGAGAGGTCCTGGTCTTCCAGCTCATCGCTCAGCTCGCGCAGGTGCTCGGCGTAGCTGCTGCCGGCCAGGACGGTGACCTGGCGCCCGGCCAGGTCCTCCAGCGCGGTCAGGCCCTCGACGTCCTCGTGGGCCACGACGATCTCGCTGACGTCGGAGAAGTAGGGCTTGGTGAAGGCGACCCGCTTCCGGCGCTCCGGCGTGACGGTCATGCCGGCGGCGATCAGGTCGCCCCGGCCGTCGCGCAGCGCCTCGATCGCCTCCTCGAAGGCGACGGGGATGAACACCACCTGGGTCCGGCTGGCGCCCTTGGGCAGCGACTCGTTGAGGAACTTTTCGTAGCCCTGCAGCAGCTCGTACTCGAAGCCCCGCGGCTGTCCCTTGAGCAGGAAGAACTCGGTCATGTTCAAGGTCACCAGGGCGCGCACGACGCCGCGCTCGCGCATCTCGCCGAGGTCCCCTTTGTGCGGCTCCTGGCGCTCGTAGAAGAAGCCCTGGGCCTCCGCCTCGGCGGCCTCGCTGAGCTGGGTGTCCTGCAGCAGAAGCTCCCGCTGGTCGGGGCCGGGCGCCAGCAGGAAGCCGACCAGGACGGCGACCGCCACCACGACCGCGGGGCCGATGCGGCTCAATAGGGCGCCGTCTCTCAAGTCTACCTTCACAGCCGTCCTCGACCGCCCAGCACGCGGAAGAGCCACTATAGCCTGTCGACCTCCGGAAAAACCCCTCGTCGCGCCGGGTCTTGCCATTGCGTCGCGGCCGGCCCCTGGAGTCTAATGGTCGGCGAAGAGGATACGGGGGGAGGCTCCGGCCATGCTCGACCCGTCCCAGATTGCCGCCTTCCGCGAGCGCGGCTTCGTTGTGGCGCCCTCCGGCCTGGCGCCGGCCGCCGTCGCGGCCCTGCGCGAGGAGATCGCGGGCTGGATCGAGGAAAGCCGTTCGCAGAGCGCCAACTACGGCGAGACGGTCGACGGCCGCAAGCGCTTCGACCTCGAGCCGGGCCATGGGCCGGACAGCCCGCGGCTGCGCCGGGTGGCCAACCCGGTCGACATCTCCGAGGCCTACCGCACCGCGCTTTTCGAAGGGCCGATCGTCGAGCGGGTCGCGCAGCTCATCGGGCCCGACATCCGGTTCCACCATTGCAAGCTCAACATAAAGCTGCCGGGCATGGCGACGCGGGTCGACTGGCACCAGGACCATGCCTTCGATCCGCACAGCAACGACGACGTCGTGGTCATGCTGCTGCTGCTCGACGACATGACCGAGGCCAACGGCGCCCTGCGCATCGTGCCGGGCTCGCAGCACGAGCGGCACAGCCACTTCGAGGACGGGCGCTTCGTCGGCGCCACGGCGCGCGACAAGGATGCCGCCTTCGAGGCGCGGGCCGAGGTCGTCACCGGGCGGGCCGGCGACGCCTGCTTCATGCACACCTGGTGCCTGCACGGCTCGGGCCCGAACAGCGCCGCGCATCCCCGGCGCCTCTTGATCTGCGACTACGCGGCTGCCGACGCCCTGCCGCTCGGCCCGCCGCAGATGGCCTCGGCCCACAGCGGCCGCATCGTGCACGGCCAGGCGACCCGGCGGATCCGGCTCAAGGACGACGTCATCGAGCTGCCGCCCAACTACGAGGACGATTCCTTCTTCTCCGTGCAGGCACAGAAGACCGAGGAGCCCCTGTCATGAGCCGAAGCCTCGCCGCCCTATTCGCGCTGCTCCTGATCGCCGTTTGGCCCGGCGCGCCGGCCGACGCCAAGGACTGTGCCGGCAGAACGCCGCACCTCTGCGCCGACGGCAAGACCTGCGCCAAGGACGCCCGGTCCTGTCCGGCGCAGAGCTGCCGCGGCGGCGAGATCACCTGCGGCGACGGCACCTGCGTCCGGCGCATCGCCGACTGCCCCCGCGTGCCGAGCTGCAAGGGCGGTCACCAGGCGAGCTGTGCGAGCGGCGGCTTCGTCTGCGCGTCCGCGGACACGGACAGCAAGGCCGTTCTGGACGCCTGCAAGCGCTGCGGCCCGGGCGCCGCGCCCGGCCCCGGCAAGATCTGCATGGCCAACGAATGGGGCGCTTGCCCGGGCCCCGACGTCCCCGGCGAGGAGATCTGCGACGGCAAGGACAACGACTGCGACGGCCAGATGGATGAGGGCTGCACTGCCGATGCGAGCTGTCCCGGCAGCCGGTTCAACTGCGGCGACGGCTCTTGCGTCTCGCGTTTCACCCAGTGCCGAAAGACCGGGCGCTGCAAGGGCGGGCACGAGGTGAGCTGCGCCGCCGGCGGCATCGTCTGCGCGGCCGGCAACGCCAAGGCCAAGGACGTGCTGGATGCCTGCAGCAAGAGGTGCGGCCCGGCCCCGGCTCCGGGTGCCGGCGAGACCTGCCACACCAACCAATGGGGCTCTTGCTCGACGGGCAAGTATGCACAGAAGGAGGTCTGCAACGGCAGGGACGACGACTGCGACGGCAAGTCCGACGAGGGCCTGGGTCAGAGCTGCCCGGCCGACCGGAGCTAGGCATCGGCCCTGTCGCCGTTATCCTCGGGTTTCAGTAACTGTCCACCCTAGATATCGCTTTTTTTGCTCCATTTTGTGATGTTCTTGTTGCACGCCTCAACATGTTGTGGTTTATTGAGCGCCCTTCGCTAGGAGACGGGTCGGGCCTCCAAGGTACGGAAAATCTTATGTTTTTCCTGCCTGCCGCCGGTTCTGTCGCCGTTTTCTGGGGAACGGGGAGTTCCACATCATCACGCCTGGGGGCCAGCCATGAGGATTGCGCGTCGTTTCACCGAGAGCGGCAAGGACGTCTACAACGCGATTCCCTTCCGCGAGACTTCGAGTGAAATCCGCAATCCGGACGGCTCGATCGTCTTCCAGGCCGAGAACATCGAGGTGCCGTCGGGCTGGAGCCAGGTCGCCTGCGACGTGCTCGCCCAGAAGTACTTCCGCAAGGCCGGCATCGCGCGGCACCTGAAGAAGGTCGAGGAGAACGCGGTCCCCTCCTGGCTCTGGCGCTCGGTGCCCGACGAGTCGGCCCTGGCCGGGCTCGACCCCAAGGAGCGGACCACCGGCGAAGTCAGCGCCAAGCAGGTCTTCGACCGCCTGGCCGGCACCTGGACCTACTGGGGCTGGAAGGGCGGCATGTTCGACAGCGAGGACGATGCCCGCGCCTACTACGACGAGATGCGCTACATGCTGGCGAGCCAGATGGCCGCGCCCAACTCGCCGCAGTGGTTCAACACCGGCCTGCACTGGGCCTACGGCATCGACGGCCCCGGCCAGGGCCACCACTACGTCGACTTCCGCAGCGGCCAGCTGACCCGCTCGCGCAGCGCCTACGAGCACCCGCAGCCGCACGCCTGCTTCATCCAGTCGGTCACCGACGACCTGGTCAACGAGGCCGGGATCATGGACCTCTGGGTCCGCGAGGCGCGGCTCTTCAAGTACGGCTCGGGCACCGGCACCAACTTCTCCAAGCTGCGCGGCGAGAACGAGCCGCTGTCCGGCGGCGGCCGCTCCTCCGGCCTGATGTCCTTCCTGAAGATCGGCGACCGGGCGGCGGGCGCCATCAAGTCGGGCGGCACGACCCGGCGGGCGGCCAAGATGGTCACCGTCGACATGGACCACCCGGACATCCAGACCTACATCAACTGGAAGGTCGTCGAGGAGCAGAAGGTCGCGGCCCTGGTCGCCGGCTCCAAGCTCTGTAACCGCCACCTGAACGCGGTGATGCAGGCCTGCCACGCGTACGAGGGCGGCGCGGCCATCCCGGAAGCCACGGATCCCAAGGCCAACGGCGACCTCAAGGCGGCCATCAAGGCGGCCCGCACGGCCTGCGTACCCGAGCCGTACATCAAGCGCGTACTGCAGTTCGCGCGCCAGGGCTTCACCGAGATCACCTTCCAGACCTACGACACGGACTGGGATTCCGAGGCCTACCTGACGGTCTCCGGCCAGAACTCCAACAACTCGGTGCGGGTCACCAACGACTTCCTCGAGGCGGTCGAGAAGGACGGCCCCTGGAACCTGATCCGGCGCACCGACGGCGCGATCCAGGAGACCCTGCCGGCGCGCGACCTCTGGGAGCAGATCGCCACGGCCGCCTGGTCCTGCGCCGACCCGGGCATGCAATACGACACCACCATCAACGAGTGGCACACCTGTCCCGAGTCCGGCCGGATCGACGCCTCCAACCCCTGCTCGGAGTACATGTTCCTCGACGACACCGCCTGCAACCTGGCCTCGCTCAACCTCATGACCTTTCGCCAGGAAGGCCGCGGCGGTGCCGCGGGCGGCTTCGACATCGAGGGCTACGAGCACGCCATCCGGCTCTGGACCATCGCGCTCGAGATCGCCGTGCTGATGGCGCAGTTCCCCTCGGCGCGCATCGCCGAGCTGTCCTACCGCTACCGCACGCTCGGCCTGGGCTACGCCAACATCGGCGGCCTGCTGATGGCCGAGGGCCTGTCCTATGACTCCGACGAGGGCCGGGCGACCTGCGCCGCCCTGACGGCGATCATGACCGGCGTCGCCTACGCCACCTCGGCCGAGATGGCCCGCGAGCTCGGCCCCTTCCCGGGCTTCGAGGAGAACCGCGAGCCCATGCTGCGGGTGATCCGCAACCACCGCCGGGCGGCTCACGGCCGGACCGAGGACTACGAGGCGCTGTCGGTCGCGCCGGTGCCGCTGGACGGCGAGGCCTGCCCGAACCCGGCGCTGGTCGAGGCCGCCTGCGAGGCCTGGGACCGCGCGCTCGACGAGGGCTACAAATACGGCTACCGCAACGCGCAGGCCACCGTGATCGCGCCGACCGGCACGATCGGCCTGGTGATGGACTGCGACACCACGGGCATCGAGCCTGACTTCGCGCTGGTCAAGTTCAAGAAGCTCGCCGGCGGCGGCTACTTCAAGATCATCAACCGCACCGTCCCCGAGGCCCTGCGCACCCTGGGCTACGGCGAGAGCGCCATCGAGGCGATCATCGGCTACGCCGTCGGCCACGCCACCCTGGTCGACGCCCCCGGCGTCAACCACGAGCGCCTGCAGGAGAAGGGCTTCACGCAGGCCGCGCTGGAGTCGCTGGAAAGCGCGCTGCAGGGTGCCTTCGACGTCAAGTTCGCCTTCAACAAGTGGACCCTGGGCCTCGACTTCTGCACCAAGGCCCTCGGCTTCAGCGAAGCGCAGCTCGACGACGTCGGCTTCGACATGCTGGCCGCCCTGGGCTTTACGAAGGCCGAGATCGAGGCCGCCAACACCTACTGCTGCGGCGCCATGACGCTCGAAGGCGCGCCGGGCCTCAAGCCCGAGCACCTCTCCGTGTTCGACTGCGCCAGCCCCTGCGGCCGGCTCGGCAAGCGCAGCCTCTCGGTCGAGAGCCACATCCGCATGATGGCCGCCGCCCAGCCCTTCATCTCCGGCGCCATCTCCAAGACCATCAACATGCCGAACAGCGCCTCGGTCGAGGACTGCAAGGACGCCTACGGCCTGTCCTGGCGCCTCGGCCTCAAGGCCAACGCGCTCTATCGCGACGGCTCCAAGCTGTCGCAGCCCCTGGCCGCCTCGCTGCTCGAGGACGACGACGAGGAAGACGAGAGCCTGATCGACTCCCTCGTCGAGGCGCCCTCGATCGAGCGCGCCGAGATCGTCGCCGAGCGGGTGATCGAGCGGATCATCGAGCGGCGGGTCGAGCGCAGCCGGCTGCCGCAGCGGCGCAAGGGCTACACCCAGAAGGCCATCGTCGGCGGCCACAAGGTCTACCTGCGCACCGGCGAGTACGAGGACGGCCAGCTCGGCGAGATCTTCATCGACATGCACAAGGAAGGCGCCGCCTTCCGCAGCCTGATGAACAACTTCGCCATCGCCATCTCGATCGGCCTGCAGTACGGCGTGCCGCTCGAGGAGTATGTCGAGGCCTTCACCTTCACGCGCTTCGAGCCCTCGGGCATCGTCGAAGGCAACGACACCATCAAGATGGCGACCTCCGTGGTCGACTACATCTTCCGCGAGCTGGCCATCTCCTACCTCGGCCGCCACGAGCTGGGCCATGCCGAGCCGGATGACGTGCTGCCCGATTCCCTCGGCCGCGGCGATGGCGAAGGCCATCTCGCCAACGGCGAGGAGCTCGTGGTCGACGTCGATGCCATGCGCCGCGTCGCCTCCACGGGCTACGTGCGCAACTCCTTCCTGGTGGTCAACGGAGGCGCCAACAGCTTGAGCGAGCCCCGCCTCGAAGCCGGCGACAGCACCGTCGGCAGTGTCAGCGTCAGCGCTGGGGCCGGGGCCGAGCCCCAGCAGAGCGGCGGGGTTCAAGAGATCGTCGGCAAGACCGGCTCCGCCGAAGCCCTTGTCGTCGACGCCGCGGTGAGCGAGGCGGTCGATACTCACCTGGCCCAAGTCCGCCAAGCGCGGATGCAGGGCTACGAGGGCGACCCCTGCGGCTCCTGCGGCAACTTTACGCTGGTTCGCAACGGGACCTGCATGAAGTGCATGACCTGCGGCAGCACCAGCGGCTGCTCGTGAGCGAGGCTCCAGAACAGGCTCTCGGGCAGCAGTCCCTCCGGACTCATGTCTGAGTTCTCCCTGTGACTCGCGGGGCGGTTCGGCGGATCGCCCCGGTCTTTTCCCGAGTTGCTTGGCCGCGGACTCCTTGTTCCGCGGCCAATTTGTTTCACCGCAGGGAGCGGACCCGGCCCGCTGCAAAAGGGAAACGAGCCGCCCCCTCACCCAGCTCCGGCTAAGCTCAGCCTTCGGCTTCGCTAAGCCTCCACAGCCCTCTCCCCCGACGGGGGAAAGGGATGCGCAGGCTTGGCGAGGCGGAGCCGGGTGAGGGGGC
>JANQLT010000114.1 GCA_028280455.1 Kiloniellales bacterium
AGAGACGATCCGGGAGCGCCATCGCGTGAGATCCCGAAACGACCGACCGGCGCGTTTTCCGCTGACGCGGAATCACGGCACCGGGCCGCTTCCCCTCCCCGCCACCCACGGCAGTATCCTATTGGGTGGCCGGGAGGGGGAGCGGGCCGGTGCCGTCCGATCGGAAAACGCGCTGGCTCAAGCGCGCCGCCGTTTCCTTCGGCCCCTCTGGCGGCTCGCGCTGGTCGCTGTCCTGCTCGCCCTACCGGCGGGCCGCGCCGAGGCCGGCGCCGGCGTCGAGCCGATCCTGCTCGACGCCCGCGAGTACCCCTGGAGCGCCATCGGCCGCATCAACGCCTCGGGCCGCGGCTTCTGCAGCGGCGTGCTGGTGGCGCCGCGGGCGGTGCTGACCGCGGCCCATTGCCTCTACTTCCTGCGCGACGGCCGCTGGTTCGTGCCCGAGGAGATCCACTTCGTGGCCGGCTACCAGCGCGACCGCCACCTGGCGCACAGCCGCGCCGCTGCCTTCTACGTCGCCTCCGGCTACGTCCCGAAGCGCGAGACCAGCCTGAAGGCGGTGCTCGACGACTGGGCCGTCATCGTCCTGCGCAAGCCCCTGGGCGAGCAGGTCGGCTGGATCGGCGTCAAGGCGATCGACCGCGCGCTGATGAAGCAGCTCGTCGAGGGCCGGGCCAACGCCGCCCAGGCCGGCTACCGCCGCGACCGGCCCCATGCCCAGACCGTGCGCGTGCCCTGCGTCGTGCCCGGCCACTACGGCAAGGGTCTCGGCCTGCTGCACAACTGCGACGTGGTGGAAGGCGCCTCCGGCTCGCCGCTCCTGGTGTTCCGCGACGGCCGGCCCCTGGTCATCGGCGTCCACACCGTCCGGGCCGAGCTGGAAGACGAGAGGGTCCGCGCCGGCGTGCTCTCCGCGCGGGTGTTCCATCCCGAGATCGGCGTGCCGGAAGCCATCGCGGCGGCGCGCGAGGCCGGCATCTCCTGGGGCAAGGGCCGCGGCCCCGCCGGCGGCGGCGAGGCGCGCGCCTTGCCGCAGCGCTCGGTCGAGCTGTTTCTGGCGCGCCTCGGCTACCTCGCCGACGCCAAGCAGGTCTCCGCACAGTCCCGGGAAAGCGCGATCCGCCGCTTCGAGGATCGCCACGGCCTGCCGGTCACCGGCAAGCCTTCCGCTGCCCTGCTGAGCGCTCTTATCGGCGCGGTCAAGTAGAGCGTCACCGGCTTAGGTGCCATGGCCTGCCCTCTATCAAAAGGAAACGAACCGCCCCCTCACCCGGCTCCGGCTAAGCTCAGCCTATGGCTTCGCTAAGCCTCCACGCCCTCTCCCCCGTCGGGGGAGAGGGATGTGCAGGCTTGGCGAGGCGTAGCCGAGCCTAGCCGGAGCTGGGTGAGGGGGCAGGTCGTTTCGAGGTCGAAGGCAGCAGCGACGATCGCCGAGCGCTACCGCGTTCTCGAAGCGGTGCCGATCCCACGCAAGCAGGGAACGCGCTAGTGTGGCCGCCTAGTAGGCCGGGCCGTCGTCGAGGATCTCGATGCTCGCCGCCACCGGGCCCTTGTCGCCCTGGCGCACCCGCAGGCGCACGCGCTGGTTCGGCTCGAGCGCCGCGATGTTCGAGCGCTGCAGGACGCGGCCCGAGACGAAGACGTCGGCGCTGCCGTCGTCCGGGATGACGAAACCGAAGCCCTTCGCCGCGTTGAAGAACTTGACCAGGCCGTCGACCGAGGCCGAGGGCGCCGGCCGCGCCGGACGGAAGGCCGGCGGCTGGTCCTCGCCCATCTCGTCGATCGAGATGATGTTCGCCACCTGCGGGCCGCGCGGCCCCTCGGCGATGTTGCAGGTCAAGACCGTGCCCTGCGGCAGGTAGTTGTGGCCGGCTTGTTCGACGACCGAAATGTGCAAGAAAGCGTCCGGCGAGCCGTCGGTCGGCTCGACGAAACCGAAACGCTTCGTCGGGTTGTACCACTTGACCCGCGCCGTCACGTTCTCGCGCGAAACCGGCAAATCGCCGGGAAATGGGGTTCTTTCCATCTGATTGTGTCCTGCCCCGAAGCCGTTCCCCTCGGCTAGAGCCGGGCGGTGCAAAGGACCGTTCTGCCCCGCTGTGCACCATCGGAGCCTGAAGAATCCAATGTCTAGAAGCCTAGCCCGTCCCCCAGAAACCCCGATAAAAGGCTCTGCTACGCCACTCCCACCATTGCTGTAGCGCGTTTTCAACACTAGGTCCACTGTCTCCGACTCCAGCCCTTGCCGAAAGTCGCGGAAAGCCTCAGCTTTGCGGTCTCGATTTTGGGCGCCGCCGGGAGCTTGCGAGATGACGGCCATCGAGGTGCGCGGCATCGATCACGTGGTCATCCGCGCGGCCGACCTGGAGCGCATGATCGCCTTCTACCGCGACGTGCTGGGCTGCGCCGTCGAGCGTCGGGTCGACGACCTGGGCCTGGTCCAGCTCCGCGCCGGCAGCGCCTTGGTCGACCTGGTCGCCGTCGACAGCATGCTCGGCCGGCATTGGGGGGCGGCACCCGGCGCCGAGGGCCGCAACATGGATCACCTCTGCCTGCGGCTGGAGCGCTTCGACATCGAGGCGCTGCGCCGCCACCTGCAAGGCCACGACGTCGAGGTCAGCGAGCTCGCCACGCGCTACGGCGCCGAGGGCAAGGGCCCGTCGCTCTACATCAAGGACCCCGAAGACAACGTGGTGGAGCTGAAGGGGCCGCCGGATCCCTGAAGACAGCGATCCGGCCGTTCATCTCCGGGTCAGGTCGCCTCCTCTAGGCTGGAGCCGGTTTCAAACCGGATTCGGCGAGGAGGGGGAAAGATGGCAATGATCCGAAAGCTCACACTGGCCGCCGCGGCGCTGGCGCTCGGCGTTTTCGCCGGCGAGGCCCAGGCGGCCGACTGCTGCAACCTCGACACCGGCAAGACCCGTAAGATGTCGGCGTCCCAGTGCCTGGCCCAGGGCGACAACTTCGAGCCCATGACGCCGCAGTATCAGCAGTGGCAATCCGTCTGTGGCCCGAACCGCGACGAGTACACGCAGATCGGCCGGCCTTGCTGCGGCATCCGGAGCGGCGCGGCCGTGCAAGGGACCTGGCGGGCCAACGGCACCTGCGTCGGCGGCCATCAGGTGATCCAGAACCCGCAGGACGGCGACCATTGCAAGCCGTCGGGCGGCGGGATGCAAAAGGGCAAGCCCAAGCCCGACAAGGAGGACGAGGACGCGATCCAGAAGTGCATCGGCTGGGTCGGCGGCGGTGGCGGCAGCTCGGGCGGCAGCAGCAGCGCGACGACCAAGGCGCCGGGGCATGTCCCGCGGCCCGCGCTGAACTGCTGCAACGCCGGCTTCGGCTCGTCCTTCTGGCTGCGCAATAGCTGCACGCCGACGGTCAACGCCGTTCGCTAGGGCGGATCGGGATCGGGTGGAGCGCCACCGCTCCGCCGGTCCGGCAACGCGCCGGCAATCGCCGCTCGTCGCGGCGGCTGTCGACATGGAAACGAGCCGCCCCCTCACCCAGCTCCGGCTAGGCTCGGCTACGCCTCGCCAAGCCTGCGCATCCCTTGCATGTTCGGATTGGCGCGAATCGGTGGA
>JANQLT010000122.1 GCA_028280455.1 Kiloniellales bacterium
GCAGTGGCTGGCGCCGCGCGCTAAGTCATGTCCACTTCATTTGTGTCGCGGCACCAGCCCACTCCCCCTCCCGACCACCCACGGAATCGTAAGCTATGGGTGGCCGAGAGGGGGAGTGGGCCGGAACCGTTTTTCCACGCTAAGTGAAAGCCATGCAGAGCGCCAACGAGATCCGCGCCCACTTTCTGGACTACTTCAAGGCCAACGGTCACGAGATCGTGGCCTCCTCGCCGCTCGTCCCCCACAACGATCCGACGCTGCTCTTCACCAACGCCGGCATGGTGCAGTTCAAGAACGTCTTCACCGGTGCGGAGATCCGCGACTACAAGCGCGCGGTCACCTCGCAGAAATGCGTGCGCGCCGGCGGCAAGCACAACGACCTGGAGAACGTCGGCTACACCACCCGGCACAACACCTTCTTCGAGATGCTCGGGAACTTCTCCTTCGGCGACTATTTCAAGGAGCGGGCGATCGAGCTGGCCTGGGGCCTGGTCACCAAGGACCTCGGCCTGCCGGCGGAGAAGCTGGTGATCACGGTCTACGCCGAGGACGACGAGGCCTTCGGGCTCTGGCGCAAGGTCGCCGGGGTGCCCGAGAAGAAGATCATCCGCATCGCGACCTCGGACAACTTCTGGTCGGCCGGCGACACCGGCCCCTGCGGGCCCTGCTCGGAGATCTTCTACGACCACGGCCCCTCGGTGCCGGGAGGCCCGCCGGGCAGCCCCGAGGAGGACGGCGACCGCTTCATCGAGATCTGGAACCTGGTCTTCATGCAGTACGACCAGGTCACGCCCAACAAGCGGATCGACCTGCCGCGGCCCTCGATCGACACCGGCATGGGCCTGGAGCGGATCACCGCCGTCCTGCAGGGCACCCACGACAGCTACGCCATCGACACCTTGCGCGGCCTGATCGAGGCCTCGGCCGAGGCCTCCGGCCAGTCGCCCGACGGCAGCCATGCGGTCTCGCACCGGGTCATCGCCGACCACATCCGCGCCACCGCCTTCCTGATCGCCGACGGCGTGCTGCCCTCGAACGACGGCCGCGGCTACGTGCTGCGCCGAATCATGCGCCGCGCCATGCGCCACGTGCACAAGCTCGGGGTCAAGGAGCCCATGCTCTGGCGCCTGGTGCCGACCCTGGTCGCCTCGATGGGCGGGCACTACGGCGAGCTGCGCCGCGCCGAGGCGCTGGTCACCGAGACCCTGAAGCTCGAGGAGGGCCGCTTCATCCAGACCCTGGACCGCGGCCTGAAGCTGCTGGAAGAGGAGACCGACAAGCTCGGCGACAAGCAGTCGCTGTCCGGCGAGGTCGCCTTCAAGCTCTACGACACCTATGGATTCCCGCTCGACCTGACCCAGGACATCCTGCGCGGCCAGGGCCGCGGCCTCGACGAGCCCGGCTTCGAGGCGGCCATGGAGCGCCAGCGCGAGGCGGCGCGCAAGGCCTGGGCCGGCTCCGGCGAGGCGGCCACCGAATCGCTCTGGTTCGAGCTGCGCCAGCAGCACGGCGCCACCGACTTCCTGGGCTACGAGACCGAAAGCGCCGAGGGCCAGGTCGTCGCCCTGGTGGTCGACGGCCGGGCGGTCGAGTCCGCCGAGGCGGTCTCCGAGGTCTCGGTGGTGCTCAACCAGACGCCTTTCTACGGCGAGTCCGGCGGCCAGATCGGCGACAGCGGCCTGCTGTTCACCGCCTCCGGCGCCGAGATCCAGGTGGTCGACACCCAGAAGAAGCTGGGCGACCTGCATGTCCACATCGGCACCCTGGCCAAGGGCAAGCTCGCCGTCGGCGAGGCCGTCGAGGCCAGCGTCGAGTCGGGCCGGCGCAGCGGCCTGCGCGCGCACCATTCGGCGACCCACCTCCTGCACGAAGCCTTGCGCCGGCGGCTCGGCGACCACGTCGCGCAGAAGGGCTCGCTGGTCGCGCCCGACCGCCTGCGCTTCGACATCTCCCACCCCAAGGCGCTGAGCGGCGAGGACGTCGCCGCGGTCGAGGCCATGGTCAACGAGCGGATCCGCGCCAACGCCGCGGTCGAGACCCGCCTGATGACGCCCGACGCCGCCGTCGAGGCCGGCGCGCTGGCGCTGTTCGGCGAGAAGTACGGCGAAGAGGTCCGCGTCGTCTCCATGGGCGGGCACGACCGCACCAAGGCGATCGGCGAGATGCAAAGCGCCGAGAGCCACGGCGAAAGCCAGGGCGGCTTCGGCTACTGGTCGACCGAGCTTTGCGGCGGCACCCACGTCGCGCGCACCGGCGACATCGGTTTCTTCGCCATCGTCGGCGAGCAGGCCCTGGGCGCCGGCGTGCGGCGCATCGAGGCGCTGGCCGGCGCGGCGGCGCAGGGCCACGCGCGCCGGCAGCAGGCCCTGCTCGACGAGGCGGCGCTCGCCCTGAAGGTGGCGCCCGCCGACCTGCCGGAGCGAATCGGCAGTCTGCTCGAGGAGCGCAAGCGGCTCGAGCGCGAGCTGAGCGAGACGCGCCGCCGCCTGGCCACGGGCGGCGGCAACGGCGCAGTGGCCGGCCCCGAGTCGCGCGAGGTCGGCGGCCTGCGCTTCGCCGCGCGGGTGCTCGCCGACGTGCCGCCCAAAGACCTCAAGCCGATGGCCGACGACATGAAGAAACAGGTCGGCTCCGGCGTGGTCGCGCTGGTCGCGGTCAACGAGGGCAAGGCCTCGCTGGTGGTCGGCGTCACCGGCGACTTGACCGAGCGCGTCTCGGCCGTCGACCTGGTGCGCGCGGGCTCCGAGGCCGTCGGCGGCAAGGGCGGCGGCGGCCGCCCCGACATGGCGCAGGCCGGCGGTCCCGACGGCACCAAGGCCGACGACGCGGTCAACGCGATCGAAGGCGCCTTGGCACGCGCCGCCGGCGCTTAGGTCATATCAGCGGCGGCAGTTACTGACCGCTATGAGCCCAATCTCTCATTCCGATTGACCTGATGGTCTGAGGTTCTGGGATGAGCCTGTTCCAGGCGTTGCAGCCGGCGTCAAGGATGGCGTCGTAGTCCTCGAAGACGCGGTTTGAGAGCCAGTTCTGGCGGAGGTACTGCCAGATGTTCTCGACCGGGTTGAGCTCCGGGGATCGAGACGGCAGCAAGATGATGGTGAGGTTCTTGGGGAGCTTCAGCTTGTCGGTCTTGTGCCAGCCTGCTCTGTCCATGAGGACGACGGCATGCGCCTTGGGAGCGACGTTTCGGCTGATCTCCTCGATATGCATCTGCATGGCGCCGGTGTTGGCCTTTGGCATCATGAGGGCCACGCCCTTGCCGCCCATGGGGCAGATGGCGCCGAACAGGTAGGCGTTCTGGTAGCGCTGGTCGGCAGGCAGGCGCGGGCGCGTGCCGGTCTTGGCCCAAATGCGCGTGCGGCCGTTCTTCTGGCCGAGCCTGGCCTCGTCCTGAAACCAGATCTCGATCGCCTTGTCCTTGGGCAGATGACCTATGTGAGCAGCGAGCGTGCTGGGGAAGTTTTTTTGAAGCCCTCGAGCACCTCTGGGTCCTGTCTCGGGTGCTGCGGACGGCCGCTGATGTAGGAGAACGACAGCGCCCGTAACAGATCAGAGATCGCGCGCTCGCTGTAGCTGACACCAAAACGCTCTTCGATGACCTGCTGCAGGTCGACCCGACGCCAGCGCACGACTCCGTCGAGCTCCGGATCGGGGCTGGTCTCGACGATCTCGGCCAGCTCGCGCATCTGCGCCTCGCTGAGCCAGCGTGGACGACCGCTATGCGGACGATCCATCAGGCCCTCCGGGCCCTCCTCGTTGAAGCGATGCACCCAGTCGCGCAGCGTCTGACGGTCCATGCCGCCAACCCGGGCCGCATCCGCCCGGCTCATCCCGTCATAGACCGCCGCCAAGGCCAAAAGCCGCCGGATCTGGCGGGGATTGTCGCTGCGCTTGGCCAGCACCCGCAACTCGTCGGAGTCGTAGTCGTCTCGAAGCTAAGCACCTGATGACATGGCGAATCTCCTTCGCCAGCCTTGAATCACACTCGACCCCGATTTGGGAATCCCCCGCGAGTCAGACATTCACACCGCTGGCATGACCCCGGCCCTGCAAACTCGAGGAATCACCGGATCTGTTTGACGAAAAGCTGATCGGCTAACGCCCTGTGCGAACGTCAGGGTCGTGAGATTGGAAGACCCCGAATTTGCTCAGTAAGTAAAAGCAAACAGTGTAAGACAGCACGCCGGCAGCTTGGGACAAGTAGCTGTTGACCTGCAGCAACTTGATAAAAGACAATAAAACAGCAACATTGGCCAAGTACGACAATGCAAAAGCAAGCAAGAAAGGAACGACAATACCTAGGACAGGGCCCGTGTATCCAAATGTCCATCGACTGTTGAGGAGAAGGCTGACTAGCAATCCAACTGCATATCCCAACGCATTTGCTGCAACGTCAGCGAAGTCCAGAAAAAACTTGGCGCCGAGTATGACCGTGAACCCAACCAAAGTGTTGAGACCGCCTACGATGGCAAAGCGCGTTAGCTCTAGAAGCGTCCTATTCTGACGCACGGCCATGGACGTAGTACTGTGCACCAAGAGGCAGCCGGGCGAGCCAGCGCTCCAATGGGCGAAATGCGGAGAGAAATCTCGGGAAGAAAACGCGATAGCAGACCCCAACGTCCGCGAATCCCGCTGACCGCAGCCGCTCAACCATTTCTCCCGCACGAATTAGATGTGCGTTTTGGTCAAACTCGCAAGTACTGACGGCTCGCACTGTAAGCGGGTTCATCGGATTGTGTTCGAACACGAACATTGACCCTCCGGCGCCGAGAACTCGACGAAGCTCTGCGAGCAAACCGATATGTTCCACATGGTCTATATGATGGAATACGCAAGCAGCGATTGAAGCGTCAAAGTGTCCATCTTCAAATGGTATGTGGCTACCATCAAACAACTCGAACTTGGCTTGGCCTGGATAGCGTTCTGCGGCGATCGCAAGGCTTCGCCGGGACACGTCGAGGCAGGTTATCTCAACATTGGGAAAGTGCTCCCGGAGATAAGGCACCGATGCACCAATACCCCCACCGAAATCTAGAACGCGAGACGGGAAGTGCCGGCCTGTCAGCGCCGCTGCCATGTCTTTCACCTTGTACTCGGCAAAGAAGGCAGGGTCCTCACCTGAGACCCGGATATTGCGAGCATGCATTTCCGCATACTCATCGGCAAACCTGTCGAATTCTCTTACATCCATGGACTAAGCGCTATCAGGCTTTTCATCGCTAGCTTGTGGGATTGGAATAAAGTGGCCTGCGGAACTGCCCTAGCGACTCGCTATCAGTAACGCAGCAAGACCAGAAAAAGCGAAACTCGGTCTCTCAATCAATTGACTTCACCACCGAGGAACGGCGTCTATCTAAGTCCATTCTCTCGGTGGCTTGCTCCATCGACGCGTCGAAACTCGAGACATCCGTCTGCAGAGGTGCTTGGAAGAAACCAAGATGATTCATCCCAGTGAGACGCTGGTCATAAAGGCGACCGACTATATCTTGAATGATAAAGAGCGGCCGGCCCTTCGACTCCATATAGGTTCGCCCGAGGTACTCGCCGATGAGTCCGAGAACCAACAGTTGGATACTACCTAGAACTACGACGATTGCCATCAAGCTAGTCCAGCCCTCGACTGCCCCACCGGAGAACCAGCCTATCAAGACATAGATAATCAGAGGAATGCTGAGAAGGGCGAGGCCGATCCCGATATGGCTAGCAAGTCGCAATGGCTTGATCGAGAACCCGGTGATTGCATCGATCGCAAGCCCGACCATCTTGGCAAGAGGATAGTTAGTTGTGCCTGCAAAGCGACTGGCTCGGTCATAAATGAAGGCCTCCTGGCGAAATCCGATCCAGCTTACCATACCGCGCACGAAACGATACTGCTCCGGCATTGCAAGTAGCGCATTCAGTGCACGCCGAGTCATGAGGCGGAAGTCGCCTGTGTCACGAGAGACAGGGAACTCCGTCATGTGATCCAGGAACCGATAGAACACCGACGCAGTGAAACGTTTAAAGGCTGTTTCACCTTCTCGCTTGCGGCGTTGGCCGAACACAACATCGACGCCAGAGTCTACTCGAGCCATCATTGGCACCAGCAACTCTGGCGGATCTTGCAGATCAGCATCAATGATGAAAATCCGCTCGCCGCTGGCGATTGATAGTCCAGCGGTCAGTGCAAGTTGATGACCATAGTTTCGCGAGAGATTGACACCAATGATGCGAGGATCGGCCTGCGATAGCTGTTCAATCAGTGGCCATGTCCGATCTTTTGAGCCATCGTTGACGAGAACAACCTCATAGCTGCCCTGAGTGGCCTCACTGCAGGCCTGAGATAGCCGGCCATACAACTCGTTGATACAATCCTCTTCATTGTAACAAGGGACGACGGCCGATACTGAGACCGTGATTTCAAGTTTGCTAGGTTTAACAACAGTCGACATTGTTGAACATTAACTCCACCTAGCTTGCCAATTGGAGTTCGGTACTCCAGAGCCGAACGGGTTTCTGCAATTGATGAGCATCTGGCTCAGCGATGATGCTCTGTTCATGCTCACCTATGTAGTCGTGTCTTCATTCTTGAGTGTCCAGACAGTTTCACCAGTATCGTCAAGAGTTACCGCGTGGTGGAATGGGCCAGGGGTTGTCCATTCACGTAGTCCGCAGGCATTGAACTTCCGCAGTGATATGCTGCCATCGAACGTGAATATCACTGAGCCGTCCCGGAGGACCCCTACGCCATGCACGAACTTGCGGTGTTTCGGCTGGGGTTCGCGACCGCCAACAGGAGTTTCATCGAGAATCCACGTTCTGGCGATCTCGAGATGGGGAGAGATCAGTAAGACCGCATTTTCGATGTTGCCGTTGATCTGGAACGCACCGACGAGAACGCGCCATCCCTGAGCCATTCGTGTCTGATCGGCTCGCACCAGAAGGCCGGGAATCTCCATGGGAATTGCCTTCGGAAAAGGTTCGAATCCCGAATAGTCAACAACGAATTCTTCGCGTTGCACTCTGATAGCTTCGTCCTTGTAGTCTCCAGACACATAGTCCAACAATTCCATGACGACTTCTTTTGTGACAGAGGGAAATGATGAGATCTCAACGGCGGCTTCCCCCAACAATCCACTTCGATTGCTTCCATAGACTGTCGATTTTACGGCCCAACTAAAAGCAACCGTAAAGAGTGCTCCGGAGAGAATACAAAGAAGAAAAAACCACAGCGGTACGGGACGATTCATGTCAAATCCGGTTCCTATTCAGCGCTGGTGCTGGGCTGCTCTCTGGGAAACGGTCCTAAGATCAGGAGAACTAGATGCCGAGTGCGGTGCGCATTCCTTGGTTGATCGATTCACAAATACACTCAAAACGAGTAAAAAGAGATTATTAATCTAGCATAGTTTGTATGAATCTCATATACGGAAGTGCCGGAGTTTGTAGCTGCTCATTTGCCTTTGAATCTTCGTCGGTGCTGATCCGTCAGCCGAAAGCTGAGAAGGTTGTGAAACAGGCCCGCTCCGTTGCCAGTAAGTTCCGATGGGGATCCTGAGCTGCCTGATCTGGTTGTCGCTGTCGTCGATCACATGAATACGGCCCGGATCAGAAAGGTGCCGACGCCTGTCAGAACTCGCTGTCCTGGTACGCTGCCGTCCTCTCAAAGCAGCGGGGGACACGCAAATCGCGGCGGCGATCTGTCGAGCGGTCTGGCGTTGCCGCCGCAGCCTCGCGTTCGGCGCGATTGGTGCAGGGAAGGAGCGCGGTAAAGCCTCATTGGCCGCGAAGACCGATCCACCAATCCGTCAGATCATTCTGCTTAGAAGCGATCAATCAGTCCGAGCACTGTGCATTCGCACAGGTCTCCAGGGCAGGATCGAGGAGACAACCAGTTGAATGCTCAAGCCGAGTAAAGCGGCGCCGATCGCGCCCTATCGCTGCGCCTGTTACAGAGTCCTGAATTGACACTATCGGTTAGGCATGCCTAGCTTGCCGCGGGCGAAGAGCCCCCGCGCGCAGTCCGGTCACTTGCTGTGCGTCCAACGAAAACAAACACTTATGGACAAGGGAGAGATCCGTTGAAAAGGCAGCTTTGGATGGCCTCGATCGCCGTCGCGGCGGCTTGCGTCTGGACGGCGACAGCCGAGGCCAAGACTCTCGTCTATTGCTCAGAGGGCAGTCCCGAGGGCTTCAATCCGGCGCTCTACACCGCGGGCACGACCTTCGACGCCGGCTCGCGCCAGATCTTCAATCGCCTCGTCGAGTTCGAGCGCGGCACGACCAACATCGTTGCGGCCCTGGCCGAGTCCTGGGACGTCTCGAACGATGGCCTGGCCTACACCTTCAAGCTGCGCAAGGGCGTCAAGTTCCACAGCACCGACGGCTTCACGCCGAGCCGGGACTTCAACGCCGACGACGTGATCTTCAGCTTCAACCGCCAGCTCAAGGCCGACCATCCGTTCCACACCACCTCGGGCGGCACTTACGAGTACTTCACCGGGATGGGCATGCCGGACCTGCTGGAGTCGATCGAGAAGCTCGACGACCACACGGTGCGCTTCAACCTGGCCAAGCCCGAGGCGCCCTTCATCGCCAACATGGGCATGGACTTCGCCTCGATCCATTCGGCCGAGTACGCCCAGGCCATGCAGGACGCCGGCACGCCGGAGAAGCTCGACCTCAACCCGGTCGGCACCGGCCCCTTCCAGCTCGTCGCCTATCAGAAGGACGCGGTGATCCGCTACAAGGCCCATCCGGACTACTGGGCCGGCAAGGCCAAGATCGAGAACCTGATCTTCGCCATCACGCCGGATCCCTCCGTGCGCTATCAGAAGCTGCGCGCCGGCGAGTGCCACGTCATGCCCTATCCGAACCCGGCCGACCTCGAGGCCATGTCCAAGGACCCCGAGATCAACCTGCTGGAGCAGGAAGGCCTCAACGTCGGCTACCTGGCCTTCAACACCAACAAGGAGCCCTTCACCGACAAGAAGGTCCGCCAGGCGCTGAACTACGCCATCAACAAGCAGGCGATCATCGACGTGGTCTTCCAGGGCGCCGGCAAGGTGGCCAAGAACCCGATCCCGCCGACCATCTGGTCCTACAACGAGGCGACCCAGGACTATCCCTATGATCCCGAGAAGGCCAAGGCCATGCTCGCGGAGGCGGGGGTGACGAACCTCAAGACCGACATCTGGGCGATGCCCGTGCAGCGACCCTACAACCCCAACGCCCGGCGCATGGCCGAGCTGATCCAGGCCGACTGGGCCAAGGTCGGCGTCGATGCCGAGATCGTCACCTTCGAGTGGGGCGAGTACCTCAAGCGCTCCAAGGAAGGCGAGCACCAGACCTTGCTGCTCGGCTGGACCGGCGACAACGGCGACCCGGACAACTTCCTCTACGTTCTGCTGAGCTGTGACGCGGCCGACGGCTCCAACCGGGCGCGCTGGTGCTACAAGCCCTTCGACGACCTGCTGCGCGAAGCCAAGCAGATCAGCGATCCGGCCGAGCGCACCAAGCTCTACCAGCAGGCGCAGCTCATCTTCAAGGAAGAGGCCCCGTGGGTGACCATCGCCCATTCGGTCGTCTTCAAGCCGGTGCGCAAGGAGGTCGTCGACTTCAAGATCGATCCCTTCGGCGGTCACGTCTTCTACGGCGTCGACCTGCAGTAGCGATCGCTCGGCAAGGCTGAACGAAGCGGCGGGGAAGGGGACGGAGATCCTCTTCCCCGCCGGCTCTTTCGCCTTGCCGTCGGCGTGACGGCCCATGCTGCGCTTTCTGATCGCCCGGCTCAGCCTGCTGGTCCCGACTTTCATCGGGGTCACGGTGATCGCCTTCGCCTTCATCCGGCTGATCCCCGGCGATCCGATCGAGATCCTGGTCGGCGAGCGCGGCATCTCGCCGGAGCGCCACGCCCAGTTCCTTCAGCAGCTCGGTCTCGACCGGCCGCTCTGGGAGCAGTACCTGAACTTCCTCGGCGGCGTGCTGCAGGGCGACCTCGGCAAGTCGGTGGTCACCAAGCAGCCGGTCCTCTCGGAGTTCTTCACGCTCTTCCCGGCGACTGTCGAGCTGTCGCTCTGCGCTATCATCCTGGCGGTGGCCCTCGGCCTGCCGGCCGGCATCGTCGCCGGGGTCAAGCGCGGCTCGATCTTCGACCACGGCGTGATGACCGTCTCGCTGACCGGCTACTCCATGCCGATCTTCTGGTGGGGCCTGCTGCTGATCATCTTCTTCTCCGGCATCCTCGGCTGGACCCCGGTCTCGGGCCGCATCAACCTGCTCTACTTCTTCGAGGCGACCACCGGCTTCATGCTGATCGACAGCCTGCTGTCGGGCCAGGAGGGCGCCTTCCTGTCGGCGCTGCATCACCTGGTGCTGCCGACCATCGTGCTGGCAACGATTCCCATGGCGGTGATCGCCCGCCAGACCCGCTCCGCCATGCTCGAGGTGCTGAGCGAGGACTACGTGCGCACGGCGCGTGCCAAGGGCCTGCCGCCCTGGCGCGTGGTCGGCCTGCATGCCCTGCGCAACGCGCTGATACCGGTGGTCACGGTGATCGGCCTGCAGGTCGGCGTGCTGCTCGCCGGCGCGATCCTGACCGAGACCATCTTCTCCTGGCCGGGCATCGGCAAGTGGATGGTCGATTCCATCTTCCGCCGCGACTATCCCTCGGTGCAGGGCGGCCTGCTGCTGATCGCGGCGATCATCATGATCGTCAACCTGCTGGTCGATCTGCTCTACGGGCTGATCAACCCGCGCATCCGGCATACGAGCTAGCGCCATGGCAGCGGTGAGCGAAAACGACGCCAAGGCCCGACAGGGGGAGCGCAGCCCGCTTCTGCAGGTCCTCGGCGAGTTCTGGTACTACTTCTCGGAAAACCGCGGCGCGGTGGTCGGCCTCTTCGTGGTGGTCGGCTTGGTCCTGGTCGCGGTCTCCGCCGACCTGATCGCGCCCCACGAGCCCCAGGAGCAATACCGCGACCACCTCTTGCAGCCGCCGGCCTGGCAGGAGGGCGGCTCCTGGACCTTCCCGCTGGGCACCGATCCGGTCGGCCGCGACGTGCTGTCGCGGATCATCCACGGCGCGCGCTACTCGCTGTTCATCGGCTGCTTCGTGGTCTCGCTGGCGCTGACCGCCGGCATCGTGCTCGGCCTCGTCGCCGGCTTCTTCCGCGGCCTGGTCGAGACCCTGATCATGCGGGTCATGGACATCATCCTGGCCTTCCCGAGCCTGCTGCTGGCGCTGGTGCTGGTGGCGATCCTCGGGCCCAGCCTGATCAACGCCATGATCGCCATCGTCATCGTCTACCAGCCGCATTTCGTGCGCCTGACCCGCGCCGCGGTGATCGCCGAGCGCAGCAAGGACTACGTCACCGCCAGCCGGGTGGCCGGCGCCGGCAAGCTGCGCCTGATGTTCATCACCGTGCTGCCGAACTGCATGGCGCCGCTCATCGTCCAGGCGACGCTGTCCTTCTCCAACGCGATCCTCGACGCCGCCGCCCTAGGCTTCCTCGGCATGGGCGCGCAGCCGCCGACGCCGGAGTGGGGCACCCTGCTGGCCGATGCCCGCGACCTGATCCTGCGGGCCTGGTGGGCGGTGACCTTTCCGGGCCTGGCGATCCTGATCGCGGTCCTGGCCTTCAACGTCATGGGCGACGGCCTGCGCGACGCCCTCGATCCCAAGCTGAAGCGGAGCTAGCGCTATGGCGCTGCTCGAGATCCGCAACCTCACCGTCGCCTTTCCGACCGCGGCTGGCCCGTTCCGGGCGGTCGACGGCATCGACATGGTGCTCGACGAAGGCGAGATCCGCGGCGTGGTCGGCGAGTCCGGCTCGGGCAAGAGCGTCACCATGCTGGCGGTCATGGGCCTGCTGCCCTGGACCGCCCAGGTCACCGCCGACCGCATGGCCTTCGACGGCCAGGACCTGATCGGCCTGACCGCCGAGCAGCGCCGCAAGCTGACCGGCAAGGACATGGCGATGATCTTCCAGGAGCCCATGACCAGCCTCAATCCCTGCTTCACCGTGGGCTTTCAGATCACCGAGGCGATCCGGGTGCACCTGGGCGGCAGCCGCGCGCAGCGCCGCGAGCGGGCGGTCGAGCTGCTGCGGCTGGTCGGCATCCCGGCGCCGGAGACCCGGCTCAGCGCCTTCCCGCACCAGCTTTCCGGCGGCATGAACCAGCGGGTCATGATCGCCATGGCGATCGCCTGCAACCCGCGCCTGCTGATCGCCGACGAGCCGACCACCGCGCTCGACGTGACCATCCAGGCGCAGATCCTCGATCTGCTGATCCGCCTGCAGCGCGAGCGCGACATGGCGCTGGTGCTGATCACCCACGACATGGGCGTGGTCGCCGAGACGGCGCAGCGGGTCACGGTCATGTATGCCGGCCAGCAGGTCGAGACCAGCAATGTCGAGCGGCTGTTCCATCGGCCGCGCCATCCCTACACCGCGGCGCTGCTCGACGCCCTGCCGGAGCGCAGCCTGGGCAAGCCGCGCCTGCCGACCATTCCCGGCATCGTGCCGGGCGCCGCCGACCGCCCCTCGGGCTGCCTCTTCAACCCGCGCTGCCGGCAGGTCCGGGACCGCTGCCGCAGCGAGGAGCCGCGGCTGGAACGGGACGCGGGCGGCGATAGGGTGCGCTGCTTCTTCCCGATCGAGGCGGCGGCGCCATGAGCCAGGTGGGTGAGGTAAGCGTGGCGAGCGAGGCGGCGGTGCTCGAGGCGCGCGACCTGCAGCGCCACTACGAGGTCAAGCGCGGCTTCTTCGGCGAGGGGGTCACCGTCAAGGCGCTGGGCGGCGCCAGCTTCAGCCTCCGGCGCGGGCGGACCTTGGCCGTCGTCGGCGAGTCCGGCTGCGGCAAGTCGACGCTGGCCCGCCTGGTCACCCAGATCGAGGCGCCGACCGCCGGCCAGCTCCTGATCGACGGCGAGGACGTCACGGAGTCCGACGAGGCCACCCGCAAGCGCCTGCGCCAGGAGGTCCAGATCGTCTTCCAGGACCCCTACGGCTCGCTCAACCCGCGCAAGAAGATCGGCACGATCCTCGAGGAGCCCCTGGTCATCAACAGCGACCTGGACCGCCCGGCGCGGCGCGCGCGGGCCCGGGAGATGATGGACAGGGTCGGCCTCAGGCCGGACCAGATCGACCGCTATCCGCACATGTTCTCGGGCGGCCAGCGGCAGCGCATCGCCGTGGCCCGCGCGCTGATGCTGCAGCCGCGCATCCTGGTCGCCGACGAGCCGGTCTCGGCGCTCGACGTCTCGATCCAGGCCCAGGTGCTGAACCTGCTGATGGACCTGCAGGAAGAGTACGACCTGGCCTACCTCTTCATCTCCCACGACCTCAGCGTCGTGCGGCACATCGCCGACGACATCATGGTCATGTACCTGGGCCGGGTGGTCGAGCAGGGGCCGGCCGAGGCGATCTTCCAGAAGCCCTCGCACCCCTATACCCGCGCGCTCCTGGCGAGCACGCCGGCCGTCGACCCGCAGCACCGGCACGAGCGCATCGCCCTCAAGGGCGAGATCCCGTCGCCGCTCGCCCCGCCGGCCGGTTGTGCCTTCCACACCCGCTGCCCCCATGCCGTGGAGCGCTGCGGGAGCGACCTGCCGGCCCTCGGGCCGCACGAGGGGCGGCTCGTGGCGTGTCATCGCGCAGGCGAGATCGGCTGATTCCGTGCTTTTTTGATTGACCGGACTCCAAGCAAACTGCCAGACAAGCGTGGGGGCCTAGCAACGCCGATATAGCTATGCTGTTCAGGCATTGGTGATCGGAGCGCGCCGGGCATCGACGGGAGGGCAGACCGATGCGTGCACAGCCGCTCACGGCCGCTTCGGACCCTATTGAGTATCCGGTCCCCGAGAGCCACGACGACCCGCGCTTCCGCTGGCTGTTCGACTATTGGCTCGAGAGGCTCGAGGGGCGCGCGCTGCCCGGCCGGGGCGACATCGACCCCATCGACTTCCCGCACCTGCTCGGCCGGATCAACCTGATCGACGTCTCGCGCAGCCAGGAGCGGCTCCGCTTTCGCTACCGTCTCTGGGGCACCAAGATCGCCGAGATGATCGGCCGCGACTACACCGGCCGGCTGATCGAGGACGTCGTGCTGCCGCGCGACTATCGGCGCATCGGCAAGGTGCTCTGCGACATCGTCGAGACCGGCCGGCCGCACTTCTGGCAGGTGCCGGTGCCCTTCATCGGCCGCGACTTCGGCAGCTACCGGCGCCTCATGCTGCCCCTGGCCGGCGACGGCCTGGAGGTCGACATGCTGATCTCGCTGATCATTGAGGACGACAGCGCCTACTCGGAGCCGCCGGTCGACTGGCCGGCCGGCAGCTGACCGCGACGGCCCGCTGCCGAAGGCAAACGAACCGCCCCCTCACCCGGCTCCGGCTAGGCTCGGCTGCGCCTCGCCAAGCCTGCGCATCCCCCTCCCCCGTCGGGGGAGAGGGCGTGGAGGCTTAGCGAAGCCGAAGGCTGAGCTTAGCCGGAGCTGGGTGAGGGGGCGGTTCGTTTCGATGTCGAATGCGCCGCCTACTGCAGGTCCTTGAGGACCTTCAGCGAGATCATCTTGTCCGGATCGTCGACCCGGCCGCTCTGCCGGCTGCGCGGCGCCTTCTTGATCTGGTCGACGGCCTCCATGCCTTGGATCACCTGACCCCAGACGGTGTATTGGCCGTTGAGGAAGGAGGCGTCGTCGAAGGTGATGAAGAACTGGCTGTCGCCGCTGTCCGGGTTCTGGGCCCGGGCCATGCCGACGGTGCCGCGCACGAAGGGCTCGCGCGAGAACTCGGCCGGCAGCTTCTGACCGGAGCCGCCGGTGCCGTCGCCGTCGGGGTCGCCGGTCTGCGCCATGAAGCCGTCGATCACCCGATGAAAGGTCAGGCCGTCGTAGAAGCCCTCGCGGGCCAGCTCCTTGATCCGCGCGACATGCTTGGGCGCGAGATCGGGCCGCAGCTCGATCAGCACGGTGCCGTGCTCGAGCTCGAGGACAAGCGTGTTCTCCGGATCGGAAGCCGCCTGGGCCTCCGCGTTCTGCAGGGCCATGACGACTCCTATGATCAGGGTGAGACTACGAAGCAGCTTCATGTTCACTCCAGTTGTCCGACGGGGCCGCGGCGGGGCGGCAGGGCGACTAGCTCAAGGCGGCTTTCAGCTCCGCCTCGACCGACACCATGAATTCGCTGGTCGTCTTCCAGGGCTGCTCAGGGCCGATCAGCAGCGCCAGGTCCTTGGTCATGGCGCCGTTCTCGACGGCCGTGACGCAGGCGCGCTCCAGCTTCTCGGCGAAGTCGGTGACCTCGGGCGTGCCGTCCATGCGGCCGCGATAGGCCAGCGCCCGGGTCCAGGCGTAGATCGAGGCGATCGGGTTGGTCGAGGTCTGCTGGCCCTGCTGGTGCATGCGGTAGTGGCGGGTGACCGTGCCGTGGGCCGCCTCGGCCTCGATGGTCTTGCCGTCCGGCGTCATCAGCACCGAGGTCATCAGGCCGAGCGAGCCGAAGCCCTGGGCCACCGTGTCGGACTGCACGTCGCCGTCGTAGTTCTTGCAGGCCCAGACGAAGCCGCCCGACCACTTGAGCACCGCGGCCACCATGTCGTCGATCAGGCGATGCTCGTAGAAGATGCTCTTGTCCTTGAAGGCGTCGGCGAACTCGGCCTCGAAGACCTCCTGGAAGAGGTCCTTGAAGCGGCCGTCGTAGGCCTTGAGGATCGTGTTCTTGGTCGAGAGGTAGACCGGCCAGCCGAGCGACAGGCCGTAGTTGAAGCAGGCCCGCGCGAAGCCGCGGATCGACTCGTCCAGGTTGTACATGCCGAGCGCTACGCCGGCCTCCGGGAAGTCGAAGATCTCCCGCGTGATCGCGTCGCCGCCGTCGGCCGGCACGAAGGTCATGGTCAGCTTGCCGGGGCCCGGCACCTTGAAGTCGGTGGCCCGGTACTGGTCGCCGAAGGCGTGACGGCCGATGACGATGGGCTCGCTCCAGCCGGGCACCAGGCGCGGCACGTTCTTGATGATGATCGGCTGGCGGAAGACCGTGCCGCCGAGGATGTTGCGGATCGTGCCGTTTGGCGAGCGCCACATCTTCTTGAGGCCGAACTCCTCGACCCGCGCCTCGTCGGGCGTGATGGTCGCGCACTTGACGCCGACGCCGTAGTGCTTGATCGCCTCGGCGGCATCGACGGTGATCCGGTCGTCCGTCGCGTCGCGGTTCTCGATGGAGAGGTCGTGGTACTTCAAGTCGACGTCGAGGTAGGGCAGCAGGAGCTGCTCCTTGATCATCGCCCAGATGATGCGGGTCATCTCATCGCCGTCGATCTCGACGATCGGGGTTTTGACCTGGATTTTCGCCATCGGTCTGTTCCGTAGCTGGACTGCTCGGCGGGGCGGGAGCGCGACAATAGCAAGCGGCGCCCGAGGCGCAAGCGACTGGGGCGGTGACTGGGGGAAGCCCTCAGGCGCGTTCGCTGAGGTCGCTGCCGGGCCCGCTCGCCGCCGCTGCGTCGGCAGCGGCGAAGACCTCGTCGACGTTGTCCAGCACCGTGATCTGCGCCAAGTGCTCGGCGTGCAGGTAGCCGGCATCCGCCTGGTGGCGGATCAGCGCGACGAAGGGATCCCAGAAGCCGTCGATGTTGATCAGGAAGACCGGCTTGTCGTGCAGGCCGAGCTGGCGCCAAGTGACGATCTCGATGGTCTCGTCGAGCGTGCCCAGGCCGCCCGGCAGGACGCAGAAGGCATCGGCGCGATCGAACATGATGCGCTTGCGGCTGTGCATGGAGTCGACCACGACCAGCTCGGTGATCTCGCCGAACTCCACCTCGCGGCGCTTCAGGAACTCGGGGATCACGCCGAAGACACGGCCGCCGGCCGCCATGGCCGCCTCGGCGACCGCGCCCATCAGGCCGACCCGGCCGCCGCCGAAGACGATCTCGACGCCGCGCTCGGCCGCCAGCCGGCCCAGCCGGCGCGCCGACTCCTGGTGTGCCTCGTGAGCGCGGGAGCCGCAGAACACACAAAGCGACGTCAGGCTGGTCATGGCGCGGGTTCCTTGCGTGCGGCGGCCGCTGCCGAGGGGCCGCCGCCGGCAACAGGGCGGGGGGCGAGCCGGGTCCTTAGCACAGCCGCGCCGGGGGCACACCTCCCGTGGGCGGCCCGGCGGGCCGAAAGGCCCCCGCCAGAGCACTCATTGCGCCGCTGCCGGGGGCGTACTACCCTGATAGATCAAGAACATCAGGGCTAGGCGTCGTTTTGAACAAGCAGATCGTCATCGCCGCGGTTCTGGCCGGCGTCCTGATCGCCGTCTTCGCGCCCGTGATCCTACTGGATCGCGACGAGGAGGAGGCGTCGGCGCCCCCTGCCGAGCAGGCCCAGCCGGCCGAGACGGCGGAGGCTGCGGCGACCCGGGACGGCGATTCCCTCGGCCTGGCCGAGCCGCAATCGGCGGACGTGGCAGACGCCGCCGAGGCCGAGGCGGCCGGCTCGACGCCCGCTTCGGAGGCCGAGACGGCGGACCGGGCGGGTGCCAGCGAGGAGACCGCCCCGGCGCCTGCCGGCGAGGCCGCGGCCTCGGTGCCGGCCGAGACCGCACAAGAGGAGGCCGCCCAGGCCGAGACGGCCGAGAGCGGCGACGCGGCCCCGGCGCCCGCCGGCGAGGCGGCTGAGGCCGGGTCGGGCGGCGAGGTGGCCGCCACCATCAGCCTGGCCGACGTGCCGACGGTCTCCGAGAGCGAAGCGGCCGGGGCTGAAGCCGGCGAGAGCCAGGCGGCCATAGAGGTCGCCGAGAGCCCGGAGCCGGTCCCGGCCCTCGAGCAAGGCTCGGCGGAGGATCCCTCCGCCGATGCCATGGCCGAGGCCGCCGAGCAAGGCGCGGCCTCGGTCGATCCGGATGCGGCCAGCGTCGCGGTCGTGCCCCGCGCGGCGGAGGCGCCCCAGGTCGCGGCCCTGCCGGACGAGCCCGACGCGACAGACCCGCCGCCGGCGCGGACGCCGAGCTTCGACGTGGTACGGGTCGAGCCGACCGGCGAGGCGGTGATCGCCGGCCGCGCCGAGCCGGGCAGCCGAGTGGTCCTGACGGACGACGGCGAGGACATCGCCTCGGTCGAGGCCGACAGCGGCGGCGACTGGGTGATCATCCTCGACCGGCCCCTGGAGGGCGGCAGCCACCAGCTCGGCCTGCGCGCCGAGACCCCGGGCGGCGAGAGCCTGGAATCGGAGAACGTCGTGATCGTCGCCGTGCCGGAGCGGCCGGTCCTGACGCCCGACCAGCCGACCGCCGTGGCCGAGGCGCAGAGCGAGACGGCACCAGGAACCGAGGCCCAGGCCGAGGCCCAGACGGGCACGCAGGCCATGGCCCAGGCCGAGACCCAGAGCCAGACCGAGACCCGGACGGCCGCCGTGCAGGAGCCGGCCGGCGAGGCGCTGGCGGTGCTCGCGCCGCGCAAGGGCGAGGGGCCGAGCGTCGTGCTCCAGCGGCCGGAAACGGAAGGCATCGCCGACCGCGAGCTGGTGCTCAACGCCATCGACTACGATGCCGCGGGCCAGGTCATCGTCAGCGGCAAGGCGCCGCCCGGGTCCCGGGTCGTGGTCTACCTCGACGATCGGGCGATCGGCCAGGTCGAGGCCGACGAGAACGGCAACTGGGTGCTGCAGCCGGACGTGGCGGTCACCGTCGGGCTGCACCGGCTCCGGCTCGACCAGCTCGATGCCGGCGGCAAGGTCGTGGCCCGCGTCGAATCGCCCTTCTCGCGGGCCCAGGCGCTGCTCGACCTGCCGGGCGAGCGTTTCGTAGTCGTCCAGCCGGGCAACAGCCTCTGGTTCATCGCCCGGGAGACCTACGGCGAAGGCCTTCGCTACACGCTGATTTTCGACAGCAACAACGGCCAGATCCGCGACCCGGACCTGATCTATCCGGGTCAGATCTTCCTGTTGCCGGAGCTCAACTGACCGCTTCGGCGAGCCAGACCCGGTCGAGAGTCTGGCGCAGCAATCTGGCCATCGGCCTCAGCTCGAGCACCAGCGCCACCACGCTGGCCATGACGCAGGCCGGCGTGCAGGGCCGCGGCGGCGCCTTGCGGCCCTCGAAGCGGATCCAGCCGCCTTCGGAAATCGACAGGCGGCCGCTGGGCAGCAGGTCGCTGGCCGAGAGCAAGCGCAGGGCCTTCTCGCGGCAGCGCGGCGATTCCGCCGTGTAGGGCAGCCGGGCGAGCTTGGCGGAGACCTCGACGGCCTCGTCCTGCGAGAGATCGACCCGGCAATCGAAGCGGCCGCCGTCGTAGACGAAGCTGAACTCCAGCGGCATGTCGAAGCGGCGGCGGGCCAGCCGGCCCTGGTCGCAGAGCTCGAACTGGTCGACCTCGATCGGCTGCTCGTTCTCCGCCAGGAGATCGACGACATGGGGCCACTGCCCGTCGCCCTGGGCCGCCGCCTCGGGCCCCTTGTCCGGCTGTTCGCTCATCTCGCTCGCGCCTCCTCAGTCCTCCAGAGGCGTTAACACACGGCCTGTTAACCGTCGGTAAAATGGGTGTTCAGGGCCTCCGGCTGCTCTATGCTGCGGCGCCCTGCGCCCCGACAGCGGAGATCGACGCCGCGTGCTGCATCAGGTCTTCATTCCGATTCACCGGGCCGGATGGCCCTTCGTGGCGGGTTTCTTCGCCGCCTCGGTGATCCTCGGCTTCCTCTGGTCGCCGCTGTTCTGGATCGGCCTGGTCGCGACCGCCTGGTGCGTCTACTTCTTCCGCGACCCGCCGCGGGTCGTGCCGAGCCGCAACGGCCTGGTCGTCAGCCCCGCCGACGGCCGCATCTCCTTCATCGGGCCGGCCCTGGCGCCGCCGGAGCTGGGCCTCGGCGAGGAGCCGCTGACCCGGGTCAGCGTGTTCCTCAACATCTTCGACGTGCACGTCAATCGCATCCCGGTCGACGGCTGGGTCTCGGTGCTCCACTACGAAGCGGGCACCTTCGTCAACGCGGCCCTCGACAAGGCCTCCGAGGACAACGAGCGGCAGTCGATCCGGCTCGACACGCCGGCCGGCGTCAGCTTCGGCCTGGTGCAGATCGCCGGCCTGATCGCCCGGCGCATCGTCTGCAACCTCAACCTCGAAGACCAGGTCCGCGCCGGCCAGCGCTTCGGCCTGATCCGCTTCGGCAGCCGGGTCGATCTCTACCTGCCGGCGGGCCTGGCGCCCCTGGTCGTGGTCGGCCAGCGGGCGATCGCCGGCGAGACGGTGATCGCCGACCTGCTGTCCGAGGAGGAGCCGCGCCACGGGGAGTCGATCTGATGCGCCGGGTCCGCAAGCGCACGCCGGGCGGCCAGTCCTTCAATCGCCTGATCCCCAACATCCTGACCCTTCTGGCGCTCTGCGCTGGCATTACGGCCATGCGCTACGCCTTGGACGGCGCCTGGGAGCGGGCGGTGATCGCGGTCCTGGCCGCCGCCGTGCTCGACGGCCTCGACGGCCGCATCGCCCGGGCCCTTCAGGCGACCAGCAAGTTCGGCGCCGAGCTGGACTCGCTCTCCGACGTGGTCTGCTTCGGTGTCGCGCCGGCCATGGTCGTCTATCTCTGGAGCCTGCATGAGGCCAAGGGCCTCGGCTGGGCCCTGGCCCTGCTGTTCGCCGTCTGCTGCGCGCTGCGCCTGGCGCGCTTCAACACCACCTTGGAGACGGCCGACCGGCAGCCGCCCTGGGCGCGCAACTACTTCGTCGGGGTGCCCGCACCGGCGGCGGGCGGGCTGGCGCTGCTGCCCCTGGTGCTCTGGCTGGAGTTCGAGGGCGATGGCCTGGCCAGCCCGATCGTCACCGGGATCGCTATGATCGGCGTCTCGGCGCTCATGGTCAGCCGGATCCCGACCTTCGCCTTCAAGCAGATCCGCGTGCCCGGGCGCTACGTGGTCTTCGTGCTGCTGGCCGCCGGGACGGCCATCGCCTTCCTGATCAGCGAGCCCTGGCTGACCCTCGGCATGCTCGGCATCGCCTACCTGCTCTCGATCCCCTACGCCATGCTGGTCTACCGCCGCCGCCAGCGGATCCACGAGTCCATCCCCAGCGACGAGGCGATCCCGGACGAGTAGGGCGGTCGCGCCAGAGCATTGCATGGAGGCAAACGAACCGCCCCCTCACCCAGCTCCGGCTAAGCTCAGCCTACGGCTTCGCTAAGCCTCCTCAACCCTCTCCCCCGACGGGGGCTATCAGATTCACACATTTTGGATTTTGAGTTTTGTGCCGAATCTGATGCGTCTGAAGTCTTCGAGTCCTCTTCGCA
>JANQLT010000193.1 GCA_028280455.1 Kiloniellales bacterium
CGCCGACCTGGCGGCCCAGACCCGCGGCATCGACGCCTTCGTCGGCCAGTGGCAGGGCAGCGGCATCTCGAAGACCTCGGAGAGCCTCTACTTCGGCGAGACGGTGCGGGACTTCGACGTCGAGATCCGGCGCCAGGGGGCCGGCTTCAACGTCAAGTGGACCACGGTGCTGCGCCAGGGCGGCGACCCGAACAATCCCGACGTGCGCCGCAACAGCGCCGAGAAGACCTTCCGGCCCTCGAGCAACGGCCGCTACTACGTCGCCAGCAGCCTGCCCGACCCGCTCTCCGGCCAGGACTTCGCCTGGGCGCGCCTCGAAGGCTCGACCATGACGATCTACATCATGACCGTCGACGAGGAAGGCCTCTTCAACATGCAGATCTACGAGCGCACCCTGACCGCGCCGGGCATGGTGCTGCGCTTCACCCGGGTGCGCGGCAGCGAGCCGACCCGCACCGTCGAGGGCCGCCTGGTCAAGGTCGCCAACTAGAGGGCTAGGGCGAGGCAAAGCGGCGAGCCCGACGAGCCCGGCATTGCACGAGGCGGTGGACTCGTCGGGCCTGCTCAAAGTTCTGCGCTTGTCACCTCGCTGAGATCAGTTCCTCGAGGGAAAGATCCCCGTCAGCGCAACGCACCAGCGCAAGACGAGATACGGCGACATGTTGTTGTGGCCTTGACCGCCGCCGCTGTTGTTCTGGACCGTCGTGGTGGCGCTGATCGCGTCACTCCTGAGGGCGGTGTCGTTGGCGGCGCTGCTGTAGAGGTCCGTGGTCCGCCCGTCGGCGAGGACGACCGTGTTCCCGGGCGCCGCGACATTGGCGATGCCCGTGGTCGCGCTCAAGGTCGCCGTCGTCGTGGCCGGGTGGCTGTGCACCGGCGATTCGCTGGCGGTGAGCGCCACGGTCTCGGCACCGGCTTTCTGGCCCTGCGGCCGGGGCGAGAGGCCCGGACCGTTGCCGCTGTGCATCGGATAGCGGCCACGAAGATCGGGCAAGGCGAAATCCGTGCGGCCATTCCCGCCGTAGGTGGTGCCGTAGAGCGCGAACAGCGACTGGTTGTCCGAGATCGACAAGAGCTGGCCGTTCGCGTCCGTCCATCCCACCGGGCAGAAGTTGCTGCCGACGAACATCAGCTGGCCGATGTAGGGATCCACCTGAGCCGACGCGGGCGGCGCCGTCCCGAAGGTCAGGAACAACGCCAAGATGGCACCCGGCGCGATGGCTATCTTCTTGGTGAGCTTTGACATTTTAGCTCTCCTGCAGTGCTGGGGTTCAGTGCCGCGCGTCAGGCCCGGCGCCCGATTCCTGCGGTGCGCCGGCTTGGTCGACGAGCCTGTTCCGCGGCCTTTGCCTCTCGATCCTTGTCAGTTCCGCGGCGGGAAGGTCCCGGTGACGGCAATGCACCAACGCAGGACGAGGAAAGGCGGCATGTTGTTGTGCGCCTGGCCGCCGCCGGTGTTGTTCTCGACCGACGTTCCGGCCGCGATCGCGTCGCTTCTGAGAGTCGTGTCGTTGGCATCGGCGCTATAGAGGTCGGTGGTCCGCCCGTCGGCGAGGACGACCGTGGTCCCCGGCGCCGCGACATTGGCGATGCCCGTGGTCGCGTTGAGTGTCGCCGTGGTCGTGGCAGGATGATTGTGTACCGGGGCCTCGCCAGCGGTCAGCGTCACCGTCTCCACACCGGCCTTCTGGCCTTGCGGCCTGGGCGAGAGGCCCGGACCGGTGCCGGTATGCATCGGATAGCGACCCCGGAGGCCGGGGAGACCGAAGGTCGTGCGGCCGTCGCCGCCGTACATCGTTCCATAGAGCGAGAAGAGAGCCGGGTTCTGTTGGACGGGCGCGGTCTGCCCATCGGCGTCGGTCCAGCCCCTTGGGCAGAACCCGAAACCGACAAGCATCAGCTGGCCGATGTAGGGATCCACCTGAGCCGACGCGGGCTGTGAAGACCCGAAGGTCAGAGACAGCACCGCGACCGCGGCGCCGGTGAGCGTCAGTTTTCTGATGAGCTTTTTCATCGATAAGCCTCCTCAATGATTGCGATCGGCAGGCGCAAGCAATTGACAAAAGGAAGAGACATGAACGAGCGACGATGCCTCGAAGGACACGAGGCAAGATCGGCTCCGGACAACACACCTGCCGATCAATAATTCTACCTTAAGAATTGCGCATAGAATGCAGAAGCATGACATAAGGCGCAAAAAAATCTCATTTAAGTCATATATTTGAACGACAAGCGCCGAGCGAGCTCGGCCATGGCTGCGAAGCTCCTGTATGTCGATCGCCCGCAGTCCAATGCATCTATAATTGCAGGTGGATTGGCGAGGAGGCGCCGAGACGGCCTTCCTGGCGAGAGTGGCCTGTCCCGCGACTGCGCGTCTTGTCCAACCACCGGTGACGACACAAGGGTCGGGCGCCAGCCGGCATCGACCTGTTGGAACAGCCAGTGGAAAGCAATGAACGGCTCTACGAAGCGACTAGGGGCGGCGCGGCCTGCTTGGTCCGTCCGACCGCAAGAGGCTCACCGGTTTGGACTCAAGACTCGGTCCCGCGGGCGGTCAGGCGTCGCCGCCCTGTGAGGTAGGCGAGACCCAGAAGCCCGCTCGCCAGAAGCGGCAGGCTCGCCGGTGCGGGTATGCCCATCGGATCGGGCGGCAGCGGGTCCGTCTCGATGCTCAGGAAGATGTCCTGGGTGACGATCGCATCGCCGGGACCGCCAGGGAATATGCGGGCGAACCAATCGGCCTGCACTTCGAAGTCCTGCGTCGCGCCGGCGGCCAGCGTGAAGGGAAAGGTATAGAGCTCGGTGTGGCTCACCAGGCCGCCGAAAGTGCCCGGGTCCGGCTCCGTGTCGACCGCACTGCCGTTGAGGAACTCATCGATTTGGTCGCCCGCGGTCAGGAGATTCGTATCCGAAATCACCTGGAGGAGAGCCAAACTGGCGTCCGGTGCCGGCGTGACATCCTCGAGATGCAGGTCCCAATCGACGGCGGTGTCCGGCCCGTTCGCATCCGCAGAGACGTCCACGTCCAGGATAATTCTGAAATCGATGGCTGCGCCGGAGGTGTTCATGACCGTTAGACTGAGAACGGAGTTGTAGTCGAACCGGTCGCCGACGGCCGCAGGAGCAGCAGGACTACCAAGCGTCGACGTCGTCACGAGGCCGACGCCGTCTCCGATATCGGTCAGCAGGCCCCCGTGCGTGAAGGGGTCGATCGTTTGGGTGACTCCCGAGATCCCGGTCGTCGATAGCAGGCCGCCCTGGACGATCTCGGCCGTACCGCTGTTGCTCGGGGCGCCAACTTCGGTGGCGGGGGTGACGGCCAGGTAGTCCACCGATCCCGTCACCGACAAGCCCGGCAACAGGGGCACCGCCAGGGCCGGTGTCGCGACAAGCAGCGCGCCCGCCGAGAGGCCGAGGATCGCCGCCGAAGCTCTTGCCGTGCTCTTGTGCATTAGGGAATCCCCAAATAGACGATCAGATTACAACTTTCAGCAATTATGAGTTGTCTTCACAAGAAGCAAGCAAGAACCATGCCCAGGGCAGGAAGCGGCTTATTTTCAATGAGTTGTCTATTCCAAAGGTCGGAGTTGTCGCCGAACTCACTGGATTTCTGTAAGGCCTGCATTACAGCTTTGTCAAAACTTCTTACAGTAGAACAGAATCGGGATTATTGACTAATCTCAGATAGATCGCCTCGCAGTCCACACGTCGGCCTGGGTTTCCAGGCTTGTTCTTTGATCAACCCATAGAGCCCTTAGTGGAATGCCGGCGCTTACAATCGCATTTCTTCGATACAGGCACTCGCCTCCGGCATTGCCGCCTGCGACGACCCCGCCCCGAACCGGCCGCCGGGCGGGATGGCCCGCTTGACTTCCTCCTCATGCTGGCCGGACTCTCCGACCGCGTGCTTGGCAAGCGGCGCCGAAACGACGCGGCGCGATGGAAGGAGAGCAGGATGGCCCATCGACGCCTACGCAAGTTCAACACCAAGGACACCTACCCGGAGCAGAGCCTCGACAACGACCTCTGCCAGGCGGTGGTCGCCGGCAACACGGTCTACCTGCGCGGCCAGGTCGCCCAGGACCTGGAGACCCGCGAGAGCCTGGCGGTCGGCGACCCGGCCGGGCAGGCCGAGAAGGCCATGGCCAACGTCGCGATGCTGCTGGAGGAGGCCGGCAGCAAGCTCGAGCACATCGTCAAGGTGACCATCTACCTGACCGACATCCGCTACCGCGAGGCGGTCTACCGGGTCGTCGGCCGCTGGCTGAAGGGCGTCTTCCCGGTCTCCACGGGCCTGACCGTGCCGGCCCTGGCGCGCCCTGAATGGGTCGTCGAGATCGACGTCATCGCCGTCATCCCGGATCAGGAGGGCTAGCGCCATGGCCAGCCTGAGCAGCGAGCAGCGCGCGCGCTTCCGCGACGAGGGCGTGCTCGTCGTCGAGGATGCGGTCGACGCCGGGCTGCTGGCCCGCCTGCGCGCCGACTTCGCCGCCTGGGTCGAGGAGAGCCGCGGCCAGGCCGCCGCCTACGGCGAGACGGTCGACGGCCGGCCGCGCTTCGACCTGGAGCCCGGCCACAGCGCCGAACACCCGACCCTGCGCCGGGTCAACGCGCCGATCGACGTCTCCGAGGCCGTCTACGAAGCGGTCGCCGACAGCGCCATGACCGACTGGGCGGCCGAGCTGGTCGGCCCCGACCTGCGCTACCACCACTGCAAGATCAACTCCAAGCTGCCCGGCGCGGCGACGGCCGTGAAGTGGCACCAGGACTTCGCCTTCACGCCGCACAGCAACGACGACCTGGTGACCGCCCTGCTCATGCTCGACGAGGTGACCGAGGAGAACGGGCCGCTGCGGGTCCTGCCCGGCAGCCACAAGGGACCGCATGCACAGCCTCTGGCACGACGGCCTCTTCACCGGCGCGGTCGAGCCGGCGCTGGAGCGCGACTTCGAGGCCCGCGCGGTGAGCTGCACCGGCCAGGCCGGCGCCGTCTGCTTCATGCACACGCGCCTGGCGCACGGCTCGGCGCCCAACCGTTCGGCCTTGCCGCGCACGCTGCTGATCACGGTCTACGCCGCGGCCGACGCGGTCGCCTGCTCGCCCAACCCCGTGCCCTCGCGCCACGACGGCATGATCGTCCGCGGCCGCGAGCCCGGCCGCATCCGCGCCACCGCCTACGAGCTGGAGACCCCGGCCTACCCGAAGACCGCCTCCTTCTTCAATCAGCAGGCGGGCGTGGACTGAGGCGAGACCGTGCTACCCTCCAGCCCCGGAGCAACGGGAGACGGCTCATGAGCGACCACGGCTACGAGTCCGGTCGGCTGAACCTGCCCTTCGTCGGCCACTGCACCTTCGGCAAGCAACCGGTCCAGCTCGACTGGGACCGTATCGAGGCCGACGTCGCCGTGCTCGGCGCGCCCTTCGACATGGGCACGCAGTACCGCGCCGGCGCGCGCTTCGGGCCGCGGGCGATCCGCGAGGCCTCGACGCTGTTCTCCTTCGGACACGCCGGCGTCTACGACTTCGAGGACGACGTCACCTACCTGCCGGCCGGCGAGACGCGGATCGTCGACGTCGGCGACGCCGACATGATCCACACCAACACCATCAAGTGCCACGAGAACATCGAGCTGGGCGTGCGCAAGATCCTGCAGGCCGGCGCGGTGCCCCTGGTGCTCGGCGGCGACCACTCGGTGCACATCCCCTGCATCCGGGCCTTCGACGACCAGCCGCCGGTGCACCTGATCCATGTCGACGCGCACCTCGACTTCGTCGACAGCCGGCACGGCGTGCTCTACGGCCACGGCAACCCGCTGCGCCGGGCCTCCGAGATGGGCCACGTCACCGGCATGACCCAGCTCGGCATCCGCTACGTCTCCTCCTCGAACAAGCAGGACTACGAGGCGGCCCGGCGCGCCGGCTCCGACATCCTCTCGGTGCGCCACGTCCGCAAGCTCGGCACCGAGGGCGTGCTGGCGCGCATCCCCGAGGGCGTGCGCTACTACTGCACCATCGACATCGACGGCTTCGACCCCTCGATCGCGCCCGGCACCGGCACGCCGAGCCACGGCGGCTTCCTCTACTACGAGGTGCTGGAGATCCTGCAAGGCCTGACCAAGCGCGGCGAGATCGTCGGCATAGACCTGGTCGAGGTGGCGCCGGACTACGACCGCGACGGCACCACCGCCTTCCTCGCCGCCCAGCTCCTGCTCGCCACCCTCGGCTACATGTTCCACAACCAGCCGCTCGGCCGGAAGCGGGCCGCGGCCGCGCGGGTGCCGGCCGCCGGGCGCTAGCCGGCGCTGTCGGTGGCCCAGCGCATCCTCCATCTGCTCGAGGCGCCCGCGGCAAAGCCCCAACTGGTCCGCTGGTTCGTCGAGGCCTGGGCGCCCTGGTTCGGCCCCGGCGGCCAGGGCGATGCCGAGGCCGACCTGGCCGCCTGCGCCGACCGCGACCGTCTGCCGCTCTGCCTGCTGGCGCTCGACGGCGAGGACAAGCCGCTCGGCACCGCCGCCCTCAAGCAGGAGTCGCTCGGCAGCGAGCTCGGCTACGGCCCCTGGCTGGCGGCCCTGCTGGTCGCGCCCGAGCATCGCGGCCGCGGGATCGGCCGCGCCCTGATCGAGGCCATCGTCGCCGAGGCCCGCCGCCTCGGCCATCAGGCGCTCTACACCTCGAGCGGGCTGCCGCCCGGCCGGCTCTGGCCGCGCGGCTGGCGGCCGGTCGGCGAGAGCCAGTCGCTGCGCGGTGACATCACGGTCTACCGGCTGGACCTCTAGAGCGTTTTCCGATCGGACGGCGCCGGCCCGCTCCCCCTCCCGGCCACCCGATAGGATACTGCCGTGGGTGGCCGGGAGGGGGAGCGGGCCGGCGCCGTCCGATCGGAAAACGCTCTAGGGG
>JANQLT010000165.1 GCA_028280455.1 Kiloniellales bacterium
GCGCTACTGGAAGTACGGCGTCGAGTCGATCGGCGGCCCGATCGTCTCCAGCCTGCTGTTCCTGGCGGTCTTCGTGCTCGCCCTCGGCGGCCAGGGCGAGGCCGGCGGCGGCCTCACCTTCGTGCAGTTCGTGGCGCCCGGCATCGCCATGTTCGCGCTCATGCACAGCGGCTTTTTCAACGGCGCGGCGCCGCTCGTCCACGACAAGCACGAGGGCATGATCCAGGACGTTCTCTCCGCGCCCCTGAACGCCGTCGAGGTGGCCGCCGGCTACGGCCTCTCGGCGACCGTGAACGCGCTGGTCACCGGCCTCGCGGTGCTGCTCGCCATGGCGCCCTTCGTCGCCCTGCCGGCGGGCCTGCCGCCGAGCCAGCTTCTCCTCGCCCTACCCTTCGCCGCGGCCGGGGCGGCCCTGTTCGGCCTGACCGGGGTCCTGATCGGCCTCTGGGCCGACAAGTGGGACCACTACAGCGCCGCCGAGTCCTTCCTGATCCTGCCCTTGGGCGTGCTTTCCGGCGCCTTCTTCCCGCTCGAAGGGCTGCCGGGCGTGGCCCAGACCCTGATCCTCTTCAACCCGGCCTTCCACGCCATCGACGGGGTGCGCTTCGGCCTGACCGGCTACACGGCCTGGGCGCCGGCGGCGAGCTTCGCCATCCTGCTCGTCGTCGACATCGCGCTGGCCTGGCTCGCCTGGCGGCTGATCGACCGCGGTTACAAGATCAAGCCCTGACCGTCGCGGCGCCGCCGAGGCGCTCGAAATCGGGCCGGGCCCCTGCAAACGGCCCGTTTACCCTTGGCGCTTACCTTGTCGACACCCAATATCACCACGAGACACAGCAGGAGCCGCGACATGACCCCGGTGCGAGTGAAAGAGCCCTGGATTGTCAGAGGGTTACGACCCGTCCTCCGGGGACTCTCGGGGTTTGCCCTGGGCCTCGTCCTGGTGCTCGCGGCATTCGGCCGACCGGCGGCGGCCGGCACGGAGATCCCCTATGGCCAAGGCCTGCTGTGGCAGATCGACGGCGCCGGCCCGGCGCCCAGCTACCTTTTCGGCACCATGCACTCGGCCGACGAGGCGGTGACGAACCTGGCGCCGCCGGTGGTCGAGGCCTTCGACAAGGCCAGCAGCCTCAGCATCGAGGTGATCATGACGCCCGAGGCGCAGATGAGCCTGTCCTTCGCCATGATGCTGACGGACGGCCGCTCGCTGGAGCAGGTCGTGGGCCCGGAACTCTTCGAGCGCACCGTTGAGGCCGGGCAGCGCTACGGCTTCGGCCAGGACCATCTCCGCCTCTTCAAGCCCTGGGCCGTCATGACAATCTTGAGCCTGCCGCCGTCAGAGGTGAAGCGCCAGGCGGCCGGCGAAAAGGCGCTGGACCACCAGCTTCAGGCCCGGGCGACCGAACGCGGCCTTGCGGTTCACGGCCTGGAGGAGATCGGCGAGCAGATCGCCCTCTTCAACGAGATGGCCGAGGCCGACCAGGTCGCCATGCTGGATGCCACCCTTGCCCAAAGCGGCGACGTGGAGCGGCTCTTCGAGGAGATGCGCACTGCCTATCTGGACCAGGATCCGGCCCATATCTTCGAGCTGATGCAGGCTCAGCAGACCGGCTTCGACCCGGCCCTGACGGAGACCTTCACCGAGCGCCTGCTCGACGCACGCAACCTGCGCATGACCGAGCGCATGCAGCCGCGCCTGGACGAAGGCAACGCCTTCATCGCGGTCGGCGCGCTGCACCTGCCGGGCGAGAAGGGCATTCTCCAGCTCCTGGAAGACCGCGGCTACCAGCTCACCCGCCTCTACTGACCGGTCTCCTCCGGCGCGGGCTGGCCGCCGCCGGTGCAGTGCCCGGTCAGCAGCCACGAGCCGCTGACGGCGAAGAAGGCCTTGCGCGCCGCTTGGCGGAACTCCTCGATGTGCAGGTACTTGACCCCCTGATAGGGGCCGTAGACCTCGAAGACCGAGAGCACCTTGAAGGCCTGCTTCTCGGATCCCCGGTCGATCACCATGCGCTCCTGGGCCTCCAGGTTGCTGAGCTCGAAACCGGAGATGACGCCGCTGGCCCGATCGACCGAGAAGCGCTCGCCGATCAGCTCCGAGGCGTCGTCGCGGACGAACTCGGCGTTGGCGAAGCGGTAGAAGCCTTCGACCTGGCAGCGATAGTCGTCCTCGCCGGCAGCGGCCGCTGTGTCGGCTAGAGAGCCGGCGGCGAGCAGAACCATCGAAGCCACGAGAAACGCACGCATCTATAGTCCTTCGCTTACTTGGCGTCGCGCATAACGGGCGGGGGCGGTCGCCTGCGCGACCAAGCTTATCCCGTTGGCCGAACAAGGCAAACGCCCCGGTCAGGATTGCCGGCAGGAGACCGGTCCGGCCCCGGTTGACAGGGCGGGGGCGAGGGCGTCTATTGGCGCCTTTTCCCGCGAGGGCGCCACCCTAACCGAGGACCCGACGGCCATGAGCGATGCCTTGATGCCCACCTACGCGCGCGCCGAGCTCGCCTTCGAGCGCGGCCAGGGCCCCTATTTGTTCGATGCCGACGGGCGACGCTATCTCGACTTTGCGGCGGGCATTGCGGTCAACGCGCTCGGCCATGCCCATCCCCACCTGATCGCCGCCTTGAACGGCCAGGCCGAGAAGCTGTGGCACTGCTCCAACCTCTACCGTATTCCCGAGGGCGAGCGCCTCGCCGAGCGCCTCTGCGCGGCGAGCTTCGCCGAGCGGGTGTTCTTCTGCAACTCCGGTGCCGAGGCTTTGGAGTGCAGCTTCAAGGCGGTGCGCCGCTACCACGACGAACAAGGGGCGCCCGAGCGCTACCGCATCGTTACCCTGACCGGCGCCTTCCACGGGCGCACCCTGGCTACCCTCTCGGCGGCGGCCAATCCGAAGCACATGGCGGGCTTCGCGCCGGCGGTCGACGGCTTCGATCAGGTCGCCTTCGACAACATGAACGAGCTGCGCTCGGCGATCACGCCCGAGACCGCCGCCGTGCTGATCGAACCGGTCCAGGGCGAGGGCGGCATCCGGGTCGCCTCGCCGGACTATCTCAGGGCCCTGCGCGCGGTCTGCGACGAGTTCGGCCTGCTGCTGGTGTTCGACGAGGTGCAGTGCGGCATCGGCCGGACCGGGCACTTCTTCGCCTACGAGGCGGCGGGGGTCGCGCCGGACGTCATGGCCGTGGCCAAGGGCCTGGGCGGCGGCTTCCCGGTGGGCGCCTGCCTGACCACGGCGGCGGTCGGCGACGCCATGACCGGGGGCAGCCACGGCAGCACCTTCGGCGGCAACCCGCTGGCCATGGCGGTCGGCAACGCCGTGCTCGACGTCATCCTGGAGCCGGGCTTCCTGGAGCGGGTCGAGCGGGTCGGCGAGCACGCCCGCCAGGCCTTCGAGGCGCTGATCGCGCGCCACCCCGAGGTCTTCGCCGGGCTGCGCGGCCGCGGCCTGATCCTCGGCCTTGAATGCCGGGTGCCGAACGCTGAGATCATGGCCGCGGCGACGGAAGCCGGCCTGCTCACCGTGGCGGCGGCGGAGAACGTCATCCGCCTGCTGCCGCCGCTGATCGTCGAGCCGGCCCAGATCGACGAAGCCGTCGCCATCCTCGACCGGGTGGCGGCGGCCCGCTCGGAGGCGGCCTAGCGTGACCGAGCCGAAGCACTTCCTCGACCTCGACAGGCTGGACCGCGGCACGCTCAGGCAGATCCTGGACTGGGGCGCGGCCTTCAAGGCCGGCAAGGCGCCTTGCGACGACAAGCCGCTCGATGGCAAGACCCTGGCCATGATCTTCGAGAAGCCCTCGACGCGCACCCGGGTCTCCTTCGAGGTCGGCATGCGCCAGCTCGGTGGCGAGCCGATCGTGCTCGAGCCGAGCGGCACCCAGCTCGGCCGCGGCGAGACCGTGGCCGACACGGCGCGGGTGCTGTCGCGCTACGTCGACGCGATCATGATTCGCACCACGGCGGAGTCGAAGCTGCTGGAGCTGGCCGAGCACGCCAGCGTGCCGGTGATCAACGGCCTGACCGACCGCACCCACCCCTGCCAGCTCATGGCCGACGTCATGACCTTCGAGGAGCGGCTCGGGCCGATCGCCGGGCGTTCCGTCGCCTGGTGCGGCGACGGCAACAACATGGCGACCTCCTGGCTGCATGCCGCCGCGCGCTTCGACTTCGAGCTGCGCCTGGCCTGTCCGGAAACGCTCGAGCCGCCGGCTGACGTGGTCGACTGGGCCCGGGAGGAGGGCGCCAAGGTGGTGATCGGCCACGACCTGGAGGAGATCGTCACCGGCGCCGACTGCGTGGTGACCGACGTCTGGGTCTCCATGGGCGACGGGCCGGACGACGGCACCCATCGGCACAACCTGCTGCGGCCCTACCAGATCGACGAGCGGGTCATGGGCCTGGCTGCCGACGACGCGATCTTCATGCACTGCCTGCCGGCCCATCGCGGCGAGGAGGTGACCGCGGCGGTGATCGACGGCCCGCAGTCGGCTGCCTGGGACGAAGCCGAGAACCGGCTGCATGCCCAGAAGGGCATCCTGCTCTGGTGCCTCGCCTGATGGAGTCCGATCCAAACAGCCCCCCTGACGGCGACCGCGACAGCCCCCGGGACAGCCCCCGGGACGAACAGGAGCCGGCGGCGGACGACCAGGCGCAGCCCTTCATGCTCGAGGCGACCGGCTTCCGCGGCCGCCTGCTGCGCCTCGGGCCGGCGCTCGACGTGATCCTCGGCCGCCACGACTATCCCGGCCCGGTGGCGCAGACCATGGCCGAGCTGCTGGCCCTGGCCGCCCTGGTCTCCAGCCTGCTCAAGCACGACGGCATCTTCACCTTGCAGGTCAAGGGCAACGGCCCGCTCGGGCTGGCGGTCGCCGACGTGACGCACGACGGCAAGCTGCGCGGCTATGCGCAGTTCGACCGCGAGGCCTTCGCCGAGGCCGAGAACGGCGGCGCGCCGCCGACCCTGGGCGAGGTCTTCGGCGAGGGCTACCTGGTCTACACGCTGGACCAGGCCGGCGACGGCCGGCGCTACCAGGGCATCGTCGAGCTGACCGGCGAGCGCCTGGCGGACTCCATGCAGCACTACTTCCGCCAGTCCGAGCAGGTGAACGCCGGCCTGGCGCTGGTCGCCGAGCGCGGGCCACGGGGCTGGCGGGCCGGCGCGCTGCTGATCCAGCAGTTGCCGGAGGAGCCCGGCGGCAAGCTGCAGGCGGTCAGCAGCCACGAGGAGGACGACTGGCGCCGCGCCCTGGTGCTGATGTCGAGCTGCACGCCGGGCGAGCTGCTGGACGTCACCCTGCCGCCCCACGACCTGCTCTACCGGCTGTTCCACGAGGAGGGCGTGCGGGTCTTCGAGCCGCTGCCCTACATCGAGGCCTGCCGCTGCTCGCGCCAGCGCATCGAGACCACCCTGCAATCCCTGCCGCGCGACGAGCTGCAGTCGCTGAAGCAGGACGACGACAAGCTGGTCGTCACCTGCCAGTTCTGCAACCGCGTCTATCACTTCGAGGAAGCCGACCTGGCCGCGCTCGAAGTCGGCTGAGCCGGGGCAGCCGCTCCAGGTGTCGAGCAAGATGCAGTCTTTCGGACCGAGCCTCTGGACGTTGGACGGCGACGACGTCCGCATGTTCGGCGTCGTGCCGTTCAAGACACGCATGACGCTCGTCCGGCTGGAATCGGGCGGCCTGTGGCTCCATTCGCCTGTGCGGCCGACGGCGGAGCGCCGCCGGGCCGTCGAGCGGCTGGGCCCGGTCGCGCACCTCGTGGCGCCCAACTTGATCCATAGCCTCGGCATCGAGCCGTGGCGGGCGTTGCACCCGTCGGCCAAGGTCTGGGCCTCGCCGGCGTTCAACCGGCGGCATCCCGATATCGTCGTCGATAGCGTGCTGACGAACGACGTCGAAACCCCGTGGCGCGATGAGATCGATCACTGCGTGGTCGAAGGCCACAGCGTGCTCGACGAGGTCGTGTTTCTGCACAGGCCCTCCAAGACGCTGATCGTCACCGACGTCATCCAGAAGCACGCCGCCGCGGGCGAGTCCTGGTTCTGGCGCGGCGTGAAGCGCATCGCGGGCATCTTGGGCCGGGGCGGCGGCGTCCCCCTGGACATCAGGTTCAGCGTTCGGGACAAGGCGGCGTTGCGGCGGAGCATCGACAGGATTCTCGGCTGGGACTTCGACAACCTCGTCATCGCGCACGGCCACTGCCTGCAAGGCGGCGCGAAGGACGACGTCCGTCGCGCCTTCGACTGGATCACCCGCGCTTGAGCGTGGCGGCGGTCCAGCGGGCTTGAAAGGCTAGGGCCGTGACCTCTGCCGGCTACCTGGGACTCTTCGTCAGCGCCTTCCTGGCGGCGACGATCTTCCCGGCCTCCTCCGAGGTCGTCCTGACCGGCCTCGCCGCGACGGGCGACTTCAACCCGCTCTGGCTCCTGCTGGTCGCCAGCGCCGGCAACACGCTCGGCTCCGTCTGCAACTGGCTCCTGGGCCGCTTCTGCCTGCGCTGGCAGGACCGGTCCTGGTTCCCGGCGAGCCCGGAGCGTCTGGCCGCCGCGACGGTCTGGTTCAACCGATACGGCGTCTGGTCCCTCTTGCTGTCCTGGATGCCCATCGTCGGCGACCCGATCACCCTCGTCGCTGGGGTCCTCAAGGTCGGCTTCTGGAAGTTCCTCGTCCTCGTCGCCATCGCCAAGACCGTCCGCTATCTCGTGGTTCTAGAGTTGGTCGAGTGGACGATTTTGTGACTGCCGAACGCGTGGTGAGGCTATCCGGGGTCATTGGCGGCTGACCGACATCGAGGCCTGCCGCTCCTCGCGCCAGTAGATCGAGGCCATCTAGCAGCCTTAAGCGCGCGCTGGACTGCTGTCGCCGAAAGATCACGACAAGCTGGTCGTCACCTGCCGGTTCTGCAACCGCGTCGACCACTTCGAGGAAGCCGATCTGGCCGCGCTTAAGTTCCGTTGAGGGACCGGTACCGGTCAGCGATGAGTAGAGGTCTTCGCAGACCCTATTGCGTTCAATCGCCACGCGGGCTCTTCCTCGCTTCGCTACGGGCGCGCAGCCACGCTTACTAGGGCCTGCAGAGTTACATTCATCAGGCCTTGATTCAGAGCCCCTCATCGCTCGCCGCCCAATCGATCGGCTTGGTGATGAAGGCGGCACCCACGGGATTCCGCAGTCGAAAGACGCCTGCCGGTCGTCGGCCGGCCGAAGAGCCTGTTCGGTCGCGTGATCGTGCGCCAACACACAGCCTTCGCATTCATGCTGGCCCACGCGGTTACGGTTCCCGACAACCGCAATGGTTGACAGCCGATGGGAAATCTCAGAGGATAAACCAAATATGCAATAATAATTCCATATATGAAACATGGCTGAACAAGAGTCAAGTGCAAAACCCTCCCAGTCCGTTCTCACGGCGATGGCAATGCTCGAGGTGTTTAACTCGCAGAATGAGGAACTGACGCTGGCACAGATCAGCCGCGCGCTCAGCGTGCCCAAGGCGTCGTGCCTGCGCCACCTCAAGGCTCTGGTGCAAACCGGCTACGTCATTCACGACCCGGACCGCAAAGTCTACGCCCAAGGTCCGGCCGTCTTGGCGTTGGCACAAAGGTTCATTTCGCAACACGCTTCGGTTCTGTCTTGTCGGCCGTATCTGTCGCGGATCGCCGATAGCACCGGGGAAACGGCCCACTTTGGCGTGCTCCTCGGACGCGAAGTCATCTATCTCGATATCGCCGAAAGCCCGCGGCGCGTGCGTGCCGTCGTTGGACGCGGCGACCGCTCGCCGGCCCATGTCACGGCGTCGGGCAAGGCGATCCTCGCCTACTCGGCTTCCGAAACCATCGACGCGATCCTGCGAAGCGGGATCGAGGCTTTGACTGAGCACTCGATCACCTCGCCGAGCGCTTTCTGGAAAGAGATCGCGATCACTAGGAAACGCGGATTCGGCACGAATCTCGCCGAGTGGATGGATCAGGTCGGCGCGGTCTCGGCGCCCGTTTTCTCGGAGTCCGGCTCGGTCATAGGCGCCATCGGGGTCGCCGGACCGATTACGCGGGTCAACGAATCCAGCGTCGACGAGATCGGCCGCATCGTCTGCGAGCAGGCAAACGAGTTTTCCCGACGCTCTGCCACTGGGCAGTTTCGGGCCTAAGACCTCACAGAACCTTCCACAACAGCATCTTCAGGGAGAGCCCAATGAAAAGAAGAGACATTTTGCGACACACAGTCGGACTCGGAGTGGTCGGGGCCGCAGCATCATCTCTTGCCGCACCAGCCATCGCTTCGGGAGCGAAGCAGCTCAAGATGGTGACATCTTGGCCGAAGAACTTCCCGGGCCTCGGTACGGGCGCTCAACGCATTGCCGACAACATCACGGCGATGAGCGACGGTAAGCTTGAGGTGAAACTGTTTGCGGCCGGTGAGCTCGTGCCCGCGTTGCAGGTATTCGATGCAGTTTCATCCGGTACGGCGGATCTGTATCACAGTGCGCCCTACTACTTTCAAGGGAAATCCAAGGCGCTCAACTTCTTCTCGACGGTACCATTCGGACTTACGGCTTCGGAACTGAACGGCTGGATCAACTACGCCGGCGGGCAGGAGCTTTGGGACGAGGTGACGCAACAATTCGGCTTTCGGTCCTTCCATGCTGGAAACACAGGTACTCAGATGGGTGGCTGGTACACGCGAAAGATCGAGAGCCTCGACGACTTCAATGGCTTCAAGATTCGCATGCCTGGCCTTGGCGGAGAGGTGCTGAGGCGATTGGGCGCCGCTGTCGTCAATCTGCCGGCCGGAGAGATCTTCCCGGCCCTTCAGTCCGGTGCGATCGACGGTACGGAATGGGTCGGTCCGTGGAACGATCTGGCTCTTGGCGTGTACAAGGTCGCCAAATTCTACCACTACCCGGGTTTCCACGAACCAGGCCCGGGGCTCGACCTTAGCATCAACAACGCGGTTTGGGAGGGCCTGAGCTCTAGCGAACAAGCGATCGTACGCAGCGCCGCACAGGCCGAGAACAACCTCATGCACGCTGAATATCAGGCCAACAATGCGTCCAGCTTGGACGTCCTCTTGAATGGAAACGATGTCACCTTGGTTCGGTTTTCGGATGATGTCTTGGACGAACTGGGACGCGTCTCGCAGGAGGTTGTGCAAGAGGTGGCCGATTCGGACCCGATGGCGAAGAAGGTCTACGAGTCGTTCGTCGCTTTCCGTAAGAGGGCCGTGCCTTGGTCGAATATCGCCGAGCATGCCGTGATGCGTGCCCGATCCCGCGTTTTCGGCACATAGAGCCTACTCCCACTGTCGACTTCGGGGCGTCCTCGGTCGCCCCGGTCCTTTTTCCGCCCTGGTCCAGAGGTGGCGCCAGTCCGCGCCCCTTTCCTTCGACTCTCGACGAAAGGCACCGAGATGAAGCTGATCGATCTTACAATTCCCATTCACCACGGTGACGGCCGCCTAAACTTGGAGGTCCAGTTCGAGACACCGTATTCGTTCGAAGAACATGGCTGGCAAGGGTCCGTCTTCTCGATGTTCGCCCACCACGGGACCCACGTCGACGCCCCCAATCACCACATTAGAAGCGGCCACGGCATAGACCAAGCGCCCCTCAATCGTTTGATGGGTCCTGCTGCCGTCATCGACCTGAGCGATCATGGCCGCGAAGCGGGTATATCAGGAGACGTCTTGGAAGATCGCGGGCGTCACCTTGAACGCAATGACATCGCCATCCTTCGAACCTTGTGGAGCGACAAGCATTGGGGCACGGATACCTTCTGGAAGGAGGGACCCTATCTGTCTCTGGACGGTGCCGATTGGCTTGTCGAACGTGGCGTCAAAGCCGTCGTCTACGATTTCTCTGAAGAGTACGTTGTCCGTCAAGCGAATTTCCGAGGCGAGGAGTGCGAAGTGCACCACAGAATCCTTGGAACCGAAATCTACAATATCGAGTACGTGCGCGGCCTCGGCGCCATCACGGCACCGCGCACCGTGATTATTGCATTGCCCTTGAAGCTCACTGGATTGGACGGCTCTCCGTGTCGCGTTGTGGCCTTGGAGGGCGTTGACATGCCGCGAGAGTTCACTGTCGAGTGAGCGATAGCCACCTACGCGACCGATGTCTTCTCAACCAATACGTACAGCGATCTCGATCCTCAGGTGGGCTTCCGATGCCAATGTCGCCCTGGGGAACGGCGTCGCATGGCTTATGCTCGGGATCGTCCTCGTTCAGTTCGTTGTTGTTGTATTGCGGTACATCTTCGGAATCGGCTCCTTGCTGCTTCAGGAGTCCATTGTCTATATGCATGGCTCGGCGTTTCTGCTGGGGGCCGCGTATACGTTGGCGCAAGACAAGCACGTTCGGGTGGACATCTTCTACGCGGCCGCGTCCGAGCGCAGAAGGCGGCTTATCGACTCGTTGGGCACCGCCTTCTTTCTGATCCCCATCGCGGTGCTCGTGTTCTGGACCTCGTGGCCGTATGTCGAGTCGTCTTGGTCCATACGGGAGTCGTCGCAAGAGACGAGCGGGCTTCCCGGAATCTTCCTACTGAAATCGACAATCTTGGTGTTTGCGGCTCAGCTCTTTTTTCAAGGCTGTTTCCTCTTTGCTTATTCACTCTCCGAATACGTGAAGGCCGGAAAGCTGGCCATTTCAGATGCGGCTCCGTCGGAGCGCGATGGGCAAGAAGGTTAGCGCGTGTCGATGACCGGCTCCGAAACCCTAGCAGCCGCCATGTTCGTGTTCACGTGTCTGACCTTGTTGATCGGGTTCCCCGTCGCATTCACGCTGAGCGGCAGTGCTCTCGCCGTCGTAGGCCTCGGCAGTGTCTTGGGCCTGATCGACTCTTCTTATCTGCTTGCCGTGCCTCAACGTCTTTTCGGCATTATGACGAACGAAGTCCTCATTGCCGTGCCCGTGTTCATCTTTATGGGTGTCATGCTCGAGCGATCCAAGGTCGCTGAAGAAATGCTCGAGACCATGGGCAGCCTGTTCGGACGGCGCTCTGGCGGACTTTGCTATTCGGTCATGCTCGTCGGCATGTTGATGGCGGCGTCCACTGGCATTGTCGGCGCCACTGTTGTGACCATGGGACTGTTGGCGCTGCCTGTCATGTTGAAGTGGGGCTACGACCGGCGGCTGGCTTGTGGCTCGATTTGTGCGGCAGGGACGCTCGGGCAGATCATTCCACCTTCAATTGTCTTGATACTCTTGGGCGACGTCATTTCCGCCGCCTATCAGGAGGCGCAATACAAACAGGGGATCTTTGCCACGGAAACGGTGTCGGTCGGCGATTTGTTCGCCGGCGCATTGCTCCCGGGGCTCCTTCTTGTCGCCGTTTACCTGACATATCAGCTCATCGTCATCACGCTCTTTCCCGAGAAAGGCCCTTCGGCTCGGGAGACCTCCCAAGACGTTGGTCATCACTTTGCGAGAAAGCTGTTGCACGCCTTGGTCTTTCCACTCGCGTTGATCCTCGCGGTTCTGGGCTCCATTCTCTTCGGCATCGCGACGCCGACGGAAGCCGCGTCCGTGGGAGCCGTGGGCGCGGTGCTCTTGGCAAACCAACGCCTTTGCCGCGAGCAAGGATGGTCTGCGCGATCCTGCTATCTCGCAGGTTCTTCAATCGTCGTTTTGGTCGTCCTCAACGCTATCTTCGATCTGCGCGTGTCGCGAGAAAGCATAGGGTACTTTGACGGTATCGGACTCATGCTGGCACTACCGGTCGCGGCCACGCTGTTTCTCGCTCTCGGGCGGTGTCTCGTGCAACTGCACAAGGGAGGCATCGTCGCGGATGTCTGCAGGCGCACGCTCGATATGACGTCCATGGTCTTTCTGATTCTCATCGGCGCGACCGTGTTTTCCCTGGTGTTTCGCGCCCTGGGCGGCGACGACATGGTCCATCGCTATCTGACAGCCTTGCCGGGCGAGGTCGGCGTCAAAATCGCCGTCGTCATGGCGGTCATGTTCGTCTTGGGGTTCTTTCTCGAATACATCGAGATTACGTTCGTTGTCATTCCGATCGTCGCGCCCGTCCTACTCAGCCTGGGTGTCGATCCGGTTTGGCTGGGCATACTGATGGCTCTCAACTTGCAGACGTCGTTCTTGACGCCGCCGTTCGGATTCTCGTTGTTCTATCTTCGCGGCGTGGCGCCGAAGTCCATTGCGACGGCTGATATCTACCGCGGGATCATGCCGTTCATCGCGATCCAAGTTCTGGTCATTTTTATCGTTGCTTTCTTTCCCGCAATCGCGACGTGGCTTCCGGACCGGATTTACGGATAGTCGTCTGATCGGTCTCAACTTGCCGAACGCCGCGGCGTCGGCAAGGGCTTCGTGGTTTGCCGATCTGCCCTAACCGCCATCGCCGCTCGCCGCCCAGTCGATCAGCTTTCGCATGAAGTCGGCGCAGGCCTCGATCTGGGCGATCTCGATGAACTCGTCGGGCTGGTGGGCCTGGTCGATGGAGCCGGGGCCGCAGATGACGGTCGGCACGCCGGCCTGCTGGAACATGCCGGCCTCGGCGGCGAAGGAGACGAAGCCGCTGCGGTTGGCGCCGGTCAGGCGGCGGACCAGGGCCTCGGCGAAGGAGTCCGGGTCGGGCACCAGGGCCGGCACGTCGGCGATGCTCTCGGTCTCGATGGCCGCTTCCGCCGCCGTGGCGCGCAGCGACGGCAGGACCTCGCGTTCGGCATGGTCGGTGAAGGCGGCGAGCACCTGGGCGCTGGTTTCGCCGGGCACGGGGCGGACCTGCCAGGTGAAGCTGCAGGAGCGCGGCACGATGTTGTGGGCGGTGCCGCCTTCGATCAGGCCGACGTTGAAGCTGCTGTAGGGCGGCTCGAAGCCCTCGGCCGGCGGGCCGGCGCGGCGCGCCTCGGCTTCGGCCTCCAGGTAGGCGACCAGGCGCGCCGCGCCGAAGATCGCGCTGGCCGCGCGGTGGGTCTGGGCGGAGTGGGCGGCGCGCCCGGTGACCGTGGTGCGGTAGACGCCGATGCCCTTGTGGCCGGCGATCGGCCGCATGGAGCTCGGCTCGCCGACGATGACCGCGGCCGGCCGCGGGCCCTGCGCCAGGATGTCGGCGATCAGCCGCGGCGCGCCCAGGCAGCCGACCTCCTCGTCGTAGCTGATGGCGATCTGCAGCGGCCGCTGCAGGCCGGCGGCCAGCGCTTGCGGCACGCAGGCCAGGGCGACCGCTAGGAAGCCCTTCATGTCGGCCGTGCCGCGGCCGTAGAGGCGGCCGTCGCGCTCGCTCAGCGCGAAGGGCTCGCTGCTCCAGGCCTGGTCGGCCACCGGCACCACGTCGGAGTGCCCGGAGAGCACGATGCCGCCCGGCCGCTCGGGCCCGATGCTGGCAAAGAGGTTCGCCTTGTCCGCGCGGTCGCTGCTGCGCCGGGCGGTCACGCCGTGGCCGCGCAGGTAGTCCTCGACGAAGTCGATCAGCGCCAGGTTGCTCAGGCTGGAGGTGGTGTCGAAGGCGATCAGCCGCTCCAGCATCTCGATCGGGCTATAGGTGGCGCCGCTCATGGCCGCGCCGCTCAGCCGCGCCAGAAGGTGATCGAGAAGAGCACCAGGACGGTGAAGAGCTCGAGGCGGCCGAGCAGCATGCCGGCGCAGAGCAGCCACTTGGCGGCGTCCGGCAGGGTCGAGTAGTTGCCGGCCGGACCGATGACGTCGCCCAGGCCCGGGCCGACGTTGGCGATCGCCGAGGCGGCGCCGGAGACGGCGGTGACGAAGTCGAGGCCGGTCAGGCCGAGGCCGGCGGCCAGCAGGGCGAAGCTGGCGGCGAAGAGGAAGAAGAAGCCCATCACCGATTCCTCGACCCGGTTCGGGATCGGCCGCTTGTTGTAGTAGGGGATGAAGACGCCGTTGGGCTGGATCAGGCGCAGGAGCTGCACCTTGGCGGTGGCGAAGATGACCAGGAAGCGGAACATCTTGATGCCGCAGGTGGTCGAGCCGGCGCAGCCGCCGAGCACCATGAGGACGAACATCAGGGACATGACGAAGCCGCCCCACTGGCTGAAGTCGGCCGTCGCGTAGCCGGTGCCGGTGACCATCGAGACCACGTTGAAGGCAGCGTAGCGCAGGGCGCCGACCGGCCCGACCTGGTCCTGGTCCCAGAGCCACCAGGCGACCAGGCCGACGGCGAGCACCAGCACGCCGAGGAAGAGCTGCACCTGGGCATCCTCGAAGAAGGCCCGGACGTCGCCGCGCACGGCGCGCAGGTAGAGCACGAAGGGCAGGCTGCCGAGAATCATGAAGCCGCAGACCGCCCAGTCGATGGCCGGGCTGGCGAAGTGGCTGATCGAGGCGTCGGAGGTCGAGAAGCCGCCGGTGGCGATCGAGGTCATGGCGTGGGCGATGGCCTCGAAGCCGGTCATGCCGAGGGCCCAGTAGACGATCGCGGCGAGCGCCGTCAGGAAGACGTAGACGATGACGATGCCGCCGGCGATCTGCGCGGCGCGCGGCAGCACCTTGTCGGTCTCGAAGGCCTCGACGCGGAAAAGCTGCATGCCGCCGACCTGCAGCATCGGCAGGATCGAGACCGCCATGACGATGATGCCGATGCCGCCCAGCCACTGCAGGATCGCGCGCCACAGCAGGATGCCGGGCGGCGCGTGGTCGAGGCCGGTGATCACCGTCGCGCCGGTCGTGGTCACGCCGGACATCGACTCGAAGAAGGCGTCGGTGAAGCTCAGCTCGAGCTCGCTGAAGGCCAGGGGCAGCGCGCCGAACAGGGCGATCACCAGCCAGGCCAGGTTGGTCATGATGAAGGCCTGGCGCAGCGAGAAGCCGACCCAGCCGGCGCGCGTGGTCAGGATCATCGCGCCGCCGACGAAGAGGGTCAGCAGGGAGGCGGCGGCGAAGACCTGCCAGTCGGCGTGGCCGTTGGCGGCGTCGACCACGGCCGGCAGCGTCATGGCCACAGCCAGGATGCTGAGGAGAATGCCGAGGACGAAGATGACGGGGCGAAAGTCGATCATGGCCCGCCCGGGCGGTGGCCTCGGGGTCGGCTCAGTCTAGTTCAATTGAACGGACTGGTGCGGGCTGTCGAGCGAGAAGGCCGGCACGTCGATCTCGAAGCGCTCGCCGTTCTGGCTCTCCATCTCGTAGCTGCCCACCATGATGCCGGAGGGCGTCGGCAGCGGCGTGCCGCTCGTGTACTCGAAGGACTCGCCCGGATTGAGCACCGGCTGCTCGCCGACCACGCCGGCGCCGCGGACTTCCTGAACGCGGCCCATGGAATCGGTGATCCGCCAGTGCCGCGCCAGCAATTGCACGACCTCCTCTCCCAGATTCTCGATCTGCACGTGATAGGCCCAGACGTAGTGGTCGTCGACGGGCGAGGACTGCTCGGCGAGATAGCTCGGCCGGACCGTCACGCGAATGGCTCTCGTGGTCGCGCTGTACATCGGTCTTGCTCTCCTGGCTCGCCGCGCGGCCCGCTTCCCGGATCGCTCCCCAAATCGATCTGGGGGGCAGATCCCGGATCCGCCTAGGCCCGCCGGCCCGTCTCGGGCGGCATTCTAGTTCAGCAACCCGAGAGAGGGAAATGCGAGGCGCGGCTTTCGCGGCCGCTGCCGCATGAGCCGGCCTCGACGCGCCGGGCCTGGTCGGCGCGGCGGTTCCAGAAAAGGAAAACGGCGCCGTGCAGGACGGCGCCGTTCCCCGGACAACCCACTAGGGGGTTACTGGATGATGATGACCACCCGGCGGTTGGCCTGCTCGGCCACACCATCGGCAGTCGGGACCGCGGGCTCGCTCTCACCGCGACCGGCCAGCGAGATGTTGCCGCTGGAGATGCCGCGGCCCTCGAGCGCCGCACGCACCGCATTGGCGCGCCGCAGCGACAGGCCCACGTTGTACTCCTCGGAGCCAGCCCGGTCGGCGTGACCGGTGACCGAGAACTCGCTCATGCCGGCATCCTGAGCCGCCGACACGGCGCGATCGATGATGGTCTGCGCCTCAGGCGTCAGCGCCGAGCTGTCGAAGGCGAAGAACACCACGAAGGGCTCCGGCTGAGCGGCCGGAACGACCGGCGCCGGCATCGGCTTCATCGCCTCTTCCAGCTTCGCCAGCGAAGCGTAGAAGGCGTCGCGGCAAGCCGCGATATGATCCGGCTGGTGATTCTCTTCCTGCTGCTCGATCCAGCAGTCGTAACGGCCCTGAGCGTGCGCAGCTTCCTGCGGCACCTTCTGGCGCGCGTTGGCGTCGAGCAGGGAGACAAGCCGCGCCCTGGCCGAAGCCAGCTCGTCGACCTTGTCCGCCGGCAGATCCCAGTCCGCCGTCTGCTCCGGCTCGACAACTTCGCCGTCCGCCGCGCGCAGGCCCTTGCGGGCGTAGTAGCTCGCGTCGGCCCAGTCGTACATCTCGTCAGCTTCGAACAGCGTGATCTGCCGGTATTCCTCGGTCAGCGCACGCGTGAAGGCGGAGCCCGTCCCCTCCGCACTGCGCATGTTCTCGATGTCGTAACCGAGACAGCCGGTCAGCGCAGCCATGCTGACGATCGCCCCAATGAGCTTCAGTCGGATCATTCTGATGTCACTCCCTCTTACCCGCGATCCCCCCGGTCGGCAGATTGACATGCCGAACGTCGGCTTTGAGGTCGTGGGATGGATGTAGGTTGCCCCCGGGCGCCGTAGCCCACCGAGCACAGTATAAAGCGAGCGTTGCCGAAGTCAAAACGCCCAACGCATTAATTTCCTTAATCTAGAGAGGTCGTTCTAAGGGTTTTCTCTCGATTTAGCGCCCCTCGGCGAGACCCGGTCTCAACAATCGCCCATCGGTCTCCGGCGGCGCGGAGAGGGCGGCGCCGTCGGCCGCCAAATGCAGGATGTCGCCCCCCGCGGCCTCGGCATCGAAGGGGTCGTGGGTGACCAGCAGGGTCGGCAGGGCCCGGGCCCGGGCATGCTCGAAGACGAAGCGCCGGAAGCGGTCGCGCAGGGCGACGTCGAGCTTGCCGAAGGGCTCGTCCAGCAGCAGGGCCTGCGGCTCCGACAGCAGGGTCCGGAGCAGCGCCACCCGGGCCCGCTGGCCGCCCGACAGGGTCGCCGGGTCGCGCGACCCGAAGCCTTCCAGGTCGGCCTCGGCGAGGGCGGCCTCGATGCGCGCGGCGCGGGCTGCCCGGTCCCGCAGGTCGGCGGGCAGGCCGAAGGCGAGGTTGTCGGCCACGCTGAGATGCGGAAACAGCAGGTCGTCCTGGAACAGGATGCCGACTCGGCGGCGCTCCGGCGGCAGGCTGTCGAGCGCGCGGCCGTCGAGCCGCGCCCGGCCGGCGGTCTCGAAGACGCCCTCCAGGGTGCCGCAAAGATAGGCGAGCAGGCTCGACTTGCCGCAACCACTGGGGCCCATGACGGTGGTCACCTCGCCGGCGCCGACGGTCAGCGACAGCGGCCCGAGCAGGCGCCGCCCGCGCAGGCGCAGCTCGACGTCGAGCAGCTCGAGCCGGCCGCCCTGCCCGGCGCCCGCCATGTCGCTCCCCGTCATGTCGCCCCCCGCAGGCTGCGGCGGTCGCGGTAGAGCCAGGCCGGCACGGCCAGGGCGAGCGCGAAGCAGAGCAGCGGCAGCAGCGCCTGGGCGAAGGCGTAGCAGGCGACGATGCGGCGGTCGGCGCCGGCCGAGAGGCTGACGGCCTCGGTGGTCAGGGTGACGAAGCGGCCGCTGCCGGCGAACAGCGTCGGCAGGTACTGCGCGACGCTGACGGCGAAGCCGATCGCCGCGGCGATCATGATCGGCCGCATCAGCATCGGCAGCTTGACCCGGAAGAACACGCGGTTGGGGCTGGCGCCCAGGCAGAGCGCGGCGCGCTCGTAGCGCTTGTCGAGCGCCCGGTAGGGGTAGGCCATGGCCAGGAAGACGTAGGGCAGGACGAAGAGCAGGTGCGTCCAGATCAGGGCGATCCAGCCGCCGTCGATGCGCAGCTTCACCGCCAGCACCTGGACGCCGAAGAGGAAGGCGACCTGCGGCACCAGCAGCGGCGCGTAGAGCAGCCAGAGGCTCCGGTTCAGGGGCTGCAGGCCGCGCCGGCATTCGTTCTCCAGGCAGGCCAGGACCAGGACCAGGGCGATCACCGTGCTGGCCAGGCCGAGCAGCAGGGTGACGCCGCCGCTGGCCAGCAGGCCGTCGGCTTCGCGCAGCCAGTTCGCCTGGGTCCAGAGGCTCGGCAGGGCGTCGGGAAAGCGCCAGCGGCCGGCCAGGGACCAGAGCGCCATCCCGACCAGGGCGCCGGCCGCGAGGAGCATGCTGGCCGCCATGACCGTGCCGGCGAGCGCCCGGGTCGCCGGCTCGAGCAGGTCGCCGCGCCGGCCGCCGGCGATCCAGCGCCGGCCGAGCAGGCCGACCAGGATCTCCAGGAGGCGCCAGAGCAGGATCGCCAGCACGACGATGCCGAGCTGCAGGCTGGCGCCGGCGGCGGCCACCAGCCGCATGGAGAGGTCGGGATCGTTGAACCACTGCAGCACCAGCACCGCCAGGGTCGGCGGCGTGCCCGGCGCCAGCACCAGCGCCATGTCGACCACCGACAGGGAGAAGGCGAGCACGGCGTAGAGCGGCAGGCGGATCTGGCCGTAGATCGCCGGCAGCACGGTCTTCAGCCAGGCGGCGACCGGCCGGTAGCCGAGCGAGCGGGCGACGGCCAGGCGCTCGCCGGCGTTGCTCTGCTCCAGGGCCGCCAGGGTGACCAGCAGCAGGAAGGGCGTCTCCTTGACCACCAGGGCCGCCGCCAGGGCGAGCCCCGCGGGGTCCTGGATCAGGGCGACGTCGGGCGGCCGGGTCCAGCCGCTGGCCCAGGGCGAGATCAGGCGGATCAGCCAGCCGCTGGGCGCCAGCAGGAAGGCGAAGCCGATCGCCGCGGCGGCGTGCGGCACCGCCAGCAGGGGCAGCATCAGCCGGCGCAGGCGGGCCAGCCAGAGGCTGCCGTGGAAGGCGGCGACGAAGGCGATGACCAGCAGGATCGCGCCCAGGGTGCCGAGCAGGCCGCTGGTCAGGGTCAGCTTGAGCGCGCCCGGCAGGGCCGGGTCGGCGATCAGCGCCTGCCAGGGCGCCAGGCTCGGCCCGCTCAGGCCGAGGGCCGGGAAGTGGCCGACGGCCGGCAGCCAGGTGCCCAGCAGGCCGGCCGCGACCGGCCCGAGGAACAGCAGCAGGGTGAGGGCCGGCGCGCCCTGCAGCAGCTCGATGGAGCGTCCGGCCGATCCGCCGGGCGCGTCGTCTAGCGGCTGTAGCGCTTGCGCCATTCGGCTTCGATGCGGGTCATCCAGGTCGGATGGGGCTCCGGCAGGGTGGCGCCGAGCTTGTCGGGCGGCAGGGTGGCGACGCCCAGGGGCAGCCGGTCGAACAGCGCCCGCTCGGCGGGCTCCAGCTTGGCCAGGTCGAGCACCGTGTCGTCGCCCCAGACCCGCGGGTCCTGCTTCTTGGCCTGCGCCTCCGCGCTCATCAGGAAGTTGGCCACGACCATGGCCGCCTCCTTGTGCGCGGCGTTGAAGGGAATGGCGACGAAGTGGGTGTTGCCGATGGTGCCGCCGTCGAACACGAAGGTGCGGGCGCTCTCCGGCAGCAGGCCGTTGGCGATGAAGGAGGAGGCCTCGGAGGGGTAGAAGGAGATCGAGATGTCGACCTCGCCGTCGTCGAGCAGCTGGCGCTGCGCGGGCGCGTTGGCGGGATGCACCTGGCCCTTGCGCCAGAGGTGCGGCGACAGGGCGTCGAGGAAGCGCCAGAGCGGCTCGGTGAGGGTCTCGAAGGTGGCGTCGTCGGGCACCGCGCTCTGCAGCACGCTCGGGTCCTCGGCCAGGTCGTGCACCACCTGCTTGAGGAAGGTCGAGCCGATGAAGTCGGGCGGCGCCGGATAGGTGAAGCGGCCCGGGTTGGCCTTGGCCCAGTCCAGCAGGGCGGCGGTCGAGCGCGGCGGCTCGGGCAGGCGCGCGGAATCGTAGATGAAGTTGATCTTGGCCATGCCCCAGGGCGCCTCCAGCCCCTCGACCGGCACGGTGAAGTCGACCAGGGTGGTCGGCTTGTTGACCACGTCGACCAGGCGGAAGTTCGGCAGGCTCTCGGCGAAGGGCCCGAACAGCAGGCCCTGCTCCTTCATGGTCGCGAAGTTCTCGCCGTTGATCCAGATGAGGTCGACCGAGCCGTCGTCGAGCCGCCCGGCGACCTTCTCGGCGAGCACCCGCGAGACGGCGTCCGCCGTGTCGGCGAGCTTGACGTGGCGCAGGGTGATGCCGTGCTCGGCGGCGACCCGCTCGCCGACCCAGGCGATGTAGGCGTTGATGCGCTCGTCGCCGCCCCAGGCGTTCCAGTAGACGCTCTGGCCGCGGGCCTTCTCGAGCGTTTGAGCCCAATCGTCGGCGCTTTGCGCCGGGGCCGCGGCCCAGACCAGGGCGGTGGCGAGCAAGGCGGCAAGCTGTCTGGCAAGCTGTCTGGCAAGCTGTCTCATGGGCCTGTTCGAAGTCCTTTCGTTAGCGGGCCGGCGCCGCTGCCGTCAGCGGGGCGGGCACCCGACCCGACGGCCCGCTCGTTGAACGAGGCTCGGCCATCTGGTAGATCTCGAGCTGTCGCGGATGTAGCTCAGTGGTAGAGCAGAAGCTTCCCAAGCTTCGTGTCGAGGGTTCGATTCCCTTCATCCGCTCCAGTTCAGCCTCGCGGCGCCGCACGGCCCGCGAGGCTTTGGTTTTCGGGAGGCGGCATCGGCTCATCGAGCTATAGTAGAGATTGTTCGTCAGGTCGAGTACGGGTCATCCGCGAAAGCCTCACGTGTCGGGGAGGCGGGCCAAGCCTTCGCAGCTTTCGGTAGAAGCGAGGCCTGATCTAAAGAAAGCTTTGATTTTATTTGGTTCGGCCATGTAGACTCGCAAATGCAGTTACGAAAGACGCTCAGTTACGAAACACGCAACGAGAATCAAGACGTTTCACTCGACAGGATGTCGGGCGATCCTACGAGACCGGACGATCCCAGGACGGGCTTAGCCAAGACGAGCGAGCCCGCGTGGCCGGGAGGCGGAGTAGAATGGGATCGCTAGCCGGGTCGGGTGCTCTGGCCGTCGCTTCGAGCAACCAGAGTCAAAACAGCGGCGCCATGCCTGTCATCGTCATCCTCGACGACCGGGTCACCAACCGGGACATCCTGGCCAAGCTGGCCGCCTCGCTCGACGAGAACGTGCTGGTGCAGGCCTTCGGCGACCCCATCGCCGCGCTCGACTGGCTCGGCGAGCACGCGCCGGACCTGATCATCACCGACTACAAGATGCCGGCGATGGACGGCGCGGCCTTCATCGCCGAGGTGCGCCGGCGGCCGGCCTGCGCCGACGTGCCGATCATCGTCGTCACGGTCTACGAGGATCAAGACTTCCGCTACAAGGCGCTGGAGGCCGGCGCCACCGACTTCCTGCTCAGCCCCTTCGATCACTTCGAGTTCAAGACCCGCGCCAACAACCTGCTGACCCTGCGTCGCCAGCAGCAGATCATCAAGCGGCGGGCGACGGTGCTCGAGCAGAAGCTGCGGACCACGAGCCATCTGCGCAAGGAGCAGCTCCGCGAGAGCGACGAGAAGCTGCGGCTGATCACCAACTCGATCGCGGCCATGATCTGCGTCACCGATCGCGCCGGCACCTGCATCTTCGCCAACGAGTATCAGTGCGAGTTCTTCGGCGCCGACGCCGAGACGGCGGCCGGCTTCCCGATGAACGAGGTCTTCGGCAAGGCCTACGCGACGCGGCACCTGCAGCTCGACGCCAAGGTCTTCGAGAGCGGCGAGCTGCTGGACGGGGTCGAGGAGACCCACAGCGGCCGCGACGACGAGCGGCGCACCTTCCAGACCACCAAGACGCCGCTATTCGACGCCCAGGGCCGGGTCGCCAACGTGGTCACGGTCGCCATCGACATCACCGAGCGCAAGCTGACCGAGCGCGCCCTGCAGGAAGCCAAGGAGCAGGCCGAGGCGGGCAACCGGATCAAGACCGAGTTCCTGGCCAGCATGAGCCACGAGCTGCGCACGCCGCTCAACGCGGTAATCGGCTTCGCAGACATCATGCGCGTCGAGATGCTCGGGCCGATCGGCAATCCCCGCTACCGCGAGTACTCCGAGGACATCCGGGCCAGTGCCGAGCATCTGCTGGCGATCATCGACGACCTGCTCGACATCTCGACCATCGAGGCCGGCCGCCTGGTGCTGAAGGAAGAGGTGGTCAAGCTCGAGCAGACCCTGCGCGAGAGCCTGCGGGTCCTGGCGCCGCGGGCGACGGAGGCCGGCGTCGAGCTGCGCCTCGACTGCCGGGAGGCGCTGCCGAATCTGCGCGCCGACAGCCGGCGCCTGAAGCAGATCCTGATCAGCGTGCTCTCCAACGGCGTCGCCTTCACGCCCAAGGGCGGCCGGGTGACGCTCAGCGCCGTCAACGCCGAAAACGGCGGCGTGCGCCTCATCGTCATCGACACCGGCCACGGCATGGCCGAGGCCGACATCCCGCTCGCCAAGGCCCGCTTCGGGCGGATCGAGACCGCGGCCAAGAGCCGGCACGCGGGCGCCGGCCTCGGGCTGCCCCTGGCGATCGAGCTGGCCCGGCTGCACGGCGGCCGGCTCGACATCTCCAGCCGTCCGGGCGAGGGCACGACGGTGACCGTCGATCTACCGCCCGAGCGTTGTCTCAACGAGGAGGCCGAGGCCGGCGGGGCCACGGGTTAGCGCTGTCTTGTTGATGCGGCCTGGGCAAGAGGCCCGATCCTCCTCGAGCGCCGAGGGTGCCGCCGCATCGGCCGCGGCCAGCCTCCAGCGGAGCTCATGGACAGTCTAGGCAAGGGCGGCGGCGCCCTGCGCGCGCTGAAGGCCGTGCCGGAGCGCTTGCGGGGCCGCAGCGACAGCGAGCACGAGCAGGCGATCATCCGCTTCGTCATCGTCTTCGTGGCGGCGACCTACTTCTACCTGCTGCATCACAACGCCGAGTTCAGCAACGAGGCCTACGAGCGCAGCGTGCTGGTGGTCGGCGCCTACCTGCTGCTGTCGGTGGTCTACATCGCGCTGATCGTCATCTCGCCGGCGCCCTCGACCGTGCGCCGCCTGGCCGCGATGGTCACCGACTATCTGGTGCTGTCCCTGCTCATGCACCTGGGCGAGGAAGCCGGCACGCCGCTCTATCTGCTCTACCTCTGGATCACCTTCGGCTACGGCTTCCGTTACGGCGTCGCCTACCTGGCGCTCGCCGCCCTGGTCTCGATCGTCGGCTTCCTCTGGGTCACGCTGAGCACGGCCTACTGGATCGAGCAGCCCTACCTCTCGGCCGGCCTGCTCGCCGCCCTGGTGATCCTGCCGGGCTACGTCTCGACCCTGATCCGCAAGCTGACCCTGGCCAAGGCGCAGGCCGAGGAGGCCAGCCAGGCCAAGACCCGCTTCCTGGCCAACATGAGCCACGAGCTGCGCACGCCGCTCAACGCCATCCTCGGCATCAGCGAGCTGCTGCAGGGCACCAAGCTCGACCGCGAGCAGCAAGACATGACCCGCACCGTCGGCACCTCGGGCCGGGCGCTGCTGTCGCTGATCGACGACATCCTCGACGTCTCGAAGATCGAGTCCGGCGAGGCCCGGCGCGACGCCGTCGCCTTCGACCTGCATGCCGAGCTGGCCGACCTGCTGTCGATCCTGCGGCCGCAGGCGGAGGCCGGCGGGCTGCGGCTCTACGTCCATTTGGACTCCGCCGTGCCCTATCGGGTCTTCGGCGACCGGCAGCACCTGCGCCAGATCATCACCAACCTCCTGGCCAACGCGATCAAGTTCACCCAGCGCGGCCACGTCATGCTGCTGGTCGAGGCGCCGGGCCTGAGCGACGCTGAGGCGAGCCTGCGCTTCCGGATCAGCGACACCGGCATCGGCATCCCGGAGTCCGAGCACGAGCGGATCTTCGAGAGCTTCGCCAAGGTCGACGACGCGACCAACCGGCGCTACGGCGGCACCGGCCTCGGCCTGTCGATCACCAAGCAGCTCTGCGACCTGATGGGCGGCAACATCGCGCTCGAGAGCCAGGTCGGCCTCGGCAGCAGCTTCACCGTGACGCTGCAGATCGCGCGGCCGCAGGATGACTCGGCCGTCCCATCGCCGCAGGTCGGCCGGCTGCTCCTGCTGTCAAGCGACCGCGACCTGCATCGCCGGCTGGGCGAGGCGGCGCGCCTGCGCGGCGGCGAGCTGGTCCAGGTCGAGAGCGCGGAGCGGGCGGGCCAGCTCCTGGCCAAGAGCCACCAGCGCGACGAGGGCTACGGCGCGGTCCTCGTCGACGCCGCCGCGAGCGACGGCGACGCCGCGCTGGTCGCCGACAGCATCCGGGCCTTCGACCCGCTGAGCGAGCAGCCCTTCGTGCTGATCGCGGAGTCGGCCGCCTCGAAAGGCGAAGGCGCGCGCGACGAGGAGACGCTGCAGGCCTATCTCTCGACCCTCAGCCTGCCCTTGGCGAGCGAGCCGCTCGAGAACCTGCTGCATTGCATCGCCTCCTTCGATCCGGCGCAGCGGACGATCCGCGAGGACGCGCGGCTGCGCGCGGCCCAGGCCGGCATCCACCGCCGGCTGCGCATCCTGATCGCCGAGGACAACGAGGTGAACCGCATGGTCACCGCCAAGATCCTGCAGCGCGCCGGCCACCTGCCGGTGCTGGCGGAGACCGGCGACGAGGCGCTCGACGTGCTCGACGCGCAGGACTTCGACGCCGTGCTGATGGACATCAACATGCCCGGCACCAGCGGCCTGGACGCCGTGCGCCTCTACCGCTTCGCCAACAGCGACCGGCCGCATCTGCCCTTCATCGCGCTGACCGCCGACGCCACGCCGGAGAACCGTCAGCGCTGCGAAGAGGTCGGCATGGACGACATCATCACCAAGCCGGTGGAGTCCGCGCGCCTGCTGGAGACCATCCATGCCTGCGTCGCCGGCAGGGCGCCCAGCGCCGCCGCCGAGCCGCTGCTCCGAGACGGTGCCGCCGAAAGGGCCGAGGGAGAGAGCCGCGTCGCCGACATCGCCTCGCATCCGTTGTTCCTGATGGACGGCGAGCCGCCGCTCGACACGCGGGCCCTGCGCAACATCGAGAGCCTGGACCCGACGTCGGACTTCCTGACCGAGGTGCTCGGCCGCTACATGGACGACACCGAGCAGGTGCTGCAGTCCATGGCGCTGGCCCTGGAGCGGCACAACGTCCGGCGGATCCGCGAGAACGCGCATGCCCTGCGCAGCAGCTCGGCCAACATCGGCGCCCAGCGCATGCACCGCCTCTGCGCGGACCTCTGCGGCATCAACGGCCTGGAGATGGACCGGGTCGCCGACGCCAAGCTGCGGGCGCTCAATCTCGAGTTCGCCCGCTTCCGGGAAGCGGCCGACGACTATCTCAGCGAACGCGAGCGTCGCCGCCGGCCGAGCTGACCCGGGAGAGGCCGAGGCCGGTCGTTGTCTCGGTCTGCAATGAGCGGGGCTCATTGCAGACCAGATTGCGCTCAAACGCCACGCGGGCTTTCCTCGCTTCGCTGCGGGCGCGCTGTCGCGCTTGCCGAGCGGCGATGAGTTTCACGCCTCGCCGCTTGGTTCACTTCGGCCGCCGCCGATCCTGCGCCTTGGCCAGACGCTCCATGCGCCTGACGTCCGACTTGTCGAGCTGGAGCGCCGTCTCGACCCAGTCGTCGGTGATCGCGATCAGCTCCTCGTGCGACACCGTGCCGGTCTTGCGCCGGGCCTCGTAGACCGCCAGGCGGGTGCGGTAGCTGCGCCGGTTGCGCTCGATGAAGTCGTAGAGCGCCGGCTCGCCCATGCCGTCGTCGACGACCTCGTCGACCAGGCCCATCTCGTGCATCTCGTCGGCGCTGTAGAGGCGGCCGCTGAAGATCATCTTCTCCGCCCGGGCCTGGTCGAGGCGCCGCGACAGGAAGCTGTAGGCGCCCATGCCGGGGAAGAGGTTGAAGAGGATCTCCGGCAGGCCGAACTTGGCCCGGCGCTCGGCGATGATCACGTCGTCGGCCAGGGTCGCTTCGAAGCCGCCGCCCAGGGCGTCGCCCTGGACCAGCGAGACCGAGAGATAGGGCAGGCCGAGCTTGGTCGCCCGCCAGTACTGCAGCTCTGTGCAGGCATGGGCGTACTCGCGCAGGCCCTCCCGGTCGCCGGCCTTGATCAGCTCGACGAAGAGCGGCAGGTCGCCGCCCAGGTTGAAGACGCCCGGCATGCGCGACGCGAAGACGACGAACTTGACCGGCGGCTCTTCCTGGCCGTCGTGGTCGCGGAACATCGACTTGAGCAGGTTCATGGCGCGGCGGATGTCGCGCAGCATGGCCATGGTGTAGCTCGGCCGCTTCTGCGAGCTCATGTGCTTCCAAAAGACCCGCTCCTGCTCGTCGAAGCTGACCTCCAGCTCCTCGTAGCGGGTGTCGAGCGCCGTGACCCGGTCCTCGCGGGCGCTTTCCTGTCGGTCGAAGAGCCTGACTTGGCCCTCGACGGCGCTCGCCGGGCGCGGGCTGGCCGGTGCTGTGTTGCTCGGCGGGCGCAGCCGGGGCGCCGGGGTCTCGAAGGCTTCTTGGCGAAGGCTCGAGTCTTGGGTCGGTGGTGTCATGCTGTTGGCCTCCCTCAAGGCATGGATGACTGATCCATCAACACTAGGTCGTTCGGCAGAGGCGCCGAAGCCCGAGAGGCCGGGAATTAACGCTTTGTCTCGGATTTCACACGGAAATCCCTAAGTTTCGGCGAATGCGAGAAAAGGCGACGAGCTACTCCATTGGACTAAAGCGTGCGGTGGCTGAGCTTCATCTCGGGGCCCTTGGCGATGGTCTGGTAGACCACGCAGAAGCGCTCGGTCAGCTTGAGCAGGGTCGCGATCTGCGCCTCGTCGGCCGCGCAGTCCAGCTCGAAATGCAGGCGAATCTCGCGGAATCCCACGGCTGCCGCCTTGTCGACGCCGAGCGTGCCGCGGAAGTCGAGGTCGCCCTCGGCGCTGACCCTGCCGCCGGCGAGCGGAATCTCGAGGGCGGTGGCCACGGCGGTCAGGGTGACGCCGGCGCAGGCCACCAGGGCCTCCAGCAGCATGTCGCCGGAGCAGGCCTGCAGGCCGTTGCCGCCGGCCGCCGGATGCAGCCCGGCATCGACCAGCGCCCGGCCGGTCTCGACCTTGCAGCTCAGTTGCCGGGCATCGAGCGCGCCGCTGGCCCGCATGGTGACCACCGCGGCCTCGCCGTCGTCGCGGTAGCGCTCCTTGAGGGGAGCCTGGAGTTCCTTCAGCGCCGCGGCGTCCATGCTGGGCCTCGCTCTCGATGGCATAGGGGAGCGCGACCTTGGCGCCGGCCGCGGCGCCCAGTCAAGCGCGGCCGGTCAAGCGCGGCCGGTCTCGGGAGTCAGCCGGTGCAGGGCCCAGATGGCGGCGCTGAGCAGAAGGATTCCGCCGGCTTGGTGCAGGGCGCCGAGCCAGATCGGCACGACCAGCAACAATGTCGCGATGCCGAGGCCGACCTGCAGCAGGGCGACCAGGCCGATCGCCGCGAAGGGCGCGCCCCGGTCCCGGCCGGCGACCCAGAGCAGCAGGGCCGCCGCCAGGGTGACCAGGGCGAGGAAGCGGTGGTGGAGCTGCGCGGCGGTCGGGTTCTCCAGGGCGTTGCGCCACCAGGGCTGGTCGCCGCCGTAGTCGCCGGGCACGAGCTGGCCGCCCATCAGCGGGAAATGGTTGTAGATCATGCCGGCGTCGAGGCCGGCGACGAAGCCGCCGGACAGCAGGGTGACGGCCAGCAGGGCGATGAAGCCGAGCAGGCCCCGGCGCGGGCCGCCGTCTGCCCGGGCTCGGACCGGGTCGAGCAGCCTGAGCGCCGTCCAGAGCAGCGCGGCGTAGATCGCCAGGGCCAGGCTCAGGTGGATCACCAGGCGGTACTGGCTGACGTCGGTGCGCGCCGAGAAGCCGCTGGCGACCATGTACCAGCCCATGAAGCCCTGCAGGCCGCCGAGGGCGAAGAGCAGCGCCAGGGGCCCGACCAGGCGCCGCTGCAGGCGGCCGGTGAGCAGCAGCCAGAGGAAGCCGCCGGCGAAGACCAAGCCGATCAGCCGGCCCCAGAGCCGGTGCAGGTACTCCCACCAGAAGATCGTCTTGAAGCCGGCCAGGCCCATGTCCTGGCCGTGGGCCTGGTACTCGCCGGTCTCCCGGTAGAGCGCGAAGAGCCGCTGCCATTCGGCGTCGGAGAGCGGCGGCAGGATGCCGGAGACCGGCGCCCATTCCATGATCGAGAGGCCGGATTCGGTCAGCCGGGTGATCGCCCCGACCACCGCCATGACGAAGACCATGGCGGCGCAAAGCAGCAGCCAGAGGCCGACCGCGCGTCGGCCGTCGGATGGCGCTGTTGTCGGGTGCGCGGCGAGGCTGCTGTCCGGGACTGTCATCGCCGGCCTTCATAAGCCGGCGAGAGGCTCCCGCCAAGCAGCGCCTCGAAGCCGCGTTGGCGGGCATGACAATCGTACGGTGGGAGCGTACACTCGGGAATGAGACTTCAGTCGATCCGCCATAGGGGTCTCCGACGCCTGGTCGAGAACGATGACGGCAGGGGAATCCGCAGCGATCTGCTGGCCAGAGTACGCCGCGTCTTGACCGCCTTGGTCCTGGCCGAGACCGTCGAATCGATCTTGGCGCCTCCGGGCTGGCGCGTTCACCAGCTCAAAGGCGACCGGGCCGGGACTTGGAGTATCTCTGTCTCTGGCAACTGGCGGATCACCTTCGACGTGCAAGATGGCGAGATCACGGGGCTGGATTTGGAGGACTATCATTGATGGTCGAGCGGTTGGATAGGGTGGCTATGACTCCCTGTCATCCCGGAGAGTTCATCCGGGCCGAAATCTTGGACGAGTTAGGTCTTTCGATCGCCAGTGCGGCCGAGATACTGGGCGTGCGCAGGGCGACGCTGTCCGCGCTGGTCAACCAAAAGGCCGGTCTATCGCCCGAGCTTGCCCTGAGAATCGAGAAGGCTTTTCGCCTCGACATGGAGACGATGTTGCGGATGCAAGCCTGGCACGATGCGGCCCGGATGCGGCAGCGGTCGGAACAGATTGACGTCAAGCCTTACGAGCCCGCCTGAGGAGAGCGGCGGATCGGGATACTGGCGCCGCTGCAGGCTTTTCTGGCGAAGCGGCCAGCTTAGTGCAGGTTGAAGCTGGCGTCGGCGACCTGCAGGCGCGGCACCTCGAGCAGGCGGCGGGAGCCGACCTGGACCGAGTGCAGGCGGCCTTCCAGGTTGCGCTCCCAGAAGTTGAGGAATCTTCGCAGGACGGGGAAATGCGGCGCCAGGTCGTAGTCCTGCCAGAGGTAGGTCTGGAGCAGGGATGGGTGGTCGGGCAGGTGGTAGAGGATCTCTGCCGTGGTGAGCCGGTGATCCTGAAGCTGGCGTTTGAGAGCAGTCATGCGATTTCCTCCTTCCTGGACGTCCTCCGGATCGAACAATGATACGCGAAAGTTTGCCGATGACATCCTTAACAAACAAAAAAGTTCAATTATAACAATGGTTTAGCAGCAAGCAGCGCAGACTGCTGCCAAGCCTCCCGCGTTCGGCCAAGTGCTTGACAGAGCAGGTTGAAATCACTAGATCACTGGCACTCGCTGGGGGCGAGTGCTAACAACGCTCTGCGGCGAAGCGAAATTCCAATCGAATCAATGATCTAAATCTGGGAGTACAGAGGATGAAGTTTCGTCCCCTACATGACCGTGTTGTCGTTCGGCGCCTCGAAGAGGACGAGCGGAGCGCGGGCGGAATCATCATTCCGGACACGGCGAAGGAGAAGCCGAGCCAGGGTGAGGTTCTGGCCGTCGGCCCGGGCGCGCGCGGCGAGGACGGCAAGGTTCAGCCGCTGGACGTCAAGGAAGGCGACCGGGTTCTGTTCGGCAAGTGGTCCGGCACGGAGGTGAAGCTCGACGGTGAAGAGCTTCTCATCATGAAGGAGTCGGACATCATGGGCATCGTCGTCTCTGGCGGCACGTCCAAGAAGGGCAAGAAGGCGGCTTGAGGCCGTCTTTTTTCGTCGTAAGCCGCTAGACGAATTCTAAGGAGACTAGGAAGAGATGGCAGCCAAAGAAGTTAAGTTCGGTGGTGACGCCCGGGCGCGCATGCTCCACGGCGTCGACACCCTGGCCGACGCGGTCCGCGTGACCCTCGGCCCCAAGGGCCGCAACGTGGTGCTCGACAAGTCCTTCGGCGCGCCGCGCACGACCAAGGACGGCGTGACGGTGGCCAAGGAGATCGAGCTCACCGACAAGTTCGAGAACATGGGCGCGCAGATGGTGCGCGAGGTGGCCTCGAAGACCAACGACATCGCCGGTGACGGCACCACGACCGCCACGGTCCTGGCCCAGGCGATCGTCCGCGAGGGCTCCAAGGCGGTCGCCGCCGGCATGAACCCGATGGACCTGAAGCGCGGCATCGACTACGCCGTGCAGGCGGTTGTCGCGGACCTGCAGAAGCGCTCCAAGAAGGTCTCGACCTCCGCGGAAGTCGCCCAGGTCGGCACGATCTCCTCGAACGGCGACATCGAGATCGGCGGCATGATCTCCGAGGCCATGCAGCGCGTCGGCAACGAGGGCGTGATCACGGTCGAAGAGGCCAAGTCGCTCGACACCGAGCTGGACGTCGTCGAGGGCATGCAGTTCGACCGCGGCTACCTCTCGCCCTACTTCATCACCAACGCCGACAAGATGATCTGCGAGCTGGAAGAGCCCTACATCCTGCTGCACGAGAAGAAGCTCTCGGGCCTGCAGGCCATGCTGCCGCTGCTCGAGGCGGTGGTGCAGTCGGGCCGGCCGCTGCTGATCATCGCCGAGGACGTCGAGGGCGAGGC
>JANQLT010000228.1 GCA_028280455.1 Kiloniellales bacterium
CAGCTTCGGGTAGAGCGTGTTGCCGTAGTGGTGGACCTTGGCCATGTTGTAGTCGGCGATGAAGCTCGGGCACTGGCCGGCGGCGTGCCAGGTCGAGCCGGAGGTCAGCTCGCCCTTCTCGATCAGCAGCGAGTCGGTCCAGCCCTCCTCGGCCAGATGATAGAGCAGGCCGGCACCCATCATGCCGCCGCCGATGATCACCACGCGGGCCTCTGTCTGCATCGCCTGTAACCCCCCTCAGGATTCTCTCGCCGCCGGCGCGGCCGCGCGGCTCACTCGGCCGCGCTGGACAGCGGCCAGCGGTCGTTGCCCGGCGCCATGGCGGCGCGCGGCAGCTTGATGTCGAAGCGCTCGCGGATCGCGGCGTCGAGCGCCGGGTCGAGGTGCTCCGGATAGTGCTGCGACAAGACCTGCCGAGTCCGGGCGCGCGCCTTGTCGACCACGTTGGTCGAGCCCCGCTCGATCCATTCCTTGGGGCTGCTGCGGTCGCCGACCTCGGGATAGACGTAGTCGGACTGCATCAGGCCCAGGGTCTGCGCGGGGCCGAGGTAGTGCGCGGGCCCCTCCTCGCAGACCTGGCGCATGGCCTCGAGCGAGAGGCTCTCGTCGCTGACCTCGACGCCGCGCACCGTGCGCATCACGCTGCCGATCATGTCGTTGTCGATCACCAGGCTCTCGTGGCAGAAGCCGAGCAGGCTGGCGTGCATGCCGGCGGCCTCATAGACCATGTTGCAGCCGGCCTGGGCCAGCAGCGCCTCGGTGTAGCCCTTCTCGTAGCCGGACTGGGCGTCGGGCACTTTGGCGTCGGTCATGCCCGCGGCCATGCCGCCCGGCAGGTCGTAGAACTGCACCACCTGGGCGCAGGCCGCCATCAGCACGGCCTGCTCGCCGCTGCCGCCGCTCATGGCGCCGGTGCGCAGGTCCGAGACGAAGGGCCAGGGCCCCAGGATCGCCGGGTGGCCCGGCACGATCAGGTTGACGTAGGCCAGCGCGCCGAGGCACTCGGCGACCTCCTGCACCACCGCGCCGGCCAGCGCCGCCGGGCTGGTCGCGCCGGCCTGGCCGGCCGCCAGCAGCAGGATCGGCATGCCCGCGCGCACACCGGCCTCCAGGCAGCGGCAGGCGTCCTCCGCGAACTTGAAGGGCGGCACCACGAAGCAGTTCGACATGGAGACGAAGGGCCGGGCGCGCCAGGCCTCTTCGCCGCCGGCGACCATGTGCAGCAGCTCGACGGCTTCCTCGACGTGCTCGGGCTGGGTGAAACTGGTGCCGACGTGCTTGCGGGTGCCGGCGACGGAGGCATAGCAGGTGTTCAGGTCGAGGTCGCGCGGGTCTTCCATGTCGCGGGCGACCAGCGGCCGCTGGAAGAAGTGAATGTTGTCCAGGCTGTCGACCAGCCGGGCCGCGTCGTAGAGATCGGCCAGAGTCGACTCGCGGTAGACGCCGCTCGCCGCGTCGACGATGTGCACCGCGGCCCCGGCGGTGCCGAAGTGCACCTTGGAGCCCCAGACCTCCATGTCGTGCTTCGGGTGCTGGCCATGCAGCACGAAGCGGCGCGCCGCCTTTTCCAGGGTCTCCTCGATCAGCTTGCGCGGGAACAGCAGGCGGCCCTGGTCGGTCAGGCGGCCGCCGGCCGCGGTGACCAGCTCGACGCAGGAGGGAATGGGATCGGCGAAGCCGATCTCCTCGAGGGCCGTCAGGGCGGCCTCATGGATCCGGCGGACCTGGGGCTCGGTCAGCGGCTTGTAGAGGCCGCCTTCGAGTCCCGGCCAGACGGCCCGCTCGGCTTCGGGGATGGGTTGGGCGCGGAGCTCGCGGCGCGCATTGCGGCCGCCCCTGCGCCTCTGCACGACAGCATCATCGGCCATCGCAAGACTCCAAGAAGGCTGGCCGGGACTCTGTCCCTCGGCATCGCGCCCGGATTCGATCAGCGCCGATCATGCCGAGCCGGGCTTCCGAGGCTTTGCAGATCCACGACCATTGCTTGACGCAATGCGACGTCACGTCGGCAGCCGCTCGTGCCGCGGGCTGTGGCCGAACAGCCCGCGGTAGGCGCGGCTGAAGTGGCTGGCCGAGACGAAGCCGCAGGCCACGCCGACGTCGGTCACCGACATGCTGGTCTGCTCCAGCAGCATGCGCGCCCGGCGCAGCCGCATCTCGGCGTAGTAGCGCGCCGGCGAGCCGCCCAGGTAGGTCCGGAACAGCCGCTCGAGCTGGCGCTTGGAGACGCCGACCCGCTTGGCGATGGTCTCCAGGGGCAGCGGCGCCTCCAGGCTCTGCTCCATCAGCGAGACCGCGTCGAGCAGCCGCGGGTGGCTGACCCTGAGGCGGCTGCGCAGGGTCAGGCGCTGGTGGTCCTGCGGGCTGCGGATGCGCTCGTGGATCAGGTACTCGGAGACCTGCAGGGCCAGCTCGTGGCCGTGGTGCAGGGCGATCAAGGTCAGCATCAGGTCCAGCGGCGCCGTGCCGCCGGCCGCGGTGAAGCGGTCGCGGTCGATCTCGAAGACCTCGTCGGTCGCCTCGATCTCCGGGAAGTCCTCGGCGAAGCCGGCCTGGCTGTCCCAATGCAGGGTGCAGCGGTAGCCGTCCAGCAGGCCGGCCTTGGCCAGCAGGTAAGCCCCCGTGCAGAGCCCGCCGAGCTCGCTGCCATGGCGGCCGAGCCGGCGGATCTGGGCCAGGGCCTCGCGGTCGCAGTAGCGCTGCGGCTCGAAGCTGGCGCAGACGAAGAGCGCGTCGACGGCGCCGATCTCCTTCAGGCCGCCGTCGACCAGGGCGGCCATGCGGTTGCTCGCCTCGACCGGCGCGCCGTCGAGCGAGACCACGGTCCAGTCGTAGAGCGTCCGCTCGGCGACCCGGTTGGTGACCCGCAGCACCTCCAGCGCGTTGATGAAGGCGATGAAGGAGAACTGCGGCACCAGGTAGAAGCCGAAGCGGCGGGTCCGAGCGATCGCCATGGCATCCTCACCCGCGGCCGCCGTCGAGGACGGCCGCTGTCGGATTTTGGCAAGGATCGCCGCAACGAGGCAAGTGCCTAGGGTCGCCCCATCAGGGTCGGCGGGAGACGAAATCCGCGCCGCACTTGATGACCCGCCGCATGTCGTCGGCCAGACCGATGTTGCGTACCAGCAGGCGGCATTGGCGCCGATGCAGCAGGTCGGCGAGCTGCTTGAGGTCCTCGAGATAGGCGCCCAGCTTGACGCTCATCTTGGAGAGGTCGCAGGAGACCAGCTTCGCGCGCAGCGCGGCGGGATCCAGGCCGCCGAGATCGAGCTGCAGGGTCTCGAACATGACCAGCCGGCAATAGGGCCGGATGTGGTTGATGTTCGACAGGATGCGCGCCGGCAGCAGCTCGCTCGAGATGTTGCAGACATTGAAGGCGAGATGGTTGCACACCGGCCGGGTGAGCGAGGCGCAGAGCTGCAGGTAGTGGGACCGGAAGCGCCGATAGTTGAGCGTCGAGAAATCCACGTCCACGACCATGATCGGCGAGGCTTCCGGTATCGCCTGGCAGATGGCCTCCGCCGTCTTGCCGAGCCTGAGGTAGTCGATCTCGGCGGCCAGCTCGGCGGAACCGGGTCGACCGCGCTGCAGCCGGGCCAAGGAGCCGCGCGCGCCCTCGTCCAGCTCGGCGAGCGCCAAGGGAAGCTCGCCGCCCTTGGCCGACATGAGCGTCACCGGCGCCACCTCGCTCTCCTCGACGACTTGCGCCATGCATCGCTGCTCGGCCGCCCGGGCGCGCTTCACGGCCTGTCCGAGGCGATCCACGATCAGCGGCAGGACGTTGTCGGCCTCGCTGATCTCCTTCGGCGATATGTTGATCTCGTGGGTCTCGGAGCGGACGTCGCAGGCGTCCTTGGCCTCGGCGTCGATCGACTCGTTGCCGAGGATCTTGTTCCTGATCTCGCGGCAGATCGCGCCGGCCTTGAGGCCGGCCTCCGCATCGCTGAGGTTGGCGAAGCAAACCAGGAAGTCGCCGTTGTCCATCTTGTCGATCACGTCCATCGGCGATAGCCGCCGGCGCAAGGTGGACTCGGCGATCTCGCCGATCTTGTCGGCGACGTCCTGCCACCTTGTGCCGAAGCTGTCGCGAATCTCGTCGAGGCCGACGAGCTCGATGCGCCCGCCGACCATCCTCGTCGGCGAGCGCTTGACGATCTCCTGGATCTTGGACTTCTGCTCCACGTCCGACGGTGCGGCCCTCGCCGCCGGGTGAAGCGCTGCGATGGACTGTTCGCGTCCCGGCACGCCGACGAGCAAGTCGAGATTGCTCCTGTTCATGTCATCGCCCGTGCTCGCGGCCCTGTAGACCTTGACGAGCTGTTCCTGCTTCCTGGCCGTCATGCGCTGGACCTGGTTGAGCCGTGCCTCCACCGTGGCCAGGAGCATCTCGAAATCGATCGGCTTGGTCAGGTAGTCGTCGGCGCCGAGCCGCTTGCCCTGCACGATATGGCTGCGCTCGGCGAGCGCGGAGAGAAAGATGAAGGGCAGGTCGGCCTGCTCGGGATGCTCGTTGCGCAGCCGACGCAACAGGCTGTGGCCATCCATGGCCGGCATCGTGACGTCGCAGATCACCAGGTCGGGCTTGTGGTTGGTGATCGCCTCCAGGCCTTCCACGCCGTTGCAGGCCTGCAGCGTCGCGTAGCCGAAGTCCTTCAGCTCCTCGGTGATCTCGTGCCGGATCTCCATCTCATCGTCGACGCAGAGTATCTTCGCCTTCATCGTCTTCATCCTGTTGGCTGGGCACCGAAGCTAGGCCGAGTTCGTCAGGAGCCTCCGTCTCTTGCCGCCAGGCCCGACCAAGTCGGCGACGACGGCGTCGAGGTGCTCGAAATCGATCGGTTTGGTGAGATAGGCGTCGGCGCCGGCCGCCAGGCCGGAGTCCTTGTGGGTCCGGTCAGCGTACGCCGAGAGGAAGACGAAGGGCGTTTGCGAAAAGGCCTCGTGCTGGCTTCGCAGCCTGCAGAGCATCTCCGGGCCGGTCATCACCGGCATCAGGCAATCGCAGATGATGATGTCCGGCCGGAACGTCAGAGCCAGCTTCAGGCCCTCCTGGCCGTTGGCGGCCGCTGCGACCTTGTGGCCGGCGTCCTCGAGCTCTTCGACGATCTCGGACCGGATATCGCATTCGTCTTCCACGTAGAGGATTTTGGTCATGTCCATTCTTCCCGGGCCAAGACCTCTTCGGGCAAGCTTGGACTCGACCCTGACGGCGGGTCCGGCGCGCATGCCGCCAGCTCATCCGGTGCCACCAGAAGCTCTCGAAGAGGCAGCCTGACGATGAAGGAGGTGCCCTCGCCCGCTTTGCTTTCCAGCTCGACGCTGCCGCCGTGCAGCTCGACGACCTGCTGGACCAGGTTCAGGCCGATGCCCGTCCCGGCGATGCCGCTCGCCGTGCTGGCGCGGTAGAAGCGGTCGAAGACCTTGGGAATCTCGTCCTCGGGAATGCCGACGCCGTGGTCCTTGACCACGACCATCGCCGAGCCGCCCCGTTCCAGCCCGACGACAATGACCTCCGATTCTTCCGGAGAGAACTTGATGGCATTCGACAGGAGGTTCGAGAAAGTCTGTTCCAGGAGTCTCGGGTCGCCGACGATGAGCTCGGGCAAGGCGGCGATCTCGGTCCGAATGCTGTGCGTCGTCGAGATCTCCCTTTGCCTTCGGCAGACCTTTTCGAGGACCTCCTTGAGATCGCATTCCTGAACCTCGAGCTTGAATTTCCCGGCGTCCAGACTCGCGGCGCTCAGAACGCTCTCGATCAGGCTGATCATGCGCTTGACGGCCGTGCGGATCTTCGTGGTCCGCTCTTTGGCATCGTCATGGCCCAGCCTGGTCAGTTGCCGCTGCAAGCGCTGCGCGGCGCTATCGATGATCGTCAGGGGCGTGCGGAACTCGTGGGATGCCATGGCCACGAACTCGCGCTGCAGCACGTTGTAGCTGCGCTCTTTCTCCAGCGCCTCGGAGAGCCGTCGGGTCTGTGCTTGCTGCTCGGCGTTCAGGCGGTCGATGGTTATCAGGTTCTTCTTGAAGACCTCGAGCGAGCGCGACATGTCGCCGATCTCGTCGTTGCGGTCGACCATGGGAACGACACAGGAGGTTTCGCCGCGCGCCAGGCACTGCGTCGTCCTGGTCACGGCCACCAAGGGACAGCTAACCACGCGGTGCAGCAGCCAGATGAGAACGGCGATCATGCAAAGGACGATGAGGATGCTGAGCAGCACCTGCCGCAGCAGCAAGCTGGCGACGCGCTCGTGCAAAGGCTCGAGGCTCCAGGCGACGGCCAGCGTGCCGACGCGCGTCCTGTCCTTGCCGGCGAAGATCGGCGCCATCATGACGATGTGCTTCTCGTGTTCGCTGATGTGAATCCGGCCCTGGCGCAAAGACCCCTGGGTCAAGGCGAAGGCAGCCGTGAGATCGAAGGCGGCCAGGTGGTCGGATTGATAGGTCGTCATGGCGTCGCCGAGCCGGTCGAAAGCGACGACGCTGGCCAGGGTGGAAGCGGGGTCGAGCGTCAGGGCGCTGTAGGCGCGCTCGATCGCGGCAGGCTTCCCCCAGCGAATGCCGCCGGTCACCTGCACGGCAATGAGCTTGGTCAGGTTGAGGGCGCGGTTGAACGCCAAGCTATAGGACTGGGCGTGGAACTGCTGGACCTGCACGGCGATCAGGATGACGTAGCCGCAGCCGATGCAGGCGGCGACGATGGCCATGAGCTTCCGGCCGATGGTCCAGCGCCTGGTTGCGACCATGCGGGGCGCCGGGTCCCGGGCATCGTCCGGGCAGGCGCTCTGCTCAGCCCCGCACAGGGCTGACTCCGCCAAGGCCAGGACGCTGGGCATGGCGATCTAGGCTCCCAGGTCCATCGCAAGATCGACATCGACGCCGATCGTGACACAGCCGATGACCTGCCCGCTCCCGGAGTCCGCTATGGACAGGCTGACCTCGGCCTGGAACTGCCGGGTGGACTCGATCTCCTCGACCTCGTCGATAAAGATCGCCTCGGGCCCGGCGGCGCAGGACTGCCGCCACTTCGGCTCGTCGCCATGCCAGTATCCGGCGGTGACGTCGCTCTGGCCCACGCTGAGCCCCCTGAGATCCATCACGAAGATCTCGGTCAGCAATCCCTGGCTTTCGTCTCGGACGCGCTTGAGGAAGTGGGACAGGTCGGTCGAAAGCACGGAGTGGATCAGCGGCCGGTGGTCGGCGCGGATCTCCTGCTGCCAGATCCGGTCGAGGTATTCGACCTGCGCCTGGGAAAGCGCCGCCGATCGGCGGTTCTGCAGCTCCAGCGCCTCGATGATGATAGCGTCCTCGACCCAGGGCCGGACGGCGCTCTCCACGGCGGCCCTGACCGCCGCATGGTGCCGGCTGGCCGCGACCGACGGCTTGTCCCGCGGCGCATGCGACTGCACGGCGGCCGGAAGGAGCAGAGTGACGACCGCAGCCAACACCCAGGGCCGGCGAGCGGGCCGGGTCTTCGGCTGCTTCCCTAAAGGGCCGTCCGCGTCGATCCGGTCCGGACGGCGCCCCCCGGAAGACCTATCCTGCAGATCAAGTATAGCTTCACCTCATTTGCCTATATAGATAGGTAGAGTAGTACGAATGAATGGTTTCCGAATGGTTGAAATTGCTTATCGCCTTCTTCCATTCCTGGCGCCGACGTGCCCTGGGCCATCGGCAAAAACCTCAATATAATTATGGAATTGGCCGAGCCAGTCGCCGGGTCCTGGCGGGGCCTGGTGCCACGGGCTGATCTCGGGGGCCATTGGCCCCGGATCCGCGCCCTCCCCCGCATGGCCCGCTCTAGCTTCCCCTCGAAACGCTCGGTCTTTCGGGGCAGCGGCATGCCGGCCGTCGCGCTCAGGCCAGAGCATGACGACTGTGATCTGCCGCGGCGCGGCGTTTGAGGACAGTCTGCCGGGCGCGGGCGGCATCGCACGCCGCTCTACCTCGGGGGAGCCGCCGATGACCGAATCGCAAGACAGCAAGGCTCTCGAGGCCGGGCGCCACGACCTCTACCGCGCGCGCCTGGCGCGCACGCGCGACTGCATGCGCCGAGCCGGCATCCCGGCGCTGGTGGTCCTCGACCCGGTCAACGTCGGCTACGCCACCGGCGCGCGGAACATGACGATCTTCGCCATGCGCACGCCGGCCCGCTACCTGCTGCTCTTCGCCGAGGGCCCCTCGATCCTGTTCGACTACTTCGGCTGCGAGCATCTGGCGCGCGGCCTGCCGACCATCGACGAGATCCGCCCGGCCAAGGGGCTCTGCTTCATCAGCTCCGGCGGCGACCCGGCCGGCGCGGCCGAAGCCTTCGCGGCGGAGATCGCTTCCCTGGTCCGGGCGCAGTCAGGCGGCCTCGGCGCGCTCGGCATCGACCGCTTCCCCTTCCGGGTCGTCGAGGCGCTCAAGGCCGAGGGCTTCGCCCTGCGCGATTCCGACGAGGTCTTCTGCCCGGCGCGCGCGGTCAAGCTGCCCATCGAGCTGCCCTACATGTGGGAAGCCATGCGCCGGGTCGAGGCCGCGGCGGCCGACATGGAAGCGGCGATCCGGCCCGGCCGGCGCGAGGACGAGATCTGGGCCGAGTTCCAGCGGCCCTTCATCGCCGCCGAGGGCCACTACGTCGCGACCCGCCTGATGCAGAGCGGCCCCCGCACCTTCCCCTACTTCCAGGAGTGCGACAGCCGGGTGGTCGAGGCCGGCGACCTGGTCTGCTTCGACAGCGACGCCTGCGGCTACGAAGGCTACGCGGTCGACTTCTCCCGCAGCTACCTGGTCGGCGACGGCGCGGCCAGCGACGGCCAGAAGCGGCTCTACGGCCTGGCCCGCGAGCAGCTCGAGTGGAACGTCGCGCTGATCGAGCCCGGCGCGGCCTACCGCGACATCGCAGAGCAGGCCTGGCGGGTGCCCGAAGAGCACCAGGAGAGCCGCTACTACTGCATCGGCCACGGCCTCGGCGTCGCCGGCGAGTTCCCCAACATCCCCCATGCCCGGCCCGACGCCCCCTACCCGCTCGCCGGCGCCGTCGAGCCCGGCATGGTGATCTGCGTCGAGAGCTACATCGGCTCAGCCGCCGAAGGTCAGGGCGTCAAGCTGGAGCAGCAGCTCCTGGTCACCGAGAGCGGAACCGAGCTGATGAGCCTGATCGGTTTCGACCAGCGGCTTGAGAGCCGAATGGTGTGAAGCAAGACCGGCCTTGGGCGATCAATCGACTGCTTACCTCTGCAATGCGGACGCAGCGGACATCGAAAATGGCGCAAGCTATCATCAGTACGTTGCCGGTTCTGTGGAGGCTGCCTTGGAGATCCGGAAAGCGACTACGCCAGATGAAATCGCCCGTGCGGTCACAATAGATGAAGCTCTCTTTGATTCGAATGACAGAGCTAACTACATCACGTCAGTGGCTGAAAACGGTGGCTTGAGCGTGGCCGCGTTGAGCGGTGAAGTCCAAGCCTTCTGCTGCCTTGATCGCGGTTACTTCTTTGGGAAGCCGTTCATTTCTCTGCTCATCGTCTCTCCCGATGCAAGAAGACTTGGCCTGGGTGTGGGCTTGCTTTCGCATAACGCAGGCGCGTACCCAGAGGTCTGGACGTCCACCAACCGATCAAACGCCGCTATGCGCAAACTGCTCGACAAGGCGGGGTGGCGATACTGTGGTGAACTAGTCGGCCTTGACGAAGGCGATCCTGAGCGATTCTACAGAACCGCTTGAAAGGTGCTTTGGGCTCGAAGCGGTCGGTGAAGCTGCCGATCGAGAGGTTCGAGACGCGGATGGTCTGAGGCCCGACCACGCTGTCACCCACTTCAGTCACTCTCGGACTTGATCCGGGGCCCGGCATTGCTCGGCAAAGGTCTGCTCGGCTGATCAGGGCTCTGCGTCGAGGCCCTTGAGAATCTGCTTGAAGGCAACTCTCGGTCCGACCGCCCTCTCGGCACAGATTTGGAGGCCGTAGCGTGCAATGTCGATCGCACGCGTTTCGTTACCCAGGTGTTCGTGGATCCTGGCCAGCAAGAGCGCAGCACGAACTTTCGTTATCGGCTCGAGCAAGGGAGATCTGTCGTTGCGCAAGTCCTCGATGGACAAGTCTGAGATCTCACCATCCAAGGCGTATTGTCGGAAGAGGGTCGGCGCACGATTCGTGACGAGCGCCGCAACCTTGTCGGCGTCCGTCAGGCTGAGAGGCCACCATTGATCGGTCTTCTCCGGCGCCTCCTTCAGCCTGAAACTCAGCTCGCATTGCGGCTGACGGATCTTGCCATCCGCCGGAAGCTCCATCGATCCGCCTTTTGGAATGAACGTGTAGTGGACTCCGAGGTTGATGCAGCAGGCTTGCTTGCTGCTGTGCTTCTGGAGCCAAACAACGTCGAGCCTCTCGCCCACTGAACGCCGATAGGTTCCCGGCTTGGGCTTCTTGAATCCCTCCTGTCTAAGAGGGCCATCGGCGGTCCTGGCGAAGGCCTCTAGGAATTCTCGTAAGTACATCCGTTTGATGGTCCGGATTCGAGAGGTCTCGGCCCTGAGGTTGAGGGTGCTCGCTCGTGGGAGCGTAACCTCAGGCAGCTAGTCTCCCCTAGAGGCAATGGCCTTCGGAGCCGGCGGCGCAGAGGCGGCCGTCGATCCAGATTGCGCCCCAGAGGTCGGCCCCTTCGAAGCGGGCGCCGACGATGCGGGCGTCGGTCAGGTCAGCGCCGGTCAGGTCCGCGCCGCGCAGGTCCGCGCCCGAGAGATCGGCGCCGCGCAGCACGGCGCCGACCAGGCGGGCCTGGCGCAGGTCGCTGCCGCGCAGGTCCGATGCGCTCAGGTCGGTCTCGACGGCGCTGAGGTTGGCCAGCCGCGCGCCGACCAGCAGGGCGTTGACCACGTTGGCCTGGTTGACGATGGCGCCGTCGCCCAAATCGGCGCCGGTCAGGTTGGCGCCCATCAGGTCGGCGCCGTCGAGAGAGGCGCCGCGCAGGTCGGCGGCGGTCAGGTCGGCGCTGTGCAACTCGGCGCGCAGCAGGTTGGCGCCGGCCAGCGAGGCGCGGCGCAGGATGACGCTGTGCAGCCGGCTATAGGCCAGCCGGGCGCCGGTCAGGTCGGCGCCGGAGAGATCCGAGCCGGTGGCGATCTCGCCGCCCTGCAGCCAGACCCGTGCCAGGTCGCAGCCGGCGCAAGCCACGGCGCTGCGGCTCTCCTGGGCCTGCTCCAGGCGCTGCAATGCCGAAGGGTCCGCCGCCCAGGCACCGCCGATGGCCGCCAAGGCGAAACCGCTGCCCAGCAGAATGGCTCTCATGGTAACGGGCCCCCGCCCCATGCGGCGCCCGGCCCTCCGCAGCCGCCCGGTCCGGCGCTGCGGGCCCGAACGCGGTATCAATGACGAAAGAATAGCAGATTTCGTGGGTGTCGGGACACCGACTATTCAAGGTGTAGATCGCAATCCATCATAAGGTGCAAGACGCGGACGATGTGAATTCCATAGTCCGTGGGCTCGTAGAAGGTGGCGTGACGGCCGACATTGTACTTCCGGAACGCGGCACCCTTTTGCGTTGTGTAGACCTTGCCAATAGACGGAAAGCTCGACGCAGTCATGGCACTTTGCATCAGTGCCGCCTTGTATTCGCGAGCCTTGGTCGCACCGAACGTCAGCGTCGTGTAAGTAGCGATGTTGTCGAGATCCAGCTCTGCTAACGCGGAAAGCGTGTAGCTAGCCATCCTCGGCGCGCTTTATCGCGTCTTCCATGATGTCGTCGATTGACCGCTTGCTGCGACCGCTCTTCGATCCCGCCTCTAGCGCGGTGTCGAGCTCGTCGCGACTACGAATAGTGTTCGGCCATTCCGCAGTCTTGGGCCTCTTGTCGCTGGACGCCTTAGACGTCGGTCGCTGGTTACTTTCTTTCATGGTGCGAGTCTACCAAGAACAGCTTCGCTTCCCAAGTGCCGCTCCGTGCTACAGCCGCCCGTCGTAGGCGCCGTCCTCGATCGGGCAGGCGATGATGGTGAAGCGGTCGGAAGTCAGGGCCGCTTCGATGGCACCGGACAGGGCGTCGCGGCTCTCGGCGATGACGCCGCTGCCGCCCAGGGCCTCGGCGACGGCCGGGAAGTCGGTGCGGCCGAAGAGCACGCCGTGGCTCGGTAGCTGGCGGCCGCGCTGCTTCAGCTCGATCAGGGCGAGCGAGGCGTCGACGAAGACCACGACGATGACCGGCAGGGCCAGGTCGCGCAGGGTCGCCAGCTCGCCGAGCACCATCTCCAGGCCGGCGTCGCCGGTAAAGGCGACCAGCGGCCGCTCGGGCGCGGCGCGCTTGGCGCCGATCGCCAGGGGCAAGGCGCAGCCCATGGTGCAGAAGCCGGTCGACTGCAGCAGGCCGCGCGGCGCGTAGGCCTCCCAGACCTGGCTGAGCAGGATGCGGTGGGCGCCGCTGTCGACCGTGGCGATGGTGTCGCGGGGCAGCGCCTGGCGGGCCGTGCGCACGATGGCCGCCGGGCCCCAGGCCTCGTTCACGGCGTAGGCCGCTTCCAGGCTCTGCTTGGCGGCCGCCGGCTCGCCGCCGGGCCAGGCGCCGTTGGCCTGATGGCCTTCAGACAAAGCAGAAAGGCCAGCCGACAAATCACTGACGAAACAGTGATTCGCCTGGTGCATGCCTTGGTGATTCGACTCGGCGGCCAGCTCGACCACGCGCTGCCGGCGCGGGTCCCAGGCGTCGCGCCAGCCGCTGCGCATCTCGATCGGGTCGTAGCCGGCCAGCAGCACGAAATCGGCCTGCGCGACCAGCGGCAGCAGGGCCCGGTCGGCGGTCGGCGAGAGGCCGGCGCCGCCGAGCGCCAGCGGGTGGTCCTCGGGCAGCACGCCCTTGGCCTTGTAGCTGGTGATCAGGGGCGCGCCGCAGGTCTCGACGAAAGCCCGCAGGGCCGCCTCGGCGCCTTCGGTCATGATGTCGAGGCCGGCGACGACGATCGGCCTTTCGGCCTCGCGCAGCCAGGCGCGGGCCTCCTCGAAGGCCGGGCCCGGCGCCGGCGCGACCGGGGCGACGGGCGCATGCCTCGGGCGGCCGCCGTCCTGGGCCGGCGCGGCGGCGACGGCGATCGGCAGGTCGATGTGCACCGGTCCCGGCCGCTGGCTGGTGGCGATCGACAGGGCCTTGTCGATCAGCAAGTCGGCGCCCTTCTCGCTGACCCGGAAGCTGGCCTTGGTGATCGAGCCGAACAGCGCCTGCTGGTCCATCACCTGGTGGCTGTAGCCGAGGGCCTCGTCGGCATCGACGCAGCCGGTCAGCACGATCAGCGGCACCCGGTCCTGCAGCGCGTTGGCCGTGACGTTGACCGCGTTGGCCGCGCCGGGGCCGATGGTCGCGACCAGCACGCCCGGCGCGCCGGTGACGTGGTGGTCGCCCTCGGCCATGAAGCCGGCGCAGTTCTCATGCTTGGCGAGATGGAAGCGCAGGCCGGCCCGCTCCAGGGCATCGACCAGGGTCAGGACCTCGCCGCCCGGGATGCCGTAGGCGGTGCGGCAGCCGGCCTCGTAGAGCCGCGTGGCGATCTGGTCGGCGACGCGGGTCGGGAGCGCGGACATGGCGGCTACTCGGCGGCGTCGGCGCGGCGGCCCCGGGCCTCCGGCGGATCGACGTAGCCGTCGCGGCGCTGGGGCAGCTTGCGGCCCAGCTCGCGCGAGGCGATCAGGGTGCGCAGGATCTGCGCCGTGCCGCCGCCGATGGTGAACATGCGGGCATCGCGGACCATCCGCTCCAGCGGGCAGTTGCGCGAGTAGCCCTTGGCGCCGAAGAGCTGCAGGGCGTCGTTGGTGACCTTCATCGCCATCTCGGAGGCGAAGACCTTGGCCTGGGCGGCCTCGGTGGCGTCGGGAAAGGCGCGCGTGCCCCCATCACCGCCAGCGTCGCCGCCGGCACCGGCCGCGGCCTTGTGGATCAGCGCCCGGGCGGCGGCGAGCTGCGTGCTCATGTCGGCGATCATCCACTGCAGGCCCTGGAACTCGCAGATCGGCCGGCCGAACTGCTCGCGCGCCTGGCTGTAGGCCAGCGCCTCGCGGTAGGCGCCCTCGGCCAGGCCGAGCGCCACCGTGCCGGCGCCGACCCGCTGGCTGTTGTAGGCCTCCATCAGGCGCGCGAAGCCCTTGCGGAAGCCGCCGCGCGGCGTCACGGCCATCTCGGCCGGGATCTCCAGGTCCTCGAAGATCAGCTCGGTCTCGGGAATGCCGCGCAGGCCCAGGGTCGGCTCGCGCTGGCCGACGATCAGGCCGGGGCCGGCGTCCTCGCGGACCGCCAGGAAGCCGCCGATGCCCTGTTCCTCGCCGGCCTCGTCGAAGACCCGCGCGAAGATCAGGTGGAGGCGCGAGACGCCGCCGCCGGTGATCCAGTGCTTCTTGCCATTGAGGATGTAGCGGTCGCCGCGCTTGTCGGCGCGGGTGGTCATCTCCGAGGCGGCGCTGCCGGCATCGGGCTCGGTGATGCAGATCGCCGGCTTGTCGCCCGACAGCACGAGGTCGGCCGCCAGCTTCTTCTGGGCCTCGCTGCCGTAGGTCATGACCGCGGAGATCGCGCCCATGTTGCCCTCGACGGCGATGCGCCCGGTGACGCCGCAGACCTGCGCCATCTGCTCGATGACCAGGACCGCCTCGAGGAAGCCCAGGCCGGGCCCGCCATAGGCCTTGGGCACGGTCATGCCGATCAGGCCGGCGTCCTTGAGCGCCTGGACGTTGTCCCAGGGGTAGCTCTCGCTGCGGTCGACCTCGGCGGCGCGCGGCGCGATGACTTCGCGGGCTAGGGCGCGGGCGCGGTCCCGGAGCGCCCGCTGGGCGGCGGTCAATTCCATGGCGGCGGTCTCTCTTGTCCGGACGGACCGCCAGTTTGCGCCCGCCGGACGGCGACTTCAACGCTCCCGGGCGTTGGTTTCAACGCTCCAGGGACGGCCGCTCGCCTTGGTACTCGGCCTTGGCGGCGCGGGGCGCCGCCGGCGTGCAGGCTCAGTCGAGCAGGGCCTTCAGCTCGCGCGAGACGCGGACCCGCCAGTCCTGCTGGTTGACCAGCTTCTGCATGCTGTTGCCGTGGAAGTAACGGCGGAAGTCGGCATAGGCGACTGTCTGCGTGGTGTCCTTGCGGGTCATGCCGTTCTCGCGCGCCCGGTCGAGCGAGCGCACCAGACCCGCCAGGCTGCTGCCGGCCGGCTCGAGCTGGCTGCCGAAGTAGGCGCGTTCCATGGTGAAGGCGGGCGCCGCGTCGGCGGTCTGCGAGGTCGCGGCTTCCTCGGCGCCGAAGCTGCTGGCGAAGGGAATGGCGGCGAGGACGAGGGCGGTGATCATGATTTTGATTTTCATTTTTCGAGGCTCCAGAGCAGTCCTGCCCTGAGCCATAGGTTTCAGAAATTAACGAGACCTTTATTTTTTGGTTTACTGGCGGTAAACGCGGCTATATCACAGCAATGGCACAGAATGCCTGCTTTCGTCTAAGGATTCGGTCACTTAAACCAGTATTTGTTAACCAATGGGCAATAATTGTGTCAGCGATCGGCAGGCCCCATTAACCTAAGGAACACTTCTCGTCGGCATCATGCGGGTGGACCGGGGACCGGCGGCGGCGCCGTCGCCAAGGCCCCTAAGGAAGGAATCCCGCCCATGAGACGCCTGCTCGCCCTCGGCTTCATCCTGCCCTTGGTCGCCTGTGCCGGCCGCGTTCCGGACCCGATCGACGTCGAGCAGGCGAACGACTTCTCGCTGTCCTGCCCGGTGCTGACGGCCGAGCATCAAGGCAACGAGGACAAGTACAGCTTCCTCGAGGACCGGGATGCCGAGGAGGTGGCGAAGAACCTCAGCGTCGGCGTCATGGCCTTCACCCTGACGCCCCTCGCCTTCATCGGGCTGGACCTCTCCAACGCCAACCAGAAGGAGATGGACGCCCTGATGGAGCGGCGCGAGCGCCTGGAGGGCCTGATGGCCAGCCGCGGCTGCCACGTCCAGGACTTGGCGCCCGGCCCCTACCGCGCCTACGTGCGCGAGGAGCGGCTCTACGTCGACGAGCACGGCCGCCAGATCAACCTGCCGATCAACCATTTCGTCTACTCCCGGCGCGGCGCCGACCGCATCGCCGTCCAGGACCAGAACGCCGCCGGCTTCTAGGGCCGTCATGTCGCGTCGCTTGGCAGGTCGTTGAAGAAGCGCCGTCGCGGCGCGACGGGAATTCTCTGAAAGCAGATCCGCTAGGGCGCCCGCTGGGCCGCCTGCGTTTACTCGACCGCGGCCTGCTGCTTCGCCGGCAGCGATTGATGCGGCTCGGCGTAGAAGACCCGCTCGCCCTCGGCGAGGTTGCCGTCGCGCGGGTCGTTCATCCGCACGGCGGTGCCGGTCTGCGAGGCTTCGCGCTGCGACTCGTGAAGCTGCCGGGCCAGCTCCTCGCTCCAGGGCAGCCGGTAGGCCTGCGGCGCCGAGTCGGCGTCGCGCATCAGCCACAGGAAGATCGCCTCGCCTTCCCGGAGCTGGCTGGCGACGATCGCGCTCTTCTCCGGATCGGGCATCGACCACTCCAGCGCGATCGGCTTCGGCCGGCTCAGCATGTCGGTCAGGGCGACGTAGAGGCTGGCGGTGAAGCCGACCATCGCCGCCAGGGCCAGCAGGCGGACCCGCATGGCGCGGCGCGACCAGATGGCCAGGCTGGCGAGCAGCGCGCCGAGCATGACCGGCGCAAGGAAGGCGAGCGAGAGGTCGCTGGTCACGAGCCGCTCCGCAGGGGCTTGGGCAGGTCGTGGACGCTGCCCGGCACGACGTTGGCCTGCTCGTCCATGGCGAAGCGGAAGGCGGTGATCTCCTCGCCTTCGAAGTTCAGGTCGATGGACTTGGTGAGCAGCTCGCGGGAGGAGTCCTCGGGCGTGCGCTTCAAGCTGACGACGACCGAGACCGGGACCGGATAGCGGCCGGTCTTGTTGCGGTAGAGGTGCAGGTTGACGACGTAGTCGCCGGACGGCACGCCGCGGCTGTAGGAGACCTCGTAGTTCAGTTCCGAGAAGTCGTTGTTCAGGCCGAGGTCGTCGCGCAGCAGGTTGAAGATCGTGCCGCCCTTGTTCGAGTAGCCGACCGGCCGGTCGCCCTGGGCCTGGACCCAGAGGTCGACGTCGGCGTCGACCTGGTCCGGCCAGCGGATCTCGACGATCAGGTTGCCGGGGTTCGGCCGGTCGACGTCTTCCTTGGTCGGCGGGTTGAGGTGCGGCAGCAGCAGCAGGACCGCGGCCATGAAGCCGGCCAGGGCGAGCATGATGACATCGCGGAAAACCGTGTCGCCGCCGCCGTCCGGGTCGATGGTATCAAGTGCGTCCATTGACTTCGCCGAACTCGACCAGGCCGGTGATCAGCTTGACCGTGCCGCTGGCGAGCAGCTGGTAGTTCGTCAGGAGCCAGAGGTTCAGCAGCGCGCCGATCAAGGTGGTGTAGAGGGCGGTCGACATGCCTTCGATCATGGTCGAGACCATGGGCGCGATGGCCTTGACGTCGCCGGCTTCCTTCGGCTCGACGCCGGACAGCGCGATGACGAAGCCGATCACGGTGCCGATCAGCCCGAGCAGCACCAGGCAGTTGGCGATGTGGCGGACCACCGCGATGCGCTGGGCGAGCTTGAGGCGCAGGGCCGAGGCGAGCATCGCCCTGCCCTCGCCTTCGACGCCGCGGAGCAGCGACAGGTATTCGGCGGCCTTCGAGGGCAGCAGGGGATCGAAGCTGCGGACCCGGTCGAGCTCCTGGCTGGTCTGCCAGACCCGCTGGGCGCAGAGGCCGAGACCGAGCACGAAGACCGCGGCGATGACCAGCGAGAGGTTGGTCTTGTCGGCCTCCAGGACCTGGGCGATCAGACCGATCTGCCAGGCGAAGCCGACCATGGCGAAGCCGACGATGTTGAGCAGGGCGAAGCGAAAGAACAGCAGGGAGCGCCGCTCGTCCTTGGCGTCGTTGCGGACCCGCGAGAGGATCCAGGCGACGTGCGCTTCCCCTCGTTCGGCATCCTCTGCCGTGCCGACATCGGTGGTCGCTGCTTCGGACTCAATCGACTGCGCGAAAGACATGGCGGCAGTCTCCCGACCTCGCGATGCGAGCAGGCCGGAGGGGGCCGTCTGTCGGCCGCCCTTCGCCGGTCACTCTCGTCCCGCAGAACATTCCACTCACAGCTTGCGCTCCTGTACCTCGCTGGCCGGGCGCGACCGTTCGGAGAAAATCAACCTAAGCAAGCTGTAAAGAGAAAAGCTTAAGGACAAGTTTCGGATGTCTGAAGGGAGTCTTAGAGCCGCCGCTCGTCTCGGGGGGCCTAGAGCGTTTTGCGATCGGACGGCACCGGCCCGCTTCCCCTCCCGGCCACCCACGGCAGTATCCTATTGGGTGGCCGGGAGGGGGAGCGGGCCGGTGCCGTGATTCCGCGTCAGCGGAAAGCGCGCTAGGCCGCGCTACAGGGACCGAC
>JANQLT010000020.1 GCA_028280455.1 Kiloniellales bacterium
GCGGCCTCCGCCAGCAGGGGATCGCGCTCGATGCTGAAGACGCGGTCCGCGAGCTCGGCCAGCACCGCTGCCTGGTAGCCGCAGCCGGTGCCGACCTCCAGCACGCGGTCCCCCGGGCCGGGCGCGGCCAGCTCGGACATCACCGCGACGATGTAGGGCTGGGAGATCGTCTGGCCCCAGCCGATCGGCATCGGGCGGTTCTCGTAGGCCCAGACCCGCTCGGCCTCGGGCACGAAGCGATGGCGCGGCACCCGCCCGATGGCCTCCAGGACGCGCGGCGCCAGCGCCGACCGGCCGAGCCAGGGGGCGGTCTCCTCGACCTCGCGCACGATCTTCGCGACCATCGCGCGGCGCGCGGCCGCGTAGCTGTCCGCCTCGGGGCTGTCCGCCTCGGGGCCATCCGCCTGGGGGCCGGCTGCCCGGGGGCCGTCTGTTTCGCCGCTCACCTCTTCCCCGCCCCCTCCGGCCGAAGCCCGCACCGGCCTTCCGGTCTTGTACGCCTTTCCTAGATATCACATATCAAGGGCGCTCCGGTCGCGGGCCGCCGCCAAGAGCGTCCCGCACCGGAGATTGGGTTCCAGGGGAAGAGACCGGTGAGATGAGCGAACAGACCCTCAGCTTCGAGGCCGAGGTCGCGCGGCTGCTCGATATCGTGGCCAACGCCCTCTACTCGAACAAGGAGATCTTCCTGCGCGAGCTGATCTCCAACGCCTCGGACGCGTGCGACCGCCTGCGCTACGAAGCGCTGACCCAGCCGGCGCTGACCGAGGGCGACGGCGACTTCCATGTCACGCTGGAGCGCGACAGCCGGGCCAAGACGCTGAGCGTCAGCGACAACGGCATCGGCATGACGCGCGACGAGCTGATCGCCAACCTCGGCACCATCGCGCGCTCCGGCACGGCGGCCTTCGTCGAGGGCCTGGCCCAGGACGCCGAGGGCGCCGGCGAGGCCAAGAAGGGCAAGGCCAAGGCCAAAGCCAAAGACCGTCCGGACGTCACCCAGATCGGCCAGTTCGGCGTCGGCTTCTACTCCGCCTTCATGGTCGCCGAGCGGGTCGAGGTCTTCAGCCGGCGTGCCGGCGAGGCGCAGGGCTGGCTCTGGGCCTCCGACGGCCAGGGCAGCTACAGCGTCGCCGAGAGCGACGAGGCGCCGCCGCGCGGCACGCGCATCGTCCTGCACCTCAAGAAGGACGCCAAGGACTTCCTGGAGCCCGCGCGGCTGCGCGACATCGTGCGCACCTACTCCGACCACATCGCGATCCCGATCCGCCTGGCGCCGGACAAGGAGGACGAGGCGGTCGAGACGCTCAACCAGGCCTCGGCGCTCTGGACCCGGTCCAAGAGTGAGATCACCGACGAGCAGTATCGGGAGTTCTACCACCACGTCGGCCACGGCTTCGACGAGCCCTGGCTGCGCCTGCACTTCAAGGCCGAGGGCGTGCTGGAGTACACCGGCCTGCTCTACATCCCCTCGACCAAGCCCTTCGACCTGTTCCACCCGGACCGCAAGCACCGGGTCAAGCTCTACGTCAAGCGGGTCTTCATCACCGACGACTGCAAGGGGCTGATCCCGCCCTACCTGCGCTTCCTGACCGGCGTCGTCGACAGCGAGGACCTGCCGCTCAACATCAGCCGCGAGGTGCTGCAGGACAACCCGCTGGTCCGCAAGATCAAAAACGCGGTGGTCAAGCGGGTGCTGACCGAGCTGACCAAGAAGGCGGACAAGGCGCCCGAGGACTTCGAGAGCTTCTGGACCCAGTTCGGCCCGGTGCTCAAGGAAGGCCTCTACGAGGACCCCGACCAGAAGGACAAGATCCTGCCGCTCTGCCGCTTCCACTCGACGGCGGGCGAGGGCCTGACCAGCCTCGCCGACTACGTCGGCCGCATGAAGGACTGGCAGGACGTCATCTACACCATCACCGGCGACGACCTGGCGGCGCTGAAGCGCAGCCCGCAGCTCGAAGGCTACCGGGCCCGCGGCATCGAGGTGCTGCTGCTGACCGACCCGGTCGACGAGTTCTGGATGCCGGCGATCGGCAGCTTCCAGGAGAAGCCCTTCCAGTCGGTCACGCGCGGCGCCGCGGACCTCGACAAGCTCGACGAAAAGAGCGAGAGCAAGGACGAGGACAAGGACGAGGCGGCCGAGGAGACCGACGCCAAGGTCAACGCCCTGGTCAGCTTCGTGCGCCTGACCCTGAAGGACGCGGTTAAGGACGTGCGCAGCACCTCCCGCCTGACCGAGAGCGCCGTCTGCCTGGTGGCCGACGTCGGCGACCTGGACATCCACCTGGAGCGCATGCTGAAGCAGCACAACCAGCTCGACGAGCAGGTCAAGCGCATCCTCGAGGTCAATCCCAAGCACCCCCTGATCCGCCGCCTGAGCGAGCGGATCGGCGAGGAGGGCGCCGGCGGCGAGCTGGAGGAGGTCGCCTGGGTCCTGCTCGACCAGGCCCGCATCCTCGAAGGCGAGCCCCTGCCCGACCCCGCCGCCTACGCCAAGCGCGTCTCGGCGCTGCTGGAGAAGGGGCTGGGGTAGCAGGGCGCCGGCTTCGGAGGTCCGTCGCCTAACTCATGCTTCGTCAAGCTCAGCATGAGGGGTTGAGCCTCGGTCCTCATCCTGAGCCTGACGAAGGATGAGCCTGACGAAGGATGAGCCTGACGAAGGATGAGCCTGACGAAGGATGAGATTCCTCACCGGAAGCCAACGTGAGTCGACGGGATCCCTCTAGCGCGTCATTGCGAACGCAGTGAAGCAATCCGGTGCGACGTTGCCGATAGGCCGCGTCTGGATTGCCGCGCCGCCTGTCGGCGGCTCGCAATGACGTAGAGGGGTGCCGACGCCGCTTTAGCCGTCCAGGTCCATCTTGATGGCGCCCAGCACCGGGCCGACGCGGCCTTGCTGGACGATCACCGCGCAGCCGGCGCGGCCGCGGGCGGCGGCGTCGGCGAGGTTCAGGGGGATGGTCAGCTCCTCGCCCCGCCAGGTGCCGATCTGCTCCAGCTCGCGCACCACGTGGTGATAGCTCAGGCTGCGGCCGCCGTTCTCGCCGCGGCCGACCGAGACCTCGTGCTTGCCGTCGTAGACCGCGAGCCAGACGGCGGCACCGCCTTCCGGTGCGCTGCCGGGCGGTACGACCACCCGGCCGCCGTCGACGTCCTCGAAGCGAAGCGCGAGGGGCTTGCGCCGCATGGCCGCTTCGCCGATCAGCGACTCGACGTCCTCGCGCCGCGAGCCGACCACGTCGACGCGGCCGTCGATGATCATCTCGGGCGTGTAGACGTAGCGAGACTTCAGCGCGCGGCCGTAGGCGCGTTGACGCTCGGTCGTGGCCTTGCTGGCGAAGGTGTCCTGCCAGCCGATGTAGTCCCAGTAATCGACATGCAGCGACAGCGCGATGATGTCGTCGCGCGCCGCCAGCTCGCCGAGCAGGGCGTCGGCCGGCGGACAGGAGCTGCAGCCCTGCGAGGTGTAGAGCTCGACGACCACCGGCTGCGGCTTGGAAGAGCCGGCTTGCGCGCCTTCCGCCAAGACCGCGCCGCCGGCCAGGAACAAAGACAGTGCCAGCGCGGCGCGCGACGCCAGCGCGCTGAAGAGGCCGAGACTCGATTGCATGGCGTCAACCTAGTTGGGGCCCTGGGGGACAGCGAATCACGTTCGGGTGATATCAGAGCCGCGAAGGGCGCGGAAGCCGTTCCTTAACCTTCTGTTAGGAAACGACGATTCGAAAGGGCTCAAGCGGCCGAGACGGTCACCTCGACGGTCATGTCGATGAAGTCCTCGGTCGCGCCGCGGTAGGTGCCTTGCAAGGGCAAGGCCTGCGAGGGGTCGCGCGCGACGGCGACGCGGATCAAGTTGGCGCCGCCGACCAGACCGTTCGTCGGGTCGAACTCGGCCCAGCCGGCGCCGGGCAGATAGACCTGCACCCAGGCATGGGTGTCGCCCGCGCCGCGCAACGCCCGCGCGGGATCGTCGCTCGCCGGGTCGTAGAGATAGCCCGAGACGAAGCGCGCGGCGAAACCGAGCGCGCGCACCGCTTCCATCATCAGCAGCGCGAAGTCGCGGCAGGAGCCGCTGCCGAACTCGAGCGTGTCGATCGGCGCCTGCACGCCGACCGCGTAGCGCCGCTGGTAGCTGAAGTCGTCGCAGATCGCCTGGTTGATCCGTTCGAGCAGCGCCTGCGTCTCCATGGTGCTGTGATTGTCCATGAAGGAGCGCGCCCAGCGGTCGATGCGCCCGTCGGGATCGGGGTAGTGCCGCTCCCGGGTGCGCGTCAGATCCGGGATCTCCTGGCTGCTGTAGCTGAAGGGGTAGGTGCGCGCGTAGGGCTCGATCGGGAAGCTCGGGTCGGACAGGCCGTAGTGCTCGATCTCGATCCGGCTCTCGAAGCGCAGCTCCGAGGCCGGCTCGGCGAAGCGGGCGATGGCGATCGAGTTGGAGAAGACGTCGTGCATCCAGCGCACCTCGGCGCGCGGGTTGATGACCAGGGCCGAGTCGATCAGCCGCAGGTCATGGCTGTCGCGCGGCCGGAACATCAGGCGGTGCTCGCCGAAGGGCACCGGCTGCCGGTAGCGGTAGAGGGTCTTGTGCTCGACGAGGCGTCGGGGCATGGCGCTTCGGATCGACCTTTTGCCGTCGCGGGTCGTCCCTTCTATACGTGGCCCGGCGGTCGGGCCACAAGCCGGGGCAGGGGACAGGGGCATGACAATCCTACAGGGCAGCCATGAGCCCCTTGGCCTTGCGCCCGGCGCCCGGCTCTACCTCCTGCGCCACGGCCAGACCCTCTGGAACAGCCGCGGCCGCCTGCAGGGCCAGAAGGACTCGCCCCTGACCTGGAAGGGCATCGACCAGGCACGGACCTGCGGCGGCATCCTGGCCCGCCATCTGGCGCGTCCCTCGGGCTTCACGATGGTCTGCAGCCCGCTCGGCCGCGCCTGGCAGACCGCGACCATCGTCGCCGAGGCCATGGGACTGGAGCCCGACGAGATTCATCGCGAGCCGCGCCTCATGGAGGCCCGCTTCGGCGACTGGGAGGGCCTGACCTGGGACGAGATCGGCGCGCGCGACCCGGACGAGCGCCAACGCCGGCTCGCGTCGCGCTGGACCCACCGCGCGCCCGGCGGCGGCGAAAGCTACCGGGACGTGGCCCGGCGGATCGCCGACTGGATGGACGGCATCGAGGACAACGCCCGCCTCATCGTCATCGGCCACGGCCTCGCCGGCCGCGTCCTCCGCGGCCTCTACCTCGGCCAGCCGCCCGAGGAGATCGTCGAGCTCGAAGAGCCGCAGGACGCGGTCTTTCATCTGAGCGGCGGTGAGGTGTCCCGCTTGTCGGCGTAGGCTGAACGAAAACCAAATCTTGCACGGATAAACACGGATCAATCACGGATGGACGCGGACAACAGAAAGCGCACGGCTCCCATCCGTGTGCATCCGTGGGAAATATGTGTTCATCCGTGTTGAGCTATGGGTTTTCGGCGCCGTCTCGAGCGGCCAGTGAATTCCGCAGGACGTCGTGCTGCGTGCCTCAGCCGGACGAAAACCAGATCTTACACGGATAAACACGGATCAATCACGGATGGACACGGATAACAGAAAACGCACGGCTCCCATCCGTGTGCATCCGTGGGAAATCCGTGTTCATCCGTGTTGAGTTATGGGTTCTCGGTGCCGTCTCGAGCGGCCAGTGAATTCCGCAGGACGTCGTGCTACGTGCCTCAGCCGAACGAAAACCAACTCTTGCACGGATAAACGCGGATCAATCACGGATGGACGCGGATAACAGAAAGCGCACGGCTCCCATCCGTGTGCATCCGTGGGAAATCCGTGTTCATCCGTGTTGAGTTGTGGGTTTCCGGTGCCGTCTCGAGCGGCCAGTGAATTCCGCAGGACGTCGTGCTGCGTGCCTCAGCCGAACGAAAACCAGATCTTGCACGGATAAACACGGATCAATCACGGATGGACACGGATAACAGAAAACGCACGGCTCCCATCCGTGTGCATCCGTGGGAAATCCGTGTTCACCTGCCTGCGCGAAGCCGGAGCTTCGCTTCGGCGAAGGCAGGTCCGTGTCGAGTTATTGTTTTCCCCGTGCCGCCTCGAACACGACTTCTAGGCTGCCAGCAGGTTGCGCAGCACGTAGTGCAGGATGCCGCCGTGGCGGAAGTACTCGAGCTCGTCGGCGGTGTCGATGCGGCAGAGCAGCTCGATCTCCTCGACCGCGCCGTCGGCGCGGTGGATGCGGCCGGCGAGGGTGGCGCGCGGCTGCAGGCCTTCCGCGATGCCGTCGATGTCGACCAGCTCGTCGCCGGTCAGGCCGAGGCCCTGCCGGCTCTGGCCCGCGGTGAACTGCAGCGGCAGCACGCCCATGCCGACCAGGTTGGAGCGGTGTATGCGCTCGAAGGACTCGACGATCACCGCCTTGACGCCGAGCAGCCGCGTGCCCTTGGCCGCCCAGTCGCGCGACGAGCCGGTGCCGTACTCCTTGCCGCCGAAGATCACCAGGGGCGTGCCCTCGTCGCGGTAGCGCATGGCGGCGTCGTAGATCGGCAGCTCGTCGCCCGAGGGGATGTGCTTGGTGAAGCCGCCCTCGGTGCCGGGCACCATCTCGTTGCGGATGCGGATGTTGGCGAAGGTGCCGCGCATCATGACTTCGTGGTTGCCGCGCCGCGAGCCGTAGGAGTTGAACTCGACGGGCCGCACCTGATGGCTGATCAGGTATTCGCCGCCGGGGCTCTCGTTCTTGATCGCACCGGCCGGCGAGATGTGGTCGGTGGTCACCGAGTCGCCGAGCATTGCCAGGATGCGCGCGCCCCTGACGTCGGACGGTGCCTCGGGCTGCGGCGCCATGTCCTCGAAGAAGGGCGGGTAGCGCACGTAGGTGCTGGCGCTCTGCCAGTCGTAGGTGTCGCCGCCACCGGTGGCGATCTCCTGCCACTCGGCCGGGCCCTTGAAGACGTCGGCGTAGCGGCTTTCGAACATCTCGCGGGTCACCACCTCATCGACGATGTCGCGGATCTCCTGGTTGCTCGGCCAGACGTCCTTGAGGAAGACCAGCTCGCCGTCCTTCCCCTTGCCCAGCGGCTCGGTCGCGAGGTCGCGGGTGATCGAGCCGGAGAGCGCGTAGGCCACCACTAGGGGCGGCGAGGCGAGGTAGTTGAGGCGGGTTTGCGGATTGACCCGGCCCTCGAAGTTGCGGTTGCCGGAGAGCACGGCGGCGACATGCAGCCCGCCGGCATCGATGGCCTCCGCGATCGGCTCGGGCAGGGGCCCGGAGTTGCCGATGCAGGTGGTGCAGCCGTAGCCGACCAGGTCGAAGCCGAGCGCGTCCAAATCCTCTTGAAGACCGGAGGCGGTCAGGTAGTCCGTCACCACCTGCGAGCCGGGCGCCAGCGAGGTCTTGACCCAGGGCTTGACCGTCAGGCCCTTGGCCCGCGCCTTGCGGGCGACCAGGCCGGCGGCGACCAGCACGTCGGGGTTCGAGGTGTTGGTGCAGGAGGTGATCGCCGCGATCACCACGTCGCCGTGGCGCAGGGCATAGTTGCTGCCCTCGACCGGGCTCTCGCCGCTGGCGTCGGTCACGCCGCCCTCGGCGATGGCGCCGCTGGCGTTGCCGGCGACGTCGGACAGCGAGACCCGGTCCTGCGGCCGCTTGGGCCCGGCCAGGCTCGGCTCGACCGTGCCCAGGTCGAGCGCCAGCGTGTCGGTGAAGACCGGGTCCGGCGTGTCGCTGTCGCGCCACAGCCCTTGCGCCTTGGCGTAGGCCTCGACCAGGGCGATGCGCTGCGGGTCGCGGCCGGTGAACTGCAGATAGCGGATCGCCTCGGCGTCGACCGGGAAGAAGCCGCAGGTCGCGCCGTACTCCGGCGCCATGTTGGCGATGGTCGCCTGGTCGGCCAGGCTCAGGTGGTCGAGGCCGGGGCCGTAGAACTCGACGAACTTGCCGACCACGCCCTTGGCCCGGAGCATCTGCGTCACGGTCAGCACCAGGTCGGTCGCCGTGGCGCCCTCGCGCAGGGTGCCGGTCAGCTTCATGCCGATCACCTCGGGGATCACCATCGAGACCGGCTGGCCGAGCATGGCCGCCTCGGCCTCGATGCCGCCGACGCCCCAGCCGAGCACGGCCAGGCCGTTGACCATGGTGGTGTGGCTGTCGGTGCCGACCAGGGTGTCCGGGAAGGCCACCGTC
>JANQLT010000075.1 GCA_028280455.1 Kiloniellales bacterium
CTGGCCGCCGAACTGCGCCTTGCCGCCCAGCGGCTGCTGGGTGACCAGGCTGTAGGGGCCGATGGAGCGGGCGTGGATCTTGTCGTCCACCAGGTGGTGGAGCTTCATCATGTAGATGTAGCCCACCGTCACCGGCCGGTGGAAGGCCTCGCCCGAGCGCCCGTCTGTCAGGTTGACCTGGCCGGAGACGTCGAGACCGGCCTCGGTCAGCATCTCCTTGATGTCCTCCTCGCGGGCGCCGTCGAAGACCGGCGAGGCAATCGGGATGCCGTTGACCAGGTTGCGGCCCAGCTCCGTCATCTCGTCTTCGCTCATCTCGGTCATCTCGGCCTTGAAGATCCTGTCGCCGTAGAGCTGCTTCAGGCGCTTCTTGAGCTCGTCGACCTTGCCGCTGCGCCGGACCTTGTCGAGGATCTCGCCGATCTGCATGCCGAGGCCGTGGCAGGCCCAGCCGAGATGGGTCTCGAGGATCTGGCCGACGTTCATGCGGCTCGGCACGCCCAGCGGGTTGAGCACGATATCGACCGGCGTGCCGTGCTCGGTGTAGGGCATGTCCTCCATCGGCACGATCTTGGAGATCACGCCCTTGTTGCCGTGACGGCCGGCCATCTTGTCGCCGGGCTGCAGCTTGCGCTTCACGGCGATGAAGACCTTGACCATCTTCATGACGCCGGGCGGCAGCTCGTCGCCGCGCTGCAGCTTCTCGACCTTGTTCTCGAAGCGCTGGGTCAGCTCGTCGATCGACTCGTCGAACTGCTTGTTCAGGGCCTCGATATTGGCCTGCCGGCTGTCGTTCTTGACCGACATCTGGCGCCACTGGCCCGGGGTGAAGTCGGACAGCACCTTCTCGGTGATCTTGGTGCCGCCCTTCAGCCCCTTGGGCCCGCTGACCAGGGTCATGTTCATCAGCAGGTCCTTGAGGCGGCCGTAGAAGCTGCGCTCGAGGATCGCCTTCTCGTCGTCGCGGTCCTTGGCCAGGCGCTCGATCTCGGCCCGCTCGATGGCCAGCGCGCGCTCGTCCTTGTCGACGCCGCGGCGCGAGAAGACCCGCACGTCGACCACGGTGCCGCTGACGCCCGGCGGCACCCGCAGCGAGGTGTCGCGCACGTCCGAGGCCTTCTCGCCGAAGATCGCCCGCAGCAGCTTCTCCTCCGGGGTCATCGGCGATTCGCCCTTCGGCGTCACCTTGCCGACCAAGATGTCGCCGGCCATGACCTCGGCCCCGATGTAGACCATGCCCGCCTCGTCGAGGTTGCGCAGGGCGTCCTCGCCGACGTTGGGGATGTCGCGGGTGATCTCCTCCTGACCCAGCTTGGTGTCGCGGGCCATGATCTCGAACTCCTCGATGTGGATCGAGGTGAAGACATCGTCGCGGACGATGCGCTCGGAGATCAGGATCGAGTCCTCGAAGTTGTAGCCCTGCCAGGGCATGAAGGCGACCAGCACGTTGCGGCCGAGCGCCAGCTCGCCGAGGTTGGTCGAGGGCCCGTCGGCGATGATGTCGCCGCGCTTGACCTCGTTGCCCACGGTGACCAGCGGCCGCTGGTTGATGCAGGTGTTCTGGTTCGAGCGCTGGAACTTGAGCAGGTTGTAGATGTCGACGGCCTGCTCGCCGCTCGAGGTCTCCTCGGAGACCCGCACCACGATGCGCGTGGCGTCGACCTGGTCGACGATGCCGGCGCGCCGCGCGGCGATGGCGACGCCCGAGTCGCGCGCCACCGTCTCCTCCATGCCGGTGCCGACCAGCGGTGCCTCGGTCTGCAGCAAGGGCACCGCCTGGCGCTGCATGTTGGAGCCCATCAGCGCCCGGTTGGCGTCGTCGTTCTCCAGGAAGGGGATCAGCGCCGCCGCCACCGAGACGAGCTGCTTGGGCGAGACGTCGATGAACTCGATGTCCTCGGAGCGCGCCATGATGTACTCGCCGGCCTGGCGGCAGGAGATCAGGTCCTGCACGAACTTGCCGTTCTTATCGAGCTCGGCGTTGGCCTGGGCGATGGTGTAGCGGCCCTCTTCCATGGCCGAGAGGTAGATCACCTCCTCGCCGACCTTGCCCTTGTCGACCCGCCGGTAGGGGCTCTCGATGAAGCCGTACTTGTTGACCCGGGCATAGGTCGCCAGCGAGTTGATCAGGCCGATGTTCGGGCCTTCCGGCGTCTCGATCGGGCAGATCCGGCCGTAGTGCGTGGTGTGCACGTCGCGCACCTCGAAGCCGGCGCGCTCGCGGGTCAGGCCGCCCGGACCCAGCGCCGAGAGCCGGCGCTTGTGGGTGATCTCCGACAGCGGGTTGGTCTGGTCCATGAACTGCGAGAGCTGCGAGGAGCCGAAGAACTCGCGCACCGCCGCGGCCGCCGGCTTGGCGTTGATCAGGTCGTGCGGCATCACGGTGTCGATGTCGACCGAGCTCATGCGCTCGCGGATGGCGCGTTCCATGCGCAGCAGGCCGACGCGGTACTGGTTTTCCATCAGCTCGCCGACCGAGCGCACCCGCCGGTTGCCGAGATTGTCGATGTCGTCGATCTCGCCGCGGCCGTCCTTCAGGTCGAGCAGGATCTTGACGATCGCCAGGATGTCTTCCTTGCGCAGCACGCGCAGTTGGTCGTCTGTCTCGAAGCCGAGACGCGCGTTCATCTTCACCCGGCCGACCGCCGACAAATCGTAGCGCTCGTTGTCGAAGAACAGGTCGTTGAACAGCTTCTCCGCCGATTCCAGGGTCGGCGGCTCGCCCGGGCGCATGACCCGGTAGATGTCGATCAGCGCATCCTCGCGGCTGGCGTTGCGGTCGATCGCCAGGGTGTTGCGCAGATAGGCGCCGGTATTGATGTGGTCGATGGCGAGCGTGACGACCTCGTCGAACTTCAGCTCGGCGAACTTCTCCAGCATCGCCGCGTCGACCTCGTCGCCGGCCTCGAAATGCACCTCGCCGGTCTTCTCGTCGATGATGTCCTCGGCGAGGTAACGGCCCTGCAGATCCTCCGGCTGCACCAGCTGGTCGGTCATGCCCCCGTCGATCAGCTTCTTGCCGAGACGCGGCGTCACCTTGTCGCCGATCTTGGCCACCACCTTGCCGGACTTGGCGTCGACCAGGTCGGAGATCAGCTTCTGGCCGCGCATGCGCTCGGGCACGAACGGCGTCTTCCAGCCGGTC
>JANQLT010000109.1 GCA_028280455.1 Kiloniellales bacterium
CCGGCCTGATCGAGCCGCTGTTCCTCTGGGAGTCCAACACCGCGCTCGGCCAGCTCGCCGAGTGGCACGCCGAGGGCTACATGCTGGGCATGGCGATCAACCTGTCGCCGGGCAACCTGCACAAGAAGAGCCTGGTCGGCATGCTGGAGGGCCTGCTGGACCGCTGGCAGGTCGATCCGCGCTACCTGACGCTGGAGATCACCGAGAGCGCGATCATGGTCGACCCGCAGGCGGCGCTGGAGATTCTGCGTCGGCTGGACCAGATCGGGCTGCGGCTCTCGGTCGACGACTTCGGCACCGGCTACTCCTCGCTCGCCGGGCTGCGCGAGCTGCCGGTCGACGAGCTCAAGATCGACAAGTCCTTCGTCATGGAGATGGCCGAGAACGAGAACGACGCGGTCATCGTGCGCTCGACCATCGACCTGGCCCACAACCTCGGCCTCAAGGTCGTCGCCGAGGGCGTCGAGCGCGAAGAGCACCTGGTGCTGCTCTGCGGCCTGGGCTGCGACATCGGCCAGGGCTTCTTCATCAGCAAGCCCTTGCCCGCAGAGCAGATGACCGCGTGGTTCCGCAACCCGCCCTACCGCGTCGGCCGCATGTTGGAGGACGAGCGGCCGCCGCCGCCCGCCCGCGCGGCCGAGGACTCGGGCCAGGGTGAAGCGCCGCAGGCCGAACGGGCCTAGGACACTCCGAAGAAACGTCGGCGTCGGCGCGCAGGCTCAGTTGCCGAACAGGCCCTTGATGGCCTTCACCCCCTCCTCCACGGCCTCGCCGGCCGGGTCCTTGGCGGTCTCCTCGGCCGGCGCCGCTTCAGGCTGCGCTTCGGCCGCGGGCTCGGCCGCCGGTGCCGCGCCCTCCTCGCTCTTCTGGTCGTCGCCGAGCAGGCCCTTGAGGCCGGCGCCGAGCGCGCCGGCCGCGCCGCCGCCCTCCTGCTCGGCGCCTTCGCCTTCGCCGCCGCCGGTGACCGACTTGAGCACCGAGCCGACCGCACCGGCCGCGCCGCCCTCGCCCGAGGCGCCGGGGAGCTGCTCGAGGACCGCACCGGCGGCACCGCCCTCGCCGCCGAGGCCCGGCAGCGGCAGGTCGACGCCGAACTGCTTGGCCATGTCGCCCATCTCGGCCGGCATGTTGGCGAGACGCGCCGGGTCGGTGGCAGCCTGCTGGAACACGGACTGCCAGTCGACCTCGTAGCTCATGCCGCTCCAGGGCCCGGTGATGCGGATCGGGATCGGCAGGCCGGCCAGGGCCTCGTCGCCGCCCTGCCCTTCGAGACTCGCCACCAGCTTCGCCTCGACCCCGTAGTCGATGCTCTGCGGCGGCAGCGGCACGTCGCCGTTGCCGGACAGCCGGATCAGCGGCGCCAGCATCTTCATGTCGGGGTTGTTGACGATGCCGTCGGTGATGGTGAAGGAGCCGCTGAGCTCGGTGAAGTCGGTCTTCGGCACGCCGCCGCCGCTATCGCTTCCGCCCATGCCGAGCGTGCCGACGTTGCGCAGGGTCTCGGCCAGGTTGATGCCTTCGATGGCGCCATCGAGGAACTGGAAGCTGCCGCTGCCGTTGAGGCTGCCGACCAGGTCGCGCTGGCTCTTGCCGCGCGCCGAGCCCTTGGCTTCGAAGTTCGCCAGGCCCGAGAGCCAGTCGATGCCGGAGGCCGCCTTCAAGAGATCCTTGGCCTGCACCGCCTTGACGCTGGCGTTGTAGTCCAGGGCCGCCGCCTCGCCCGAGGCGTCGAGCTTGGCCGCCAGGCTGACGCCGCCGTCGGCCAGGGCCAGCTCGTCGAGCCCGAGGTCGAGCACGCCGCCCTCCAAGGTGAGCTTGCCGCTCATCCGCTCGATCGCCAGCTCCTTGTAGAGGATGCGGCCGGAGGTCAGCGTGACCTGGCCGTTGGCCAGATGCAGCGGCTCCAAGAGCAGCGGCTCCGTGCTCCAGCCCCCTTGCCCCTGACCGGCCGGCTCCGCCGGCGCCGCCCCGCCGTCCTCGGCCGGCGGCAGGAGAGCGTTGAGATCCATGCTGTCGATGTTGACGTTGGCGTCGAAGCGCAGGTTCTTGCTGCCGCCCTCGACGCTGGCGTTGGCGCTGGCCTTCATGGCCGGGCCGTCGATTGTCGCGTTTTCCAGGTTGGCCTTGAGGCTCTCCGCCAGGGCCCGGGGGCTGGCGCCGGTCGCCGCGATCTGCAGGGCCGCCGATGCAAGCCCGGTGACCGGCGGCGGCGCGCCGGCCTGAGCGGCAGCCGCGAGCTTCACGATGTCCACGCCGTCGAGCGCCGCGCCGAGGGTGACGCCCAGGGCGCCGCCGCTGCCGTCGAGATCGACCGCGGCCGTCAGCTTGCCGCCGTAGAGGCCGAGCTCCGCGAGGTCGATATCGAGCTTGCCGTTCTGCAGCAGCAGGCTGAGCGCAATCTCGCCGAGCTCATAGCCCATCGCCTTGACGCCGCCGAGGTTGATCTTCACGTCGGCCTCGTTGCCTTGCAGGAAAGCCAGGTCGATCGGCTCGTCCGACAGACCCGCGATGAGCTCCTGCGGCGAGCTCGCTGCCGGCGCCGCGGCGGCCGATGCGCTTTCCGCGGCCGGCTTCGGCGGCGGCAGATAGCTGTCGACGTCGAGCACCCCGCCGTCGATCACCAGGGCGATCTTCTTGACCTCACCGGAGGCGTCGAGACTGCCGCGGGCGGTCGCTTCGAGACCTTTGCCGCTGAGCTTGGCTTCTTCGAGCGTCGCCTTGGCGCCGTCGCCCGTGAACTGCGCCGTCACCGCGAAGGGCCCGGGGTCGGGCTGCTCCTTGGGCAGCGGCTCGCCGAGCCAGGACAGCAGCTTGCCGACCGAGCCGATGTTCAGGTCGAAGCTGCCGTCGAGACCCGGCTGCGGCTGCTGGTGCACCTGCCCGGCATAGCCGGCGGTCACCAGCTTTGACTCGACCTTGGCGTCGAGCGCGAAGGACTCGCCGCCCATGACCTTGCCGATCGGCGCCGTCTTGACCGCGACGGCGACCTTCTGGCCGTTGTAGACGGCCTGGGCGTCGAGGCTCGGCTCGGACTCCAGGCCGGGCAGATCGAGCCGCAGCTTCAGCTCGGAGAGCGCCGCGGCGCGCTCGTCTTTCACGTCGACGCCGCCGAGATCGACCTCGACCTTGCCGACCGCCGCCTGCGCCAGGGCGCGCGGGCTGGCGCCCTGGGTCGCCATCTCGACCGCCGCCGAGACCACGCCGCTGACCGGCAGCTCGCCTTCGGGCTGGGCGACCGCCGCCAGCGCGCCGAGGTCGACCTTGTCGACCGTCAGGCCGACATCGGCGCCGAGCGCCTCGCCGGAGCCGTCGAGTGCCACCTGCGCGGCGACACTGCCGCCGTAGAGCTGCACTTCCGCCAAGTCGGCGGTCAGCTTGCCGCCCTGCAGCAGGACGGTCAGACCGACCGGGCCGATCTCGTAGCCCTTGGCCTTGATGCCGCCCAGCTTGACCCGGACGTCGGCGTCGGTCGACTTGAGCGCGCCGAGATCGATCGGCTCGTCGGACAGGCCCTCGACCATGTCCTTGGGCGATGTCGCCTCGCCGGCCATCTCGGCCGCGCCGCTATCGGCGGCGGAAGGCTGTTCGGGCGGCAAGTAGCGGTCGATGTCCAGGACGCCGCTTTCGACCACCAGGGCGATCTTGGTCACGTCGCCGCTGCCGTCGATGCTGCCGCTGGCGGTCGCCTGCAGGCCCTCGCCTTCGATCTTGGCCTCCTCCAGCGTGGCCTTGGCGCCGTCGCCGGTGAAGCGGGCGCTCGCCGCCAGGCTGCCGGGATCCGGCTGGCCTTCGGGCAGCGGCTGCTGCAGCCAGGCCAGCAGCGCGCCGACGGAGCCGATGTTGAGGTCGAACTGACCGTCGAGGCCCGGCACGGGCTGCTGCTGCACCTGGCCCTCGTAGCCGGCGGTGATCAGCTCGGACTGCAAGCTGGCGGCGACGGCGAAGGGCTCCTGTTCCATCGCCTGGCCGGGGGTCTCGACGCTCAGGTCCAGGGCGACGGCCTGGCCGTTCATGTTGAAGCCGCCGTCGAGCGACAGGGGGCTGTCCAGATCCGGCAGCATGGCGGCCAGCTCGAAGTCGCTGACCTCGTAGGACGCGCCGGTGAGATCGCTGGCGAAGCTCAGCGCGCCGTCGAGGATCCGCACGTCGCCCAGGCGCAGGGCCGCCAGCGGCGAGCCTCCCGCCTCGCCCTCTCCCGCGGGCTCGGCGGGCTCGGCCGGCGCCTTGCCTTCGAACTCCCAGTTGCCGCGGCCCGCCTCGTCCTGGCGCAGCACGACCTTGGGGCTCTGCACCACCAGCTTCTGGACGACCACGTCCCTGCCGATCAAGGGCAGCAGGGCGAGGCTCAGGTCGATGCTCTCGACCGTCAGCATCTCGGCCGGGTCGCCGCCGGGGGCGTTGGACAGCGCGATGTCGCTGGCGCTGACCGAGACGTTCGGCAGCAAGGCCAGATCGATGTCGCCGCCGATCGTCAGCTCGCGGCCGGTGGCCTCGCGGACGGCGTCGGCGATCTGCGGCTTGAGAGTGTTGCCGCCGATGATGCGCGGCAGGATCGCCACCGCCAGAACCAGGATGACGACCAGCGAGACGAGGACAATTGCGGCCTTGCGCATGAAAACCTCCCTGCAACCACAGCGTTTGGGCCTTCGTGCGGAGCCCCTCTGCCCGCCCGGACCTTAGCCCAAAAGGAATGGCAACGTCGCGAGAATAAAGCTGCCCCGGCCGGCCGGCCGCATGCCTCTTGTATCCGACGCCACTCGATGTGGTAGCTTGGCGGCAGCATGGGACAAGAACTGCGAAGCATCGTCCTGGAAGACGCGGAATTCCAGGTCGCCGCCGGGCTCTACTACGACCAGCTGTCCGAGCAGCAGGTGCGCTCCGGCAACATCCGCCAGGTCGATATCCCCGAGGGAGTCGACCGGGGCGCCACCGTCCGGCTGCGCGATCCCCTGGTCGACGGCCAGACCAGCGTCGCGGTCGACAAGCAGCAGATGATCGACATGGTCGTGGCCTTTTGTAAGCACCGCGCCATCCCGCTGCCCAAGAGCGGGCGCAAGGCCATCGTGCGGCGGGACGGCAGGACGATCCTGGAAATCGAGCTCGACTGGTTCTGAGCCGGCCGCTCGGCGCGCGGTCCCGCGGCCGGCCTGCCGAGGCGCGGCCGATGCCGGGCATTTGACGAAAATGCCCCGACTATTTGTGACAAAATCGCGGCAATATTGTATAAAATTCAAATAGAAATCGATTGCTATTTAACACTGCTGCCGAATATACTGGTCGAAACTTGGGTCGGCATAAGAACCACAAGGAACAAACCGGATGATGTCAGTCTTCACTTTCCTCCATGACGAGACTGGGGCCACCGCCATCGAATATGGCTTGGTCGCGGCCTTCATTTCCCTGGCCGGGATCTTCGCCCTGCAGGCCATGGGCACGAACATCTCGAGCTTCTTCTCTTCGGTCTCCTCGACCATCGACGCCGCCCAGCCCGGCGCCTGACCGCATAGCAACGCGATCCCTTTGACGCCGCCCGGCCGGCAAGGGCCGGGCCTCCAGAGATTACCGTCGGCATTGCGCTCGGAACCCGGCCGCCTTCATCAGGCGGCCGGTTCTCTTTTGGCCCTCGGCCAAGGCCGCTGAGACCCGCCCGGTCACGGCCCTGCCACAGGGTCGCGCCGCCCCATCCAGTTCGACCTCGCGCAAGTCTTTGAACGGGGGCGACGAATCGGGCTATGCGGATTTGTCTCAAATTATCGATAAATATACTTCAACATTACTTTAATAACGAAACGAAATTACTTGCCATTATCGGGGGTTTTGCCATATAGTCTTTCGAAACTTGAGACAACAAGCCTACACACACCGGAGAACGCAGTCATGAACACGCTCAAGGCC
>JANQLT010000130.1 GCA_028280455.1 Kiloniellales bacterium
GGCGCCGCTGGCCAGCGCGATCAGGGTCTTCTGCCAGTCCCGCCAGGGCAGCAGCTCCAGCGCCAGCAGCCGCAAGCCGCCGGTCATGTGCAGAGCCAGCAGGAACACCAGCAGCATCTCGGCGAGCTTGACCAGCGCATTGTCGCTCCAGCGCAGGAAGCCGTCCAGGCGCGCCTCCTGCTCCAGGGCCAGGCCGAGCACCAGGAAGTGCAGCGGCAGGAAGAGCGCCAGGCCGATGCCCGACGCCCGGTGCAGGGCGAAGGCCCACCAGGCCGGATGGTTCCTGTGCGGCCTGAGCATCGCGCGGCTCACAGGGTCACGGCGGCGACCGCCCGGAACCCGAGCAGCAGCAGCAGCAAGCCGAAGAGGTGCATCGCCAGGCCGAGCGAGCGGCCGCGCCAGGGCGTCAGCTCGGCGACGATGTTGCGCAGGCCGATGCTGGCATGCAGCGCCGCCGCCAGCACGAAGAGGCCGTAGAAGAGCATCCAGAACAGGCTGCCGCGGGTCCGCGCCAGGATCTCCTCGGCGCTCAAGCCGTCCTGCACCGCGTAGAGGATCAGCGCCAGGTGCACCAGCACCAGGGGTGCCAGGACCAGCGCGCTCAGGCGCTGCGCGACATAGAGCCTGGGGCCGCCGGCCATCACAGCTCGCCCTTGAAGACCGCCTTGAAGCTCGCCGCCTTGAGGCCGGCGATCGAGGCCGTCGGGTTGAGGTGCTTGGGGCAATGCAGCGCGCAGCCCTGCTGGCTGTGGCAGGCGTGACAGCCGGCCGCGGTGGCCACGGCCCGCAGCCGTTCCACGCGGGCCCGGTCGCGGCCGTCGTTCTGCAGGCTCCAGGCCCGGTTCAGGGCCGCCGGGCCGAGGTAGTCCGGGTTCCAGGCGACGACGTCGCAGGCGGCGTTGCAGACGCCGCAGTTGATGCACTGGATCGCGGCGTCGGCGGCGCGGCGCTGCGGCGCGTCGGGCAGGATCCGCTCGACCGGGTCGCGGCGGCTGAGCCCGCCCTTGAAGCGGCCTTCCGCGCGCTGCCACTTCTCGAAGAAGCCGGTCATGTCGCAGGCCAGGTCCTTGATCACCGGCAGGTTGCGCAAGGGCGCGATCTCCAGGCGCAGGTCCGGCGCCACCGCCGAGACGTGGCTGCGGCAGGTCCAGCGCGGCCGGCCGTTGACGGTCATCGCGCAGGAGCCGCACATGCCGACCCGGCAGGCGAAGCGGTAGCTCAAGGTCGGCTCCAGGTTGCGCTGCACCCAGGTCACCACGTCGAGCACGGTCTGGCTGGCCCGATGGGGCACCTGGTAGGCCCGGAAGGCGCCTTCCGCCCCGCCGCGCCAGATCGAGACGCTCAAGGTCTCCGCCATGCCTGTCTCGCTCAGGTCCTCGAGTTGTAGACCGTGTAGGGTGCCGGCTCCGGCACCGCCCAGCTCCTGTAGTAGGCCTCGAGGTGCGGCAGAAGCTGTTCCACCTGCGCCGCCAAGGCCGTCGGAATCGCCTCCGAGGCCAGCCGGGCCGCCAGTTCCCGGCCGACCTCGGCGAGATCGAAGCGGGTCGGCAGGCCGTCGCGGACCACCGGCTCGCCACCGACCAGCACGGCGGTCACGTCGCGCGCCTGGGCCCGGTTGAGCAGCAGCGTGCGGGCATCGACCTCGGGGGCGACCCAGGGCCAGGTGATCCGCTCCAGATCGAGCACGACCAGGTCCGCCAGGTAGCCGGGCGCGATCCGGCCCAGCGCGCCCTCGCGGCCGAGCAGCCGCGCGCCGCCCGTGGTGGCCATGGCGAAGACGTCGAGCGGCCGCGGCGTCGGCCCGCCGAGGATGGGCGTGCGGTGCAGCCGCATCGCCAGGCGCATCTCCGCGAACATGTCCTCGTCGTCGCCCAGGGTCGTGGTGTCCATGCCGAGCCCGACCGTCACGCCGGCCGAGAGCATGGCGTTGAGCGGCGCGATGCCGGCGCGCAGGCGCAGGTTCGAGCTCGGGTTGTGGGACACCGCGGCGCCGGTATGGGTCAGCAGCGCGAGGTCGCTCTCGCTGAGCCAGACGCCATGGGCCATCGAGAAGCGCGGGCTCAGCACGCCGAGGGTGTGCAGGTGCTCGACCGTCGAGCGGCCGCCGTATTCCCGCGGGCCTTGCAGCATCTCGTAGAGCGACTCGTTGACGTGCGTCTGGATCACCGTGTCCAGGCGCTCGGCCGCCTCGGCGATGCGCCGCCAGTTCTCGTCGGCGACCCAGACCGGCCCCGGCGGCCCGAAGCCGACCGAGACGCGCGGGTGCGCCGCGAAGTCCCGGCAGAGGCCTTCGACCACCGCGAAGTAGTCGTCCGCGTCGAAGCGGCTTTCCCTCGGCAGGAGCTGTTCCGCCGCCGGCCGAAGCTCGTCCGGCAGCGAGGCGATGAAGGCGGCGTCGCCCTCCGCGCCGTGGGCCAGGTGCCCGTGATCGCCCCGGCCGGGCGCATAGACCGCCCGGATGCCGGCGGTCTCATAGGCCTTGAGCCGCTCGCGCGACTTCGTATCGAAGCGATCCGCCGTGCCCTCGCCGCGCGCGACTTCGAGCACGCTGGTCACGCCGCTGCGCAGCAGGGCGGCGCTGCTGAGCAGGGTCTCCAGGGCCCGGTCGCTGTCGCGCATCGCCGTCAGCGAGAGGATCCAGGGCTCCAGCAGCATGTCCGGGAAGCCGTGCTGGAAGTTGGTGACGCCGCTGGCGTGGTGATGGGCGTTGATCAGCCCGGGCAGGACGGCGGTGCGCTCGGAGCCGACGACCTCGGCGTCCGGGTGCGCGGCGCGCAGCGCCTCCCAGCCGCCGACCTCAAGGATACTCTCGCCGGCCACCGCCACCGCGCCGTCGACCCAGGTCGGGTCCTCTTCGCCGGCACCGGTGACGATCCAGCGTCCGCGAATCAACAAGTCCGCCGTCATGCGCGCCTCACAACAAGACCAGGGCCGCCAGGCCCAGGAAGACAAAGAAGCCGACGACATCGGTCACCGTCGTCAGGAAGACACTCGACGCGATCGCCGGGTCGACGCCGATCCGCTCCAGGCCGAGCGGGATCAAGGTGCCGGACAGGCCGGCGACGATCAGGTTGACGATCATGGCGATGGCGATGACCAGGCCGAGCGCCGGGTCGCTGAACCAGAGCCAGGCGACGATGCCGGAGAGGATGGCGAAGAGCACGCCGTTCGAGCTGCCGACCAGAAGCTCTTTCCAGATGAAGCGCAGGGCGTTGGCCGCGGTCAGGTCCTTCATGGCGATGGCGCGCACCGCGACCGTCAGGGTCTGGGTGCCGGCGTTGCCGCCCATCGAGGCGACGATCGGCATCAGCACCGCCAGGGCCACGAGCTGCTCGATCGTGCCCTCGAAGAGGCCGATCACCAGCGAGGCCAGCACCGCGGTCAGCAGGTTGACCACCAGCCAGGGGAAGCGGGCCTTGGTGGTGTCGAGGGTCGCGCTGTAGAGGTCGATCTCGCCCAAGCCGCTCAGCTTGACCAGGTCGTCCTCGGCCTCCTCGTCGATCACGTCGACCACGTCGTCGACGGTGATCGTGCCGACCAGCCGGCCGGCCTCGTCGACCACCGGCGCCGAGACCAGATGGTATTGCCGGAAGGTGTAGGCCACCTCCTCCTGGTCCATCTGCAGCGGGATCGGCTTCATCTCCGTGTCCATGATCTCGGAGAGCCGCATCGGCCGCCGGCTGCGCAAGACCCGGCTCAAGGGGATCACGCCGACCGGCCGGTGCTTGGGATTGACCACGAAGAGGTCGTAGAAGTCGTCCGGCAGGCCCTCGGCGGCGCGCATGAAGTCGATGGTCTGGCCGACCGTCCAGGCCGCCGGCACGGCGACCAGCTCGCGCTGCATGAGGCGGCCGGCCGAGTCCTCGGGGAAAGTGAGGCTCTCCTCCAGGAGCTGCCGGTAGGCCCGCGGCAGGGCGGACAGCAAGCGGTTCTGCGCCTCCTCGTCGAGGTCCTCGAAGATCTCGACGGCATCGTCGCTGTCCAGGTCCGAGAGGATGCGCGCGAAGTCGCGCGGCCCGAGCTGATCGATCACCTCCTCGCGCACGCTCGGCGCCAGCTCGGCCAGGACCTCGGAGTCCATCGTCTTGCCGACGATGTCGATCAGCAGCAGGCGCTCTTCCTGGGTGATGTACTCGAGCAGGTCGGCGAGGTCGGCGGGATGCAGCGGCTGCACCAGCTCCTCGACCGCGGCGACCCGGCCTTCGCCCAGGGCCTCCTCGACCGAGAAGATGAACTCGCTCGGGACCTCGTAGCCCTCTTCGGGCGCCGCGGTCTCCTCCGGCGCGGGCGCCTCCCGTTCGCTCTGCGGGGGCGCGGTCTCGCTCATGCGGCGCCGCGCTGACGGAGATCGGCTGTCGTGGCGCTGCGGTCCTGGGCGTCGACCGCGGCGACCGCGCTCATGTTGACCACGCCGCGGGCCGTGACGGTCGAGGGCAGCACGTGGGCCGGCGCCGCGGTGCCGATCAGGATCGGCCCGACCGGCAGGCCGTCGCCCAGCTCCTTGAGCAGGTTGAAGGCGATGTTGGCCGCGTCCAGGTTCGGCAGGATCAGCAGGTTGGCGGCGCCGGTCAGCTTCGAGTTCGGGAAGGTCCGCTGCCGCGCCAGCTCGTTGAGGGCGGCGTCGGCGTGCATCTCGCCTTCGACCTCCAGCTCGGGGCAGCGCTCGTGCAGCAGGGCCACCGCTTCGCGCATCTTGGTCGCCGACTCGAAGCTCGAGGAGCCGAAGCTGGAGTGGGACAGCAGGGCGATCTTCGGCGTCATGCCGAAGCGGCGGACATGGGCCGCCGCCAGGAGGCTCATCTCCAGCAGCTCCTCGGCGCCGGGGTCCTGGCTGACATGGGTGTCGGCGATGAAGTAGGTGCCGCGCGAGAGGATCAGCAGGCTCAGCGCGGAGAGGTCGCGCACGCCCTCGGCGAGGCCGATGACGTCGCGGACGTGGGCCAAGTGCCGCCGGAAGCCGCCGTCGACCCCGCAGATCATCGCGTCGGCATCGCCGAGCACCACGGCCAGGGCGGCGATCACGCTGTTCTGGGTGCGCACCACCGTGCGGGCGACGTCCGGCGTGACGCCGCGGCGCTCCATGATCCGGTGATAGCCCGACCAGTACTGCTTGAAGCGGTCGTCTTTCTCCGGGTTGATGATGTCGAAGTCGCGGCCGGCCTCGATGCGCAGGCCGGCGCGCTTGATGCGGCTTTCGATGACCCGCGGCCGGCCGACCAGGATCGGCGTGCCCAGGCCTTCGTCGACGACGACCTGCACGGCGTGCAGCACGCGGTCGTCCTCGCCCTCGGCGTAGATCAGGCGCTTGCGGTCCTGCCGCGCCCGCTCGAAGAGCGGCTTCATCAGCATGCCCGAGCGGAACACGAAGCGCTCCAGGCCGCGGCAATAGGCCGGGAAATCCTCGATCGGCCGGCTGGCGACGCCGGTCTCCATCGCCGCCTGGGCGACGGCGGGCGCGATCTTGAGGATTAGGCGCGGGTCGAAGGGCTTTGGAATCAGGTAGTCCGCGCCGAACTGCAGGCTCTCGCCGCCATAGGCCTTGGCGACGACCTCCGAGGCCTCGGCCTGGGCCAGATCGGCGATCGCCTTGACGCAGGCGATCTTCATCTCCTCGTTGATCTCGCGCGCGCCGACGTCGAGCGCGCCGCGGAAGATGAAGGGGAAGCAGAGCACGTTGTTGACCTGGTTCGGATAGTCGGAGCGGCCGGTGGCGATGATCGCGTCCGCGCGCGCTTCGCGCGCCTGCTCCGGCAGGATCTCCGGCACCGGGTTGGCCAGCGCCATGATCAGCGGCCGCTCGGCCATGCGCTTGACCATCTCCGGCTTGAGGACGCCGGGCGCCGAGAGGCCGAGGAAGATGTCGGCGTCGTCGATCACCTCGCCCATGCTGCGCGCCTGGCTGTCCTGGGCGTAGGCGCCCTTCCAGCGGTCCATCTGCTCCTCGCGGCCCTGGTAGACCAGGCCGACGATGTCGTTGACCCAGATGTTCTCGCGCTTCATGCCCATGGAGACGAGCAGGTTGAGGCAGGCGATGGCCGCCGCGCCGGCGCCCGAGGCCACGAGCTTGACCGCGCCGATCTCCTTGCCGACCAGACGCAGGCCGTTGTAGATCGCCGCCGCCACGATGATCGCCGTGCCGTGCTGGTCGTCGTGGAAGACCGGGATCTTCATGCGCGCGCGTAGGCCCGACTCGATGTCGAAGCACTCCGGCGCCTTGAAGTCCTCCAGGTTGATTCCGCCGAAGGTCGGCTCGAGCGCGGCGACCACCTCGATCACCTTCTCGACCTCCGTGGCGTCGACTTCGATGTCGAAGACGTCGATGCCGGCGAACTTCTTGAACAGCACCGCCTTGCCTTCCATGACCGGCTTGGCGGCCAGCGGCCCGATGTTGCCGAGCCCGAGCACGGCGGTGCCGTTCGAGACCACCCCGACCAGGTTGGAGCGGGCGGTCAGGCTGGCCGCCTCCAGGGGATCCTCGGCGATCGCCTCGCAGGCCGAGGCGACGCCCGGCGAATAGGCCAGGGCCAGGTCGTGCTGGTTGCCCAGGGGCTTGGTCGCCGTGATGGCCAGCTTGCCGGGCTTGGGCAGGCGGTGATAGGCGAGCGCGGCCTCTTTCAGGTCTTCTGCCATGCCGCGCCCCCCTTTCCGATGAGTCTGCCTCGCCTCGCCGCCGCAGCGGGCGGTGACCGCCTGGTTCCGGGTCCGGCCTTGTCGTCGCGGGCCGCTGTCCGCTCGGCCCTGGCCGTCTCCCGGGCGGCCACTTATTGTGCGGGATCGGCGGTGATCTAGTAAACCGTCGCCGACCTCAAGAGCGAGGCATGACCGAAGCGCGCAGAGACGGCATCCCCGGCCCGGTCTCCTGGCGGATCGAGGCCCAGCCGGTCGGCTATCCGGAGGCCGTGGCGGCCATGGAGAGCCGCGTCCGGGCGATTCGCGAGGGCAGCGCCGGCGAGCTGGTCTGGCTGCTCGAGCATCCGCCGCTCTATACCGCCGGCACCAGCGCCGATCCGGCCGAGCTGCTGAGCCCCGAGCGCTTCCCCGTCTACCGGACCGGCCGCGGCGGCCGCTACACCTACCATGGCCCCGGCCAGCGGGTGGCCTACGTCATGCTCGACCTGAAGCGCCGCGGCGGCGACGTCCGGCGCTACGTGACGGACCTGGAGGACTGGCTGATCGAGACCCTGGCCGCCTTCAACCTGCGCGGCGAGCGCCGGCCGGGGCGCATCGGCATCTGGATCGACCGCGCCGCGCTCGGCGCCCCCGCCGGCACGGAGGACAAGATCGCCGCCCTCGGCGTCCGCCTGCGCCACTGGATCAGCTATCACGGCGTCGCCCTGAACGTCGATCCGGACCTCGAGCACTTCTCGGGCATCCTGCCCTGCGGCATCGCCGGCCACGGCGTCACCTCCCTGGCCGACCTCGGCTATCCGGTCGCCATGGCCGACGCCGACGTGGCGCTGCGCGACGCCTTCGAGCGGGTCTTCGAGCGCGAGACGCTGCTGGAGACCGCGGCGCACGCCGCCGCGGCGCCCTTGGCCGTGGCCGGGCTTTGACCCTGCGGCTCTCCGGCGCCTTCGCTAGAGCGTTTTCCGCTGACGCGGACTCACGGCACCGGCCCGCTCCCCCTCCCGGCCACCCACGGCAGTATCCTAT
>JANQLT010000131.1 GCA_028280455.1 Kiloniellales bacterium
CCGATCGACGGCGCGCGGCTGTCCTCGCGCTTCGGCATGCGCCGGCACCCGATCCTCGGCTACAACAAGATGCACCGCGGCATCGACTTCGCCGCGCCCAAGGGCACGCCGATCTACGCCGCCGGCAACGGGGTCGTCGAGCGGATCGGCCGCAACGGCGGCTACGGCAAGTACGTCCGCCTGCGCCACAACGGCACCTACAAGACCGCCTACGCCCACCTCAGCCGCTATGCCAAGGGGCTCAAGAAGGGCTCGAAGGTGAAGCAGGGCCAGGTCATCGGCTACGTCGGCTCGACCGGCCGCTCGACCGGCCCGCACCTGCACTACGAGGTGCTGGCCAAAGGCCGCCAGGTCAACCCGCTGAAGCTCGACCTGCCGAGCGGCGAGCGCCTGAAGGGCGCAGACCTGGAGGCCTTCCAGGCCGTCCGGGCGGAGATCGATTCGCTGCGCCGGCGCGAGCCCTCCGAAACCCTGATGGCCGAGGCCGCCTGCGGCCAGCCGCTCGCCCAGGGCGACAGCGAGCCCGAGACCGGGGCGTCGCAGGCCGCGGCCTGCTGACTCAGGCCGCCGCCTCCGTCGGAATCTCCCGGCCGTTGATCGTCAGGCCGCCGTCCTCGACCGAGACCGCGACGGCGTCGCCGTCGGCGATCTCGCCTTCCAGGATCATCGAGGCCAGCGGGTTCTGCAGCTCGCGCTGGATCACCCGCTTCAGCGGCCGGGCGCCGTAGACCGGGTCGTAGCCGCGCTCGGCGAGCCAGTCGCGCGCCGCCTGGTCGAGCGTCAGGCTGATCTTGCGGTCGGCCAGCAGGGCGTCCAGCCGCTGGAGCTGGATGTCGACGATGCCGCCCATGTGCGGCCGGCTCAGGCGGTGGAACAGCAGCAGCTCGTCGAGCCGGTTGAGGAACTCCGGCCGGAAGGCGGCGCGCACCACCTCCATCACCGGCCCGCGCACGCCCTCGCTGTCCTCGCCCTCGGGCTGGCCGGCCAGGATCTCGGAGCCCAGGTTCGAGGTCATCACGATCAGCGTGTTGCGGAAGTCGACGGTGCGGCCCTGACCGTCGGTCAGCCGGCCGTCGTCGAGCACCTGCAGCAGCACGTTGAAGGCGTCGGGGTGGGCCTTCTCGATCTCGTCGAACAGCACCACCTGGTAGGGCCGGCGCCGCACCGCCTCGGTCAGCGCGCCGCCCTCCTCGTAGCCGACGTAGCCCGGCGGCGCGCCGATCATGCGCGCCACGGCGTGCTTCTCCATGTACTCCGACATGTCGAGCCGGACCATGGCCTGCTCGTCGTCGAACAGGAAGCGCGCCAGGGCCTTGGTCAGCTCGGTCTTGCCGACGCCGGTGGGCCCCAGAAACAGGAAGGAGCCGATCGGCCGCTGCGGGTCCTGCAGGCCGGCGCGCGCCCGGCGCACCGCGTTCGAGATAGCGACGATCGCCTCTTCCTGGCCGACCACGGACTCGCCCAGGCGGTCCTCCATCTGCAAGAGCTTCTCGCGCTCGCCCTGCAGCATCTTGTCGACGGGAATGCCGGTCCAGCGCGAGACGACGTAGGCGATCTCGGGCTCGCCGACCTCCTCGTTGAGCAGCCGGCGCTCCTGCACCTCCTCGGACTCGGCGATCTTGCGCTCGAGCTCGGGGATCACGCCGTAGCGCAGCTCGCCGGCGCGCTCCAGGGCGCCGCTGCGCTGCGCCGAGTCCAGCTCGCTGCGCGCCCGGTCCAGGTCCTCCATCAGCTTCTGGGCGCCGGCCAGGCTGTCCTTCTCGGCACGCCACTGGGCGGTCAGCTCGGCCGAGCTCTCCTCCAGCTCGGCCAGCTCCTGCTCGAGCTTGACCAGCCGCTCCTTGGAGGCCGTGTCGGTCTCCTTGCGCAGGGCCGTCTGCTCGATCTTGAGCTGGATCACCTTGCGGTCGATCTCGTCGATCTCCTCCGGCTTGGAGTCGACTTCCATGCGCAGGCGGCTGGCCGCCTCGTCGACCAGGTCGATCGCCTTGTCCGGCAGGAAGCGGTCGGTGATGTAGCGGTTGGAGAGCGTCGCCGCCGAGACCAGGGCAGAGTCGGTGATCCGCACGCCGTGGTGCAGCTCGTACTTCTCCTTCAGGCCGCGCAGGATCGAGATGCTCTCCTCGAGCGTCGGCTCGGCGACGAAGACCGGCTGGAAGCGCCGCGCCAGGGCGGCGTCCTTCTCGATGTGCTTGCGGTACTCGTCGAGGGTAGTGGCGCCGACGCAGTGCAGCTCGCCGCGCGCCAGGGCCGGCTTGAGCATGTTGGAGGCGTCCATCGCGCCTTCCGCCTTGCCGGCGCCGACCAGGGTGTGCAGCTCGTCGATGAAGACGATGATCTCGCCGCCGGCCGCGGCGATCTCCTGCAGCACGGCCTTGAGCCGCTCCTCGAACTCGCCGCGGAACTTGGCGCCGGCGACCATGGCCGCCAGGTCGAGCGACAGCAGCTTCTTGTCCTTCAGGGTCTCCGGCACGTCGCCGTTGACGATGCGCTGGGCCAGGCCCTCGACGATGGCGGTCTTGCCGACGCCGGGCTCGCCGATCAGCACCGGGTTGTTCTTGGTCCGGCGTGACAGCACCTGGATAGTGCGGCGGATCTCCTCGTCGCGGCCGACGACCGGATCGAGCTTGCCTTCGCGGGCGACCTCGGTCAGGTCGCGGGCGTACTTCTTGAGCGCGTCGTAGCTCTCCTCGGCGCTGGCGCTCTCGGCCTTGCGGCCCTTGCGGACGGATTCGATGGCCTGGTTGAGGCCCTGGGCGGTGACGCCGGCCTGGTTGAGGATCTCGGCGCTGGCCGTCTCCTTGGCGAGCGCCAGGGCGAGCAGCAGGCGCTCGGCGGTGACGTAGCTGTCGCCGGCCTTCTCGGCCAGGGTCTCGGCCTGCTCGAAGAGCCGCGCCAGGGCCGGGTCGAGATAGACCTGGCCGGCGCCGGCGCCCTCGACCCGCGGCAGCTTGTCGAGCGCCGCCTCGATGCCGGCGCGGGCGCGCGCCGCGTCGCCGCCGGCCGCGGCCACCAGGTTGGCGGCGAGACCTTCGGGATCGTCCAGCAGAACCTTGAGCAGGTGCTCGCTGGTCAGGCGCTGATGATTGCTGCGCAGGGCCAGCGTTTGGGCGGCTTGCACGAAGCCGCGCGAGCGGTCGGTGTATTTCTCGAGATCCATTCCTCTGCCCTCCCCGACGCAGCCGGCTCGGTGCGGCCTGCGCGCGACGATGCGGTAAGAAGTCCTGAACCAACCGAGTCCCAGCCTAGGGGCCCAGGGTTGGCGAAGCGTTGACGTGCGTCACCCGCCACCACCGATATGGGACTGTTGCCGAAAGGACACAAGGGCCCCCTAGGTGGACGGGTGGTGGTCGGGTGGCACTCAGCGGGCGCGCGAGGCTGGGTTCCGGGCCCCTCGCATTGACTCCCCCGGGCCGAGCGCGTTCTGTGACAGCTTCGCGAAGGAGGGGGGAGAGACGCCGTGCCGATCACCGTGGCACAGATCTGCCGCTACCCGATCAAGGGGCTCAACGCCGAGCCCTTGGAGCGCGTCACCTTGACCGCCGAGCAGGCGCTGCCGAACGACCGCCGCTTCGCCATCGCCCACGGCTCCGGCGCGGCTTCGGCGGAGTCCGGCGCCTGGCAGCCGCGGCGCAACTTCCTGCACCTGGCCAAGGACGAGAAGCTGGCGCAGCTCCGCATCAAGTTCGACGACGAGTCGGGCGAGATGGTCATCGAGCGCGCCGGCAAGCCGGTGGTCCGCGGCAAGATAACCGAGCTCACCGGACGCGCCCTGCTGGCACAGTTCTTCGCCGGCTTCATGGCCGATCAGTTGCGCAGCGCGCCGCGCATGGTCGAAGCCGCGTCGCAGCCCTACACGGACAGCGACGCGCCCTTCCTCTCGATCATCGGCCTGGCCTCGGTCACCGACCTGGAGCGGGTCGTGCGCGAACCGGTCGACCGGCGCCGCTTTCGCGCCAACCTCTACCTCGAGGGCAGCAACGCCTGGGAGGAGCTCGGCTGGCAGGGCAGGGAGATCCGCATCGGCGGCGTGCGCCTGCAAGGCGAGGGCCGCATCGACCGCTGCGCCGCGACCAACGTCAACCCGGACTCGGCGGCGCGCGACCTCAACATCCCGCTGGCCTTGCAGCGGGGCTTCGGCCACGTCGACATGGGCGCCTTCGCGCGCGTGGTCGAAGGAGGGGATATCGCGGTGGGCGACGAGGTGACGCTGCTCTAGGGCGTTTTCCGCTCGCGCGGAATCACGGCATCGGTCCGCCAATCCGTCGACGCTCCGGCCATCGTCGATTGTCGCGGCAGCCGTCGACATGGAAACGAACTGCCCCCTCACCCAGCTCCGGCTAAGGCTCGGCTGCGCCTCGCCAAGCCTGCACATCCCTCTCCCCCGTCGGGGGAGAGGGCTGTGGAGGCTTAGCGAAGCCGTAGGCTGAGCTTAGCCGGAGCTGGGTGAGGGGGCGGTTCGTTTCTCGGCAGCGGACCGTCGATGCCACTTAAGCCGGCAACGCTCTAGGGACCGCGTCGAGTCCGTCTTTTCAAGAAAAGAGCGCCGTCCAGAAGCGGCCGGTCAGGTGGTCGCGGCTTCGCTGCTGTCGCCGGCAACCTTGGACTCGCCCTCGTCGCCCGCCTCGTCCGAGCCGTTCGCCTTGGCGGTGCGGCGCCGCGGCCGGCCGCGGCGGGGCCGGGTGCTGGTCGCGCCGGCCGGCTCTTCGCTCGGCGCCTCCTCGGCGGCACCGTTGCCGCCGGAAGCGGCCTCGGCCTCGGCGGGCGGCAGGGTCTCGGCCAGCGCCGCGCCGTCGGGCCCGGGCTGCGCCTCGCCCTCGGCCGGGCGCTCGCCGCGCTCCTGCCGATCGCGGCGCTGGTCCGATCGTTGTTCGGGGCGTTGTTCGGGGCGGCCTTGCGGCTGCGGGTCGGTGCTGTCGTTCAGAACGCGGAAATAATGCTCGGCAAACTGGAAATAACCTTCGGCGGCAATTCGATCGCCCGAGGAATTGGCGTCACGCGCGAGCGCTAAGTACTTTTCGTAGACTTGATGCGCATTCCCTCGCACCCGTACGTCGGGACCGTTGCTGTCGAAGGTCTGCGACCTGGGCGACATGTGGTGCTTGCGATTCGGCCGTCCCCGCGGCCGTCGTCCGGGATTGGCTTGTCTCATGGCCTCGTTACTTCAATGGTGGCATCAACAACTCGCATCCCCTGCGGCACCGCCGGCCGGGCGGTCATGCGAGCTTTGTTCTATGGACGCTTTATGGGGGTCCCGAAGCGTCCTTCTAGGACGCTTTCTCCTCTGCTCCCGAAACAAACTTAGTCAGGCCGCAACGGCTTTCCAACCACTTTTTTTACTTGCCATTTGGTCGATCCAGCGTCCTAGGACGCGACCCGTACGGCAAGGATACAGCGGTCGTGACCGGCAAGGTCCCGGCGCGGCGCTCGGCATCGCAAGCCCGCCTCGCCGAGCAGTCCGACCACCGCTTCGGCCTGGCCGACGCCGATCTCCAGGACGGCAAAGCCGCCTTCGACCAACAGGTGTAGCAAGCCCGGTATTAACGAGCGGTAAGCGTCGAGTCCGTCCGGCCCGCCGGACAAGGCGAGGCGCGGATCGTGCGCGGCGACCTCGGGGGCGAGGCCGGCGATCTCGCCCTCGACGACGTAGGGCGGGTTGCAGACCACGAGGTCCCAGCCGCCGGCAAGGGCCGCGCCCCAGTCGCTCGCCGCGAAACGGGCCCGCTCGGCGAGGCCGAGCGCGCGCGCGTTGGCCGCCGCGGTGCGCAATGCCTCCGGCGCGCGATCGACGCCGAGCCCCTCGGCCGCGGGCAGCGCGGACAGCAGCGCCAGCAGCAAGCAGCCGCTGCCCGTGCCGAGATCGAGCAGGCGCAGCGGCCGCGTCTTGTCGTCGAGCGAATCGAGGACCGCCTCGACCAGCGTCTCGCTTTCGGGCCGCGGATCGAGCGTCGCCGGCGAGAGCTGGAACGGTAGGCCCCAGAACTCGCGCCGGCCGAGGATGCGCGACAGCGGCTCGCGCGCGCAGCGCCGCGCGACCAGCGCCTCGGCCATGCGTTTCTCGCTGCCGGAAAGCGGGCGCTCGGGATAGCCGAGCACCGTCTCCGGTCCGCTGCCGATTGCCGCGGCGATCAGCAAGCGCGCCTCGCGCCGCGGCTGTTCGATGCCGGCCCGTCCGAGGGCCATCGTCGCGTCCGCGACCAGGCTGCCGAGAGTCGCGCAGGCGGCATCGGCGAGACTCATTCGACGGCGGCCAGGCGGGCGGCCTGGTCCTCGGCGATCAGCGCCTCGATGATCTCGTCCAAGGCCTCGCCGGTCATCACCTTGTCGAGCTTGTAGAGCGTCAGGTTGATGCGGTGGTCGGTGACCCGGCCCTGCGGGAAGTTGTAGGTGCGCAGCCGCTCGGAGCGGTCGCCGCTGCCGACCTGGCTGCGCCGCTCGGCGGCGATCTCGTCGGCCTGCTGCTGGCGCTGCTGGTCGTAGAGCCGGGCGCGCAAGACCTTCATGGCCTTGGCCTTGTTCTTGTGCTGCGACTTCTCGTCCTGGCACTGCACGACGATGCCGCTAGGCAGGTGGGTGATGCGCACGGCGCTGTCGGTGGTGTTGACGTGCTGGCCGCCGGCGCCCTGGGAGCGGTAGGTGTCGATGCGCAGGTCCGAGTCCTCGACCGCGACCTCGACCTCCTCCGGCTCGGGCAGCACGGCGACGGTCGCCGCCGAGGTGTGGATGCGCCCGCCCGATTCCGTCACCGGCACGCGCTGCACCCGGTGCACGCCGGACTCGAACTTGAGCCGCGCGAAGACCTCGGGCCCGGTGACCGCCGCGCTCGCTTCCTTGCAGCCGCCGATCTCGGTCTCCGAGTGGTCGAGCATCTCGAAGCGCCAGCCATGCGCCTCGGCGTAGCGCTGATACATGCGCAGCAGCTCGCCGGCGAAGAGCGCGGCCTCGTCGCCGCCCGTGCCGGCCCGCACCTCGAGCACGACGTTGCGCGAGTCGGCCGCGTCCTTGGGCAAGAGTAGCAGCTTCACCTGCTGCTCCAGCGTCGGCAGACGCTCCTTCAGGTCCTGCAGCTCCTGCTCGGCGAGGGCGCGCATCTCGCCGTCGCTGTCCGGCTCGACCAGCAAGGCCTCGGCGTCGAGGCGCTCCCGTTCCGCCTTGCGGTAGGCGCCGATGGCCTCGACCAGCGGCCCGAGGTCGGCCAGCTCGCGGATCATCTGCACGTAGTCCGCCGAGCCGGGGCTGTCGTGCGTCGCCAGCCGGTCGCTCAGCTCGTCGTGCTTGGCGACGACCGCGTCGAGCTTGTCGTCCAGGCTCACGGCTCACCCTCCTCGCGCAGCCGGCGCGCCGCCTCGGCACCGAGCGAGTCGATGCGGAACAGCCGGCGCAAGGCGCGCTCCAGCTCGGCCTGATCGCCCGGCGCCTGGGCCGCCGTCCGGCGCAGCGCCTCGCTCGGATCGTGCAGCAGACGGTTCATCAGCAGCCGGGTCGCCGCCTCCGCATCGAGCTTGCCGTTGGCCAGAACCTCTTGTCGCACGGTCTCGAAATGCTCTCTCAAGGCGGTCACCGAGGGCACCGCGCGGCGCTCCGCCGAGTCCGCGAGGTGCGCCGAGAGCTCGGCCTCGACGATCGACCAGGCGACCTCGGCAGCATCCATGCGGCCTTGCCGCCCGACGTCGGTCGCCGACTCCAGGTCGGCGAGGTCGTAGACGAAGGCGCTGTCGAGGGCCGCCACCGCCGGCTCGACGTCGCGCGGCACCGCGGCATCGATCAGGAAGATCGGACGCTGCCGGCGCCGGCGCAAGGCCTCTTTGAGGCCCGCCAGGGTGACCGCGAAGTCGCCGCGGCCGAGCGCGGAGATGACGATCTCGGCGTCGGACAGCGCCTCGGTCAGTTCCTCCCAGGGACGGACGTTGGCCTGCAGGCGATGGGCGAGCGCCGCCGCGCGCTCCTTGGCCGGATGGATGAAGCTGATCCGGGCGACGCCGGCCGAGCAGAGTGCCTCGGCGAAGACCTCGCTCATCTCGCCGAGGCCGATCATCAGGGCCGAGCAACGCTCCAGGTCGCCGTGCAGGCGCCGGGCCAGGCCGAGGCCAGTCGAGGCCATGGAGACGGGTCCCTCGGCGATGCCGGTCTCGCTGCGCGCCCGCTTGGCGGTGGTGTAGGCGGCCTGCATCAGGGTCTCCAGGGCCGGGCCGAGCAGGCCGTGGGCGGCCGCCAGGCGGTGGCTGTCCTTGACCTGCCCGAGCACCTGCGGCTCGCCCAGCACCTGGCTCTCCAGCGAGGCCGCCACCGCGAAGAGATGGCGCAGGGCCGTCGCCCCGACATGGCGGATCGCGTGGCCCTTGTAGTCGCCCGGCGCCAGCTCGGCCCAGCGGGCCTGCAGCTCCATCAGGCGGCGCGCCGCGGCCTCCGGCTGGTCGTCGAGCGCGACCACCAGGACCCGGTCGCAGGTCGCCAGCAGGCAGGCCTCCTCGACGCCGCTCGCCTTGATCTCCTGGAGCCGCGCCACCGGATCCTCGGCCGCCAGCAGCAGCGCGTCGCGCAAATCGGCCGGCGCCGAGCGGTGATCGGCCCCGACGACCAGCAAGCGCTCGACGGGAGACTGACCGGACATGACTCTATCTAGCGGATCAGCGGAAGCGCGCCAAATGCTCCGCCAGGGCCGAGAGCGGCACCAGCTCCTGCGCGCCGCTGTCGAGGTCACGCAGGGTGGCGCTGTCCTGGCGCAATTCGTCCTCGCCGAGGATCACGGCGGCCCGGGCGCCGATCCTGTTGGCCCGCTTCATGCGCTTGCCGACGTTGCCGCCGAAGCCCAGGTCGATGCTATGCCCCGCGGCGCGCAGGGACTCGGTCAAGGTCAGGGCCAGGCGCTCCGCCTCGGCGCCGATCGGCACCACCGCGACCGGCCGCCGCGCCGCCGGGGCCGCCGTCATCAGCATGGCCAGCCGCTCGACGCCGGCGGCCCAGCCGACGCCCGGCGTCGCCGGCCCGCCCATGGTCTCGACCAGGCCGTCGTAGCGGCCGCCGGCCATGACCGCGCCCTGGGCGCCGAGCTCCGTGGTGACGAACTCGAAGGCGGTGTGGGTGTAGTAGTCGAGGCCGCGGACCAGGCGCGGGTTGAGCGCGAAGCCGAGGCCGAGCGCGGTCAGGTCCGCCTTGACGCGCTCGAAGAAGTCGACGCTGGCCTGGTTCAGATAGTCGGAGAAGAGCGGCGCGTCGGCCACCAGCTTGCGGTCGCCCTCGTCCTTGGAATCGAGAATGCGCAGCGGGTTGCGCTCCAGGCGCTGCAGGCTGTCATCGCTCAGGGCCTCGCGATGGCCGGAGAAGTAGTCGACCAGGACCTTGCGGTAGGCCTGCCGGCTTTCCGGATCGCCGAGCGTGTTGAGCTCCAGCGTGGTGCGCTCGAGCACGCCGAGCGAGCGCAGGATCTGCGCGCCGACCGCGATGATCTCGACGTCGCCCCGGGGATCGGCCACGCCGAGCAGCTCGACGTCGATCTGGTGGAACTGCCGCAGCCGCCCCTTCTGCGGCCGCTCGTGGCGGAACATCGGCCCGCTGGTGAAGAACTTCAGCGGCAGGTGCTGCGCCAGGCCGCCGGAGATCAGCGCGCGGGCGATGCCCGCCGTCGCCTCGGGCCGCAAGGTGATCTGTTCGCCTTCGCCGTCCGGCCCGCCGGGCGTGCCCCCGGGCGTGAAAGTGTACATCTCCTTGGTGACGATGTCGGAGGTCTCGCCCAGGGTGCGCTTGAAGACCTCGGTGAACTCGAAGACCGGCGTCGCCATCTCCAGGTAGCCGTAGCGCTCGGCCACCGCGCGCGCGGTCTCGACCACCGCGCGGTGGCGGCGCATATCGTCGGGCAAGAGGTCGCGTGTGCCGCGAACCGGCTGCAGACCGGACAAGACTGGAACTCCGTCGCGAGGAGCTTATTCGGCGGCGTTCGCCGAAGAAGCTTGGTTTTCGGCCGCCTCGGCCGCCGCGTTCGCGGCCTCGATCTCGGCGGCCTTCTTCTCGACCAGGCCCACCAGGTGGTCGACGATGTCGGCGTCCTGCAGGCGGTGGTCCGGCTGGCCGCCGATGTAGACCTGATGCGTGCCGCGTCCGCCGCCGGTGAAGCCGACGTCGGTCATCAGGGCTTCGCCGGGGCCGTTGACCACGCAGCCGATGACCGAGACTGTCATCGGCGTGGTGATATGGGCCAGGCGCTTCTCCAAGACCTCGACGGTCTTGATCACCTCGAACTGCTGGCGCGCGCAGGACGGGCAGGAGATCACGTTGACGCCGCGGTGGCGCAGGCCGAGCGACTTGAGGATGTCGAAGCCGACCTTGATCTCCTCGACCGGGTCGGCCGAGAGCGAGACGCGGATCGTGTCGCCGATGCCCGACCAGAGCAGGTTGCCGATGCCGATCGCCGACTTGATGGTGCCGGACTGCAGGCCGCCCGCCTCGGTGATGCCCAGGTGCAGCGGATAGTCGCAGGCCTCGGCGAGCTGCATGTAGGCCGCCACGCCGAGGAACACGTCGGAGGCCTTGCAGGAGATCTTGAACTCGAAGAAGTCCTCGTCCTCGAGGTACTTGATGTGGTTGAGCGCGCTCTCGACCATGGCCTCGGGGCAGGGCTCGCCGTAGCGCTCCAGCAGCTCCTTCTCCAGCGAGCCGGCGTTGACGCCGATGCGCATCGAGCAGTCGTTGTCGCGCGCCGCCTTGACGACCTCGCGGACCCGCTCGCGCGAGCCGATGTTGCCGGGGTTGATACGCAGGCAGGAGGCGCCGGCCTCGGCCGCCTCGATGCCGCGCTTATAGTGGAAGTGGATGTCGGCGACGATCGGCACGGTCACTTCCGGCACGATCTCCTTCAGCGCCTTGGTCGAGTCCTGGTCGGGACAGGAGATGCGCACGATGTCCGCACCGGCCACCTCCAGCGCCCGGACCTGCTCGATGGTCGCCTTGACGTCGGTGGTCAGGGTGTTGGTCATCGACTGCACGGTGATCGGCGCGTCACCGCCGACCGGCACCTTGCCGACGTGAATCTGCCGACACTTCCGGCGCAGGATGTCTCGATAGGGACGCACGCTCATCGTCTCGACCTCGGATCGGGGCGCGGGGCCTGAAATCGGGCGCTCGCCGCCCTCTCGCGCGGCCTGAGCCACCCCCGGACCATGGCCCCTCGGCCCAAGAAACTCAAGCCTGGCAGGCTATAGGTTCGTCCGCTTGTGCGGACTCGCGGCACCGGCCGTCTGGACCGTAAAGTGCGCCTGTTGCCTTAGCGTGACGGGATCGCTGTCCCGTCCAGCAGGCGCTCGGGGTCGAGCTTGATGTTGCGGCGCACCGCGCCGACCGGGCCCAGGGGCGAGAGCGCGGCCCCGTCGACCACGATCTCGATACCGCCGGCATTGCCGGTCAGCAAGGTCAGGCCGGCCTCCGCCGGCACCCGGTACTCGTCGCCGCGGCGCAGCACCCGGGTCAGCAGCAGGTCGTCGTTGCCGTCGCGGATCTGCACCCAGGAGTCCTGGGTCGCCCGCAGCACGATGCGGGTCTTCTCGCTCTCGGCGCCGAAGACCTGCGGCGTCCGCCCCTCGTCGCGGGCCGCGACCTGCTCGGGGGCGGGAGCCTGGGGGATGTTCCCGGCCTCATCGGCGGGCACGGCGATGCCCGGGCTGCCCGGCAAGGGCTGCCGCGAGGCGCCGCGCCCGGCACCGGCGCGCTCGGGGATCGCCGCCGATTCGGCGGCCTCCTGCTGCGGCGGCTCGGGCGCTTGCGGCGGCACCAGGTCCGACGGCCGCCGCAGGATTCGCGCCAGGTTCACGGGACTGGTTTCGGCCGCCGCCGCGGCCGGGTCGGCGCTCTCGGCCTCCGCCTCGGCCGCGCCCGCCTGGGGCGCCGCGGCCTGGCCATCGCTCTGGGCGATCAGCGCGGTGATGGCGTCGCCGGTGGCCGAGCCCTGCTCGAGGCCGGTTTCGGCGGCGTCCGCGGCGGCCGTATCCGCCGCCGCGTCGGCGGCGTCAGTCTCCTCGGCGCTGTCCGACGACGCCGCCGCGGCCTCGGCCGGCTCCTCCTCCGGCGCCGGCTCGGCGGTCCCGGCGAGCTCCGCCTGCTCCGTCGCCGGCTCGCTCTCCCTGTCCTCGGCGGGGGTCTCGGCCGCAGCCGCTTCGCTCTGCTCTTCGGCGGCGCCCTCGGCGGCCAGGCTGGCGGTTGCCGTCTCCTCCGCCGGCGGCCCGCCGAGCTCCTCCGGCACCGGCGGCACGGCCTCGGCCGTCGGCCGCTCGTCGCTGCTCAGGTAGAACCACGCGCCGTAGGCGATGCCGATGCAGAGCAGCGAGACCATGATCACCGCGCCGCCCGGCAGCTTGCTCTCGGAGACCGGCACCGGGAAGAACAGCTCCTGGCGCTTGTCGAGGCCTTCGACCTCGATCTTGAAGCGCCGGACCATGTCGGCGCTGTCCAGGCCCAGGTAGTCGGAATAGGCGCGGATGAAGCCGACCGCGTAGGCCGGGCCCGGCAGGCGGTCGAAGCGCTGGTCCTCGATGGCCTGCAGGTAGGCGAGGCGGATGTGCAGGGTCTGGGCGACCGCCGCCAGGTCTTCCTCGTAGCCCTCGCGCGTCCGCTTCAGGACGGCGCCGACGCTCTCCAGATTGACCGGGGGCCCGGGATCGTGCGGGGGTTCCTGAGGGGGCTCGGCACCGCTTCCCGCGGGCATCGGCTGGACCGAGTCCGGGTCCGCCGCGTCCTTCCCGGAACGGCGGCGCAGCGGCATCAGTCCGCCGCCGACCGCTTTGCGAAAGCGCGCGGGAAAGCCCAGGGCGCCACCCTCGATCTCCTCGTCGTGCCCGTTCGCGCCGCGGCCCCGAGCCGCCGCGCCCCTGTCGTCCGAGCTCGCGAACCTCTTAGCAAAGGCCCGGCCGAGCCGGCTAGCGCGCAGATAGTCCAGGAACGTGATCTCGGGCCCGGACTCGCCCGGATTGGGCTCTCGCTGACTCATTCGCTGTCCAGCCCGTAGGCACTGTGCAAGCTCCGCAGCGCCAGCTCGGTATAGTCCTCGGAAATCAAGACGCTGACCTTGATCTCCGAGGTCGAGATGACCTGTATGTTGATACCTTTTTCCGCCAGGGCACGGAACATTTGTTGGGCAACGCCGGCGTGGCTGCGCATGCCGACGCCGATGACCGAGACCTTGACCACGTTGGGGTCGTGGGCCAGGCGCTCGTAGCCCAGGCTCTGCTGCTGCTCGGCCAGCAGCTTCACCGCGCGCTCCAGGTCGGCCTTGGTGACCGTGAAGGTCATGCCGGTGATCGCGCTGTCTTCCGAGACGTTCTGGACGATCATGTCGACGTTGATGGCCGCGTCCGCCAGGGGCCCGAAGATGCTGGCCGCCACGCCGGGCCGGTCGGGCACGCCGAACAGGGTGATCTTCGCCTCGTCTCGGCTGTAGGTAATCCCGCTGACGATTGCCTTTTCCACGATCTCATCCTCGTCTACCACCAGCGTGCCGGGCTCGTCCTCGAAGCTGGACAGGACCTGAACCCGGACCTGGTGGTTCATGGCCATTTCCACAGACCGTGTCTGTAATACCTTGGCACCCTGGGAGGCCATTTCCAGCATCTCTTCATAGGTCACCCGCTCGAGCTTGCGGGCCTTGGTGACGATCCGCGGGTCGCTGGTGAAGACCCCGCTGACGTCCGTGTAGATGTCGCAGCGGTCGGCGCCGAGGGCCGCCGCCAGGGCGACCGCGGTGGTGTCGGTGCCGCCGCGGCCCAGGGTGGTGATCCGGCCCTGGTCGTCGAGCCCTTGGAAACCGGCCACCACCGGCACCTGGCCCTCGGCCATGCGGCGGCGCAGCTCCTCGGTCTCTATACGCTCGATGCGGGCGCTGCCGTGCACGGCGTTGGTGCGGATGGGAATCTGCCAGCCGAGCCAGGAGCGGGCCTGGACGCCCATTTCCCCCAGGACCACGGCCATCAGGCCGGCCGAGATCTGCTCGCCGGCCGAGACCACCACGTCGTATTCCCGCAGGTCGTAGACCCGGCCCGCCTCGCTGACCTGCTCGACCAGCCGGTTGGTGGCGCCGGCCATGGCCGAGACCGTGACGCAGACCTCGTGCCCCGCCTCCACCTCGCGCCGGACCCGGCTCGCCGCATGGCGAATGCGCTCCAGGTCGGCCACCGAAGTGCCGCCAAACTTCATGACGATCCGGGACATGGCGGTTCCAGCCAAGGATGCGGCCTCTTGGGGTCGCGACCGAAGCGCTCCGAACGTGAGCCAGTGCTTGCCCCCCGAAGGGCGGATATCCATACTTTCTGGTCCGGGCCGACGCAAGTTCAAGTCCCCCAGCTACAAAGGAAAATTGAGGCCGGAGCATGGCGAAGGCGAGCCAGGGAACAGCGCGGCAAAGCCGCGACGCGAGCGTCGATGCGGAGCAGGTCGCGCGCTTCTCGGCGTTGGCCGAAGACTGGTGGGACCCCGAGGGCCGGCTCAAGCCGCTGCACGCCCTGAACCCGGCCCGCCTCGGCTTCATCCGCGACCGGGCAGCCGCCCATTTCGGCCGCGACCCGCTCGGCCCCTTCCCCCTCAAGGGCTTGAAACTACTGGATATCGGCTGCGGCGGCGGCCTGGCGGCCGAGCCCCTGGCCCGGCTCGGGGCCGAGGTGCTCGGCATCGACGCCAGCGAGGCGGCGATCTCGGCCGCCGCCACCCATGCCGCCGAGAGCGGCGTCGAGATGCGCTACCGGGCGACCACCGCGGAGGCGCTGCTGGCCGAAGGCGGGCGCTTCGATCTGGTGGTCACCCTGGAGGTCGTCGAGCACGTCGCCGACCTGGAGAGCTTCCTCGGGGCCGCGGCGGGCCTGGTGGCGCCGGGCGGCGCCATGGTCGCGGCGACCCTCAACCGCACCCTCAAGGCCTTCGCCACCGCCATCGTCGGCGCCGAGTACATCCTGCGCTGGCTGCCGCGCGGCAGCCACGACTGGCGGCGCTTCGTGAAGCCCTCGGAGCTGACCGGCGCCCTGCGCCGCGAGGGCCTGGAGGTCACCGACCTGGCCGGCCTGGTCTACAACCCGCTGACCGATAGCTGGCGGCTCGACGCCCAAGAGCTGGACGTCAACTACATGCTCTTCGCCCGACGCTCGGAAAGGGTCGAGTAAGCCGCTTCAGGAGTTCTCCAGCGGCACCCAGGGAATGCGCTGGACGGCGACGCCCTCCTCCTTGAGGGTCTCCGCCTCCTTGGCATCGGTCTCGCCGTAGATGTTGCGCTGCTCGGACTCGCCGTAGTGGATCTTGCGCGCTTCCTCGGCGAAGGAAGGGCCGACGTAGTCGCAGTTCGCCTCGACCTGCTGGCGCATCTCGCGCAGGCCCTTGAGCACCTTGGCGGCCTGCTCGGCTTCGGCCTTGGCCTTCTCGCGCCGCTTGCCGGTCGAGATGCTCGGCGCCATCACCGCCTTCTCGACCTGCTTGCTGCCGCAGACCGGGCAGGTCAGCTCGCCGGCCGCGACCTGGGCGTCGTAGAGGCCGCTGTCGCGAAACCAAGCCTCGAACTGATGCGCCTTGCGGCACTGCAGATTGTAGCGAATCATCCAACAACCCAGGTCTTCTCGGGGGAGCATCCTAGCGCATGCCGGCGCCGGACGAAAATGTGATGCCTGACAGGGACTTGCACAAGGGCCTGGCGGCGCCCTCGGCCTGGGTCGAGCGCTTCGCGGCGGCCGTGCCGGCGGGCGGCCGGGTCCTCGACCTGGCCTGCGGCGGCGGCCGGCACAGCCGCCTGTTCCTCGATCGCGGCCATCCGGTGACCGCCATCGACCGCGACCTCTCCCGCCTGGCGGACCTCGCGGAACATCCCGGCCTGGAGGCCATCGAGGCCGACCTGGAAGACGGCAGGCCGCCGCCTTTCGCCGAGCGGCGCTTCGCCGCCGTCGTGGTCACCAACTACCTGCACCGGCCGCTGCTGCCGGAGCTGCCGGCGGTGCTCGCCGAGGGCGGCCTGCTGCTCTACGAGACCTTCGCGCGGGGCAACGAGCGCTTCGGCAAGCCGAGCAACCCGGACTTCCTGCTTCGGCCGGGCGAGCTGCTGGAGGCGGTGCGTGGGAGCTTGCGCGTGCTGGCCTACGAGGACCTGACCGTCGAGCGGCCGAAACCGGCGGCCGTCCAGCGCCTCTGCGCCCTACGCGAGCCCGAGACCTGAGCGCTACTCGCCGGCCTGCCGGAGCGGTGCCGGCGAGACGGCCGAGCGAAAGGCCCGGTCGTGGCCGAGCGCGGGCACCATGGCGCGCGCCTTGGCCACCTCGGCCGGGTCGATGCGCGCGGTGACGAAGCCCGGCTCCTCCCCGGCGTCGGCCAGGACCTCGCCCCAGGGCGCGACGATCAAGGAATGGCCGTAGGTCCGCCGGCCACCGGCGTGCTCGCCGCACTGGGCCGGGGCGAAGACGAAGCAGCCCGTCTCGATGGCCCGGGCCCGCAGCAGGACGTGCCAATGGGCCGCGCCGGTGAAGCGGGTGAAGGCCGAGGGCGCCGTCAGGAAAGCGGCGCCGGCCTTGGCCAGGCCGCGGTAGAGCGCCGGGAAGCGCAGGTCGTAGCAGACCGTCAGGCCGAGCCGGCCCCAGGGCAGCTCGGCGAGCACCGCCGCCTCGCCCGGCCGATAGGCCTTGGACTCCCGGTAGCTCTGGCCGTCCGGGATCTCGACGTCGAACATGTGGATCTTGTCGTAGCGCGCCGCCACGGCGCCGTCCGGGCCGATCAGGAAGGAGCGGTTCGCCAGGCGCTCAGGCGCCAGGCGTACGACCAGCGAGCCCAGCAGCAGCCAGGCCTCGAGCTCGGCGGCCAGCGCGCGAAAGGCGGCCAGCGCGGCGTGATCCGCCTCTTCCTGCGCCGCCTCGAAGGCCAGGGCCCGCCGAGGCTGCATCATGTCCGTGGTCTCCGGCGTCATGATCAGCTCGGCGCCGGCATCCCGGGCCGCGCGGATCAGCGCCGTCGCCTGGGCGACGTTGGACGCCGGCTCCGGGCCGCTGGTCAGCTGTACGCAGGCTGCGGTGAAGGGGACGTACGGCGGCGAGTCGCTCACGGCCCGGCCAGCAGCCCGTCGAGCTTGCCGGCATCGTCGAGGGCCTGCAGCTCCTGGGCGCCGCCGATATGCATGCCGCTGATGAAGATCTGCGGCACGGAGGTCTTGCCGCCGGCCCGCTCGACCATCTCGGCCCGCTTGCCGGGCTTCATCAGCACGTCGGTCTCTTCGTAGTCGACGCCCTTTTTGTCCAACAGCTTCTTAGCCGTGTAGCAATAGGGGCAGAGCATGCTGCAGTAGATCTCGACCAGCGCCATGGTCTCTCGCCTCGCGGCCCATCCTCGGTGACAAATCTAGGGTCTGCCGCTGGCTTTTGGAAGGCGCCTCAGCCCTCGGGGACCACCCGAGCCAGGACCATAGCGTCGACTCCGGCCGCGCCGGCCCGCCGCAGCGTCTGGGCGCAGGCCCCCAGGGTGGCACCGGTGGTGTAGACGTCGTCGATCAGCAGGACCCGCCGGCCGTCGATCGCCGCCTTGCCCGCCGGGGCCAGGGCGAAGGCGCCGGTGACGTTGCGCTGCCGGGCCGCGGCGGTCAGCCGGACCTGCGGCGGCGTGCGCCGATGCCGGCGCAGCAGGGTCAGGGCGAGGGGCCGGCCGCTGGCCCGGGCCAGTTCGCGGGCCAGGATGGCCGACTGGTTGTAGCGCCGGCCGAACAGGCGGGTCCAATGCAGCGGCACCGGCAGGATCAGCTCGGCCTCCTCGAGCAGCTCGGCGCCGGCCCGGCGCATCCAGCCCGCGAAGGCCGGCCCGCCCTCGGTCCGGTCCCGGTACTTGAAGCCGGCCACCAGGCGCCGGCTGGTCTCGCCGTAGGCCATCACGGCGCGGATCCGGTCCAGCGGCGGCGGCGCACGGCTGCACTGGCCGCAGAGCGCCTCCGGCCCGAGGTCGAAGTCGAAGGGCAGGCCGCAGCAGGCGCAGTGCGGCGGCCCGAGGAAGTCGATCGAGTCCCAGCAGCCGCCGCAGAGCGCCCCGGGCCGCTCGACCATCACGCCGCAGGCCAGACAGCGCGGCGGCAAGAGCGCGTTGAGCAGCCCGCCGCCGAGGGCGGCGAGCCGTTGGCGCATCGTTGTGCTGTCCGCCAGGCCTGCCACGTGGAGAAGCCTCCGCCGCTCCCGCCGCGGCTGTCAAGCGATGCCGGCTCGGAATAAACCCGCCGCGCCGCCGTTGTGCTTCTGTCATCGCACAGAGAGCGGAGCGCGCGAGCCATGCAGTACTTCCGCAAAGTCAAAGAGGGGCTCGACCTGCGCCCCTTGCTGGAGGAGATCGACTCGGTCGCCGAGGCCTGGGCGCACAACACCGGGCGGCAGGACAAGATCGCCGTGCAGCGCGAGGCCGAGGCGATCCCGATCCGCGGCATCGTCAAATCCAAGATCGCCGGCCGCGCCCGCTGCGACGTGCATGAGAGCCGCTTCACCAACACCTCGCTACGCTTCCCCCGGTTCCGCCACTTCCTGCAGGCCTTCGCGCAGGAGCAGGACGCCGAGCTCGGTCGCGCCAAGATCGTCCGCCTGATGCCGGGACGCCGGGTCTATCCGCACAGCGACCGCGGCGAGTACTACCGGCTGCGCGACCGCTACCACCTGATCCTGCGCAGCGCCGCCGGCAGCTATCTCAAGAGCGGCGGCGAAGAGGTCCGCATGCGCGAGGGCGAGCTTTGGTGGTTCGACAACAAGCAGGTCCACGAGGCGCACAACGACGGCGAGGCGGAGCGCATTCACCTGATCTTCGACATGCTGCCGCTGTCGCGCTTCGCCGCGGTCTATGGCGAGGCGGCCGACGGCGGCCCGACCGCCGCCTGACCCGGCGCTCGCGGCAGACCGGCATGATCAACTTGTTCTGCATCGGTGTCGGCGACGCAGACGGCGATCCGCCGACGGTCAGGCCCGCGAACGGCGACACGCGGCGCGACGCGCGGATCCGCTTCCGCAATCCGGCCTCGCTGGAGGCGCTGCCGCACTACCTCTTCGCACCGAGCAAGATAGACCCGGAGCGCCCGCCCCTGGTCGCCGTCCACGGCATCTCCCGCAATGCCCAGGAACACGCCGGGGCCTTCGCCGCCCTCGCCGAGGCCAGCGGGCGCCTGCTTGTCGCGCCGCTGTTCGGCCAAGAACAGTGCCGGCGCTATCAGAAGGTCACGGTCGATCCCTGCCGCGCCGACCTGGCCATGATCGCGACGCTCGTGCAGGTCGCCGCCGAGACCGGCGTGGCGACGACCCGAATCGACCTCTTCGGATTCTCCGGCGGCGCGCAGTTCGCCCACCGCTTCGCGATGCTGCATCCCGCGCGGCTGCGCCGCCTCGCGCTGTCCTCGGCCGGCTGGTACACCTTCCCGACGCGCAGCGCCCCCTACCCCTACGGTATCGGCGAGAAGCGAAAGGAAGGCCGGCGCATCGCCGCCGCCCTCGACCGCGTCCTGGCCATCCCGACCCTGGTGCTGGTCGGTGCCCAAGACCAGACGCGCGACGCCGGCCTGCGCAAAGGCCCGCGCGTCGACCCGCGCCAAGGCTTCACCCGGGTCGAGCGGGCGGCGCGCTGGACCGAAGCCATGCGCGCGGTCGCCGAGGTCCGCCGCGTCGAGGCGCAGTTCGAGCTGCAGATCCTCGGCGGCTGCGGCCACAGCTTCGCCGACTGCGTCGAGCAGGGCGGCCTGGCCAAGAAGGTCATGCGCTGGTTCGAAATGGCCTAGAAGGCTGCCCAATGAGCCGCCCGCCCTTGACCGAGATCACCCTTCGTCCAGCGTGGAGCGAGGTTAGATCATTGAAAACACTGACTTCACCCTGAGCCTGACGAAGGGTGAGCGTGGCCGCTGGCCCGCCGCCTGGCCGCGCGCCATAGTGCCGCCGTCATGACCGACGAGATCCGAGTCTTCGATCGCGCGAGCGTCCGCCGGCACCGGGAGCGCGCGGCGGCGACCCTGCCGGCCAGCGACTTCCTGTTCCGGGAGATCGCCGAGCGGCTCAGCGAGCGGCTCGAAGACGTCACCCGCTCTTTCCCGCTGGCCCTCGACCTGGGCTGCCGCAACGGCCTGCTCGCGGCACAGCTCGGCCGGCGCGGCGGCATCGAGCGGCTGGTCCAGGCCGAGCTCTCGCCGCGGCTGGCCCGCGCCGCCGCGGCCAACGGCCGGCCGACGCTGGCGGCCGACGAAGAGGCCCTGCCTTTCGGCGAGGCGCGCTTCGATCTGGTGCTGAGCCTGCTGTCGCTGCATTGGGTGAACGACCTGCCGGGTGCCCTGCTGCAGATCCGCCGCGCGCTCAAGCCGGACGGCCTGTTCCTCGCCGCGCTGTTCGGCGGCGAGACGCTGCAGGAGCTGCGCGACGCCTTGCTCGAAGCCGAGAGCGAGATCGAGTCGGGCGCCAGCCCGCGGGTCTCGCCCTTCGCCGAGCTGCGCGACGCCGCCGGACTGCTGCAACGCGCCGGCTTCGCCCTGCCCGTCGCCGACCAGGACCGCATCACGGTGCGCTACGGCGATGCCCTCGGCCTGATGCGCGACCTCAGGGCCATGGGCGAGTCCAACGCGGTGATCGGCCGGCGCGCCGGCTTCAGCCGCCGCGACACCTTGGCGCGCGCGGCGGCGCTCTACGACGCACGACACCGCCAAGGCGACGGCAAGCTGCCGGCGACCTTCCAGGTCATCTACCTGACCGGCTGGGCGCCCCACGAGTCCCAGCAGCAGCCCTTGCGTCCGGGCAGTGCCAAATCACGGCTGGCCGACGCGCTGGGCAGCGCCGAGCAGTCGGCCGGCGAGGCGGTGCCCGATACCACACGGCGATGAGCCACGCCCATCGCCGTCCGGTCTAAAGGTAGTCGCGGATGAGCGCGACCAGGGGCTCGTCGGCCGGCGGCATGGGATAGTCGCGCAGGCGGGCCGGCCGGACCCAGGCCAGCTCCTGACCTTCCTGCGGGCTGGGCGTGCCCTGCCAGACCCGGCAGGCGAAGACCGGCATCAGGAGCTGGACGTCCTCGTAGCCATGCGAAGCGAAGGCCAGGGGCGCCAGGCAGGAGTCCCGGGTCTCGATGCCGAGCTCCTCGCGCAGCTCGCGGATCAGCGCCTGCTCCGGCGTCTCGCCGTCCTGCAGCTTGCCGCCGGGGAACTCCCAGAGCCCCGCCATGGCCTTGCCCGGCGGCCGGCGGCAGAGCAGCACCCGGCCGTCGACGTCGACCAGGGCCGCCGCGACCACCAGCAGCAGCGGCTTGGCCGGCGCGTCCGAGGTCCGCGCCCCGGCCTCCCAGCAAGCTTCCGGATCCGTCATCAGCTTCGGTAGTCGGCGTTGATGTCGATGTAGCCGTGGGTCAGGTCGCAGGTCCAGATCGTCGCCCGGCCGCGGCCGACGCCGACGTCGACCGCGATGTCGATCTCCCGGCCCTTCATGTGGCGCGCGACCGGCGCCTCGTCGTAGTCCGGCACCGCCTCGCCGTCGCGCGCCACCGGCAGGCCGCCGATGGTGACCGATAGCCGGTCGCGGTCGGCCCGCTCGCCCGCCTTGCCGACGGCCATGACGATGCGCCCCCAGTTGGCGTCCTCGCCGGCGATGGCCGTCTTGACCAGGGGCGAGTTGCCGATCGCCAGGGCGATCTTGCGCGCGGCCGAGGCCGAGGCGGCGCCGCCGACGGTCACGGTCACGAACTTGCTGGCGCCCTCGCCGTCGCGCACGACCTGCTGCGCCAGATCGAGACAGACCTCATCGAGCGCGCGCCGGAAGTCGCCGAGGCGCCTGATGTCCTTCGTCGTGATCCGGCGGTGGCGCGCCTGGCCGGTGGCGAAGAGCAGCAGCGTGTCGCTGGTCGAGGTGTCGCCGTCGACGGTGATCGCGTTGAAGCTGCGCTCGTTGGCGCGCTTCAGGAGCGACTGCAGGAGCGCCGCCGGCAGCTTGGCGTCGGTGAAGACGAAAGCCAGCATGGTCGCCATGTCCGGCGCGATCATGCCGGAGCCCTTGGCGATGCCGTTGATCGTCACCGGCAGGCCCTCGATCTCGCAGCGCCGGGTCGCCGCCTTGGGGAAGGTGTCGGTGGTCATGATCGCCCCGGCGGCGGCGTGCCAGCCGTCCGCTCGCAGTCCCTTCTTGAGGGTCTTGAGGCAGGCGGTGATGCGCGCGTCGGGCAGCGGCTCGCCGATCACGCCGGTGGAGGCGACGGTGACCTCGCGCGCCCGGCAGTCGAAGATCTTGCGCGTCGCCGCGACCGTGCGCTCGACCGCCGCCAGGCCGGCCGCGCCGGTGAAGGCGTTGGCGTTGCCGGCGTTGACCAGCAGGCCGCGCGCCCGGCCCCCGGCGATCGCCCGGCGGCACCACTCGACCGGCGCGCTCGCGGTCTTGGAGCGGGTCAGGACGCCGGCCAGCGCCGTGCCCGGCGCCAGCTCGAAGAGCGCCACGTCGTCCCGGTCCTTGTATTTCACGCCGGCGTTGATGCTGGCCATGCGGACGCCGGCGAGCGCCGGCATGTCCGGCAGGCCCGCGGGCGCGAGCGGCGATCTCTTTGCGGTCATTCCCCCCTCACCACTGCTCGGGCGGCCCGCTTCCGGGCCTCGCAGCGAAACGCTATTCGGACTCCGGCCGGCCGGCGGCGTCAACGTCCGCCGGGGCCGGCTCGACGATCTCGATGTCGGCCCGCTCGCGCAGGTCGACCAGCCGGCGCTCGATCAGGTCGCGCCCCAGGACCTGGCGGAGCTGCGGCAGCACCTGCTCGAAGGGCGGCACCTGCTCGCCCTGGCGATCCTCGACCAGCACCACGTGCCAGCCGAACTGGCTCTCGACCGGCCAGACGCCGTGACGGCCGATCGGCTGGCCGGCCAGGGCGGCGCCGAAGGGCGGCACCATGCGGGCCACGTCGACCCAGCCGAGGTCGCCGCCGCGGCCGGCCGAGGAGCCCTGCGAGCGCTCGCGGGCGAGCTTGGCGAAGTCGGCGCCGGCGTCGAGCGCCGCGATCACCTCGAGCGCTTCCTCCTTGCTGTCGAGCAGGATGTGCCGGGCCTTGACCTGCATGTGGGTCTTGGCTTCCGCGCCGTAGTCGTCGTAGGCCGCGCGCAGGGCGTCGTCGGACAGCTCGCGCGCCAGCATCTCCCGCAACAGGGCTTCGCGCAGCAACACCTCCTCGAAGGCGGCGACCTTGCGCCTGACGTCGGCGCGCTGGTCGAGGCCGCTGTCGCGGGCGCGCTGGGCCAGCAGCTTCAGGTCGACCAGGCGCTGCAGCAACGCGGGAAAGATCGATTCCAGCTTGCCCTGGTAGTCCTCCGGCAGGCTCTCGGCGGACTCGACGATGGAGCGCCAGAGGATGGTCTCGCCGTTGACCCGGGCGACCACCGACTCCGGATCCATCATGTCCTGCAGCACGCCGCCCAGGTTGCGGGTCGCGGCACCGGCTTCCCGGCCCTCGCCGGGCAGGGCGGCGCCGGCCGGCGGGGCGACGGCGAGCTGTTCCGGCTCGACCGCCGGTGCCGGCACCGGCTGCGGCGCCAGAGGCGACAGCGGCATGACCTCGATGGCGCCGACACCGGCGCTTCCCCCGTCGTCCGCAGTGCCCTCGGCACCCTCGGCGACTGCCACGTCGGTGCTCCCGACAGCGCCGAAATCGAGACCGGTGAGCGGGTCGGTCGGCGCCTGGACATAGTCGGCCAGCCCCTCGACCAGCGCGCTGGAAGCCGCCAGCTCGTTCGGCGGCAGGATCGGCTGCGGTGCCGGCGGCAGACCGATCGGTTGCGTCTCGACGGCTTGCGGCAGGGCTTCGACAAGGGGCGAGCTTGCTTCGGCATCCGGCGGACGGGTTGCCACCGCGCGCGGCGCCGTCGGTGCGACCGACGGCGCTTCGAGCGCGACACGGCGCGGCGGACGCGGCGGAATGCGCGGCAGCGGCGCGGCGGTCTCCGTCGTCTGTCCGCCGCTCGCTTGCGCCAAGGTAATGAACGGCTCGGCGGCCGCCGCCGGCGCGGCGCCGGCGACGAGGAGCAAGGCCAGAAACGGGCCCGAGAAAGTAGCGGTGGATCCGGACGGACCGGCTGTCACTGCTGGGCGGTCCCCTCGTCGCCGCCCGACTCGCCAGCGCCGGGCTGGGTCAGCTCCAGCATCTCGACCTCGGCGCCCTCGCGCATCTTGGCGACCATCTCGCGCACGGTCTCGCGGCTGACCGCGCTCTGCAGATCCGATTCGACATCGGCGTAGGCCGGCGGCTCCTGGGTGCGGCGCTCCTCGACCAGGATGACGTGCCAGCCGAACTGCGACTGCACGGGCTCCTTGCTATAGGAGCCGGCCTCCATGGCGAAGGCCGCTTCGGCGAACTCCGGCACCATCTGGTCCTTGGTGAAGAAGCCCAGCTCGCCGCCGCTGCTCGAGGAGGGACCGGTCGAGCGCTCCTGGGCGAGGGTCGCGAAGTCGGCCCCTTGGTCGAGGTCGGCGATCACCGTGGCGGCGTCCTCCTGCGTCTCGAGCAGGATGTGCCGCGCGCTGACCTCGGTCTCCGGCGGGTTCTCCTCGAGGAAGGTCTGGTAGCGCGCCTGCAGCACGTCGTCGGTCAGCGCCTCGGCGAGCGCCCGCTCGAGGAAGACGTCGCGCATCACTTCTTCGCGACGCTGCTCCAGCCGACGCATGACCTCCTCGTCCTCCGCGAGCCCGGCATCGGCCGCCGCGAGGGCGATCAGCTTGAGGTCGACCAGGCGCTCGACCAGCATCGGGAAGATCACGCCGATCTGGGCCTGGTACTCCGGTGGCAGCTCGGTCGCCATGGCCAGCACCTCGGAGCGCAGGATCGGCTCGCCGTTGACCTTCGCCACCGGCGGGTCGGCGGCCTCGTCCTGGGCCGAGAGGCCGAGCGGCGCCAGGGACGTCACGGCCGCGGCGACCGCTGCCCCGAGCAGGATTCTCTTCATGGTCCTCGCTCCTCGCTGGATCAGGGCTGGATCAGGGCCCGGCCGAACGCGCCAACCTCCACCGCTCGACCGCCACGCAACGTCGCAGCGAGCGGACCGGGGCCTATGTCGCCCGCATCATGCGCCGGGGGCCCAATGGGCACAAGACTAGCGCTCCTGGCCGAAAGGCCGCGGAAACCCCTTTAGAGCACGGCGGCCACACCGTCGCGGCGCGGCGAGAACTGAATGCTGACCTCGATGCTGTCGTCGAGGGCGCGCAACATGCGCATCAAGCGATCGACGGTGAAACGGCTGAGGTCGGCGCCCCGCACCCGGGAAAAGTCGCTGTGGCTAAAGCCGGTCAAGCCGGCCGCCTTGCGCAGGCTGAGCTGGCGGTCATCGAGCACGCCGATAATCCGCGCGGCCAGGATGGCCTTGGCCTGCTTCACGTCGGCGTCCCGATCCCCGGAGTCGCGAAAGACGTTGCCGCTACCGTGCACCAGTTCATAGTCATCACTCATCCCAGATGTTGGCAAATTTACCACCACTCAGCAAGAACCCTTACGAGTTGACGGCTCGCTGAAGCGTCAGGCCACGCACGGTTCTGCCTGCAAGGCCCTTCAGAACACCGCCGCCACGCCGTCGCTGCGCGGGTCGGCGGCGGCTTCGATCAGGCCGCCGGCGTGGCGCACGATGGCGCCGGCGTGGCCGACGATCGGGTCGAAGGCCTCGACCCGCTCGATTTCGTGGCCGGCCTCGGCCAGGGCCGCGACCAGGGCGTCGGGGAAGCGCGATTCCAGGCGCAGGGCGTGGCGCTCCTGCCCCCAGGTGCGGCCGAGCAGCCAGCGCGGCGCGGTAACCGCCGCCTGCAGGTCCTGACCGAACTGCGCGTAGCGCGTGAAGATGGCCGACTGGCTTTGCGGCTGGCCGTCGCCGCCCATGGCGCCGTAGGCCATGACCCGGCCGTCGTCGAGCAAGGCCAGGGCCGGGTTGATGGTGTGGAAGGGCAGGCGGCCGGGCGCGAGGCGGTTCTGGGCGCGCTCTTCCAGCCGGAAGCTGCAGCCGCGGTTCTGCCAGAGGATGCCGGTCTCCTCCAGGCAGACCCCCGAGCCGAACTCCCAGTAGAGGCTCTGGATGAAGCTGACCACCCGGCCGGCCGCGTCGGCCGCCGCCAGCCAGACCGTGTCGCCGGCCATGGCATCGAAGGGCCAGGGCCGGGCGCGCAGCCGGTCGAGGCCCGCCGCCCGGCCGGCCAGGGACTGCGGCTCCAGGAAGGACTCGAGCGCGACCTCCATGTAGGCCGGGTCGGTGACATGGGCGTCGCGCAGCAGCAGGGCTTCCTTGGCCGCCTCGACCAGGCCGTGGACGTGGCTGAAGCCCTCCGCCTCGCGGCAGTCGAGCTGCTCGAAGAGGCCGAGGATCATCAGCGAGGCGAAGCCCTGGGAGGGCGGCGGCGTGTTGAAGACCGAGCCGCAGCCGAGCTTGAGAGACAGCGGCGGTCCGACCCGGGCCTCCTGGCGCGCCAGGTCGGCGGCTTCCAGCGGAGAGCCGGCGCGCGCCAGGTCGGCGGCGACCGCCCGCGCCAGCTCGCCGCGGTAGAAGTCGTCGAGCCCGGCCTCCGCCAGACGCTTGAAGCTGGCCGCCAAGGCCGGCTGCTTGAAGAGCGCGCCCGGCGCCGGCGGCGCGCCGCCCGGCTCGTAGGTCGCCGACCAGCCCGCCACCTCGGCCAGCTCGGCGCGCTTGTCGCGGCTGTCCGCGTGCTGCGCGGCACTCGTGGGGAAGCCCTGCTCGGCATAGGTCACCGCGTCCTCGAGCAGGCGCGCCAGGGGCAAGCGGCCGCCCCAGCGGGCGCTGACCTCGAGCGCCGCCTGCCAGCCGGAGAGCGTGCCTGCCATGGTGTTGGCGGCCAGCGGCCCGCGCGCCGGCACGGCCTCGAGGCCACGCGCGCGGTAGAGCGCCTCGTCGACCCGCGCGCCGGCCGCGCCGACCCCGGTGATCGCCAGGGGCGCCTTGGCGCCGGGCTCCTGGATCAGCCAGAAGCCGTCGCCGCCGATCGAGTTCATGTGCGGATAGACCACGGCGATGGTCGCGGCCGCCGCCAGCATCGCCTCGACGGCGTTGCCGCCCTCGCGCAGCACGGCGAGCCCCGACTGCGCCGCCAGGCGGTGTGGCGCGACCACGGCGCCGCGCGTGCCCGTTGCGGTGATGAGCAAAGGCCGTCCCCCCCTCTAGCCCGCCGCCGGCTCCGCGGCGATGACCACGCCCCGGTCGATCAGCGTTTCGACCTCCGCGGCGCTATAGCCGAGCTCGGCCAGCACGGCCCGGCTGTCCTGTCCGAGCAGCGGCGCGCCGTGGATGACGGCCGCCGGAGTCTCGGAGAACTTGACCGGCGGCCCCAATGTCGCGACGGAGCCCAAGGAGGCATGGGGCACCTCGACCACCATGCCGCGCGCCAGGGCCTGCGGGTCGCGCTGCATCTCGGCGATGTCCGAGACCGGCCCGGCCGGCACGCCGGCCGCCTCCAGCCGCGCCAGCCAGTCGGCGCTCGGGCGGGCCGCGAAGAGCGGCGCCAGGGCCGCGTCCAGCGCCTCGACGTTGCGCACCCGCCGCTCGTTGTCGGCGAAGCGCGGGTCCTCGCCGAGCTCGCGCGCCTCGATCAACTCGAGCAGGCGCAGCCAGTTCGCCTGGTTGGCGGCGCCGACCGTGATCCAGCCGTCGGCGGTGGCGAAGGCCTGGTAGGGCGCGTTCATCGGGTGGCGCGAGCCGAGCGGCGCCGGCGACTCGCCGCCCGCCAGGGCGATGGCCGACTGCCAGAAGGTCTGGGTGATGCCGGCCTCGAACAACGAGGTGTCGACCCGCTGGCCCTCGCCGCTGCGCTGGCGGTGGGCGTAGGCCGCGCAGACGCCCATGGCGCCGAGGATGCCGGCGGTGATGTCGGTGATCGGCGCGCCGACCTTGACCGGCGGCCGGCCAGGCGCCTCGCCGGTGATGCTCATCAGGCCGCTCATGCCCTGGGCGATCAGGTCGAAGCCGCCGCGCTCGGCGTAGGGCCCGCTGCGGCCGAAGCCGGAGATCTCGCAGAGGATCAGGCCCGGGTTCTCCGCCTTCAGGCTGTCGTAGGACAGGCCCATGCGCTCCAGGGTGCCGCGCCGGTAGTTCTCGATGGCGACGTCGGCGCCGGCCAGCAGCTTGCGCACCACCTGCCGCCCGGCCTCCTGCTTCAAGTCGACGGCGATGCCGCGCTTGTTGCGGTTGGCCATCATGAAGGCGGCCGCCTGGTCGCCGATCGCCGGCGGCAGGAAGCGGCGGGTGTCGCCGCCGCCCGGCACCTTCTCGACCTTGATCACCTCGGCGCCCATGTCGGCGAGCAGCAGGCCGCAGATCGGCCCGGCCATGATGTGCGCCAGCTCGATCACCTTGAGCCCGGCCAGCGGCCCACGACGTTCCACAGCCGCCATCTCAGCGGCCCTTGAAGCCCGGGTCCTGCTTGGCCAGGAAGGCCTTGCGGCCGATCTCGAAGTCCTCGGTGTCGTAGCAGGCATAGCCTTCGTCCAGCTCGGCCTCGCTCAGCGGCGTGGGCTCTGCCATACGGGCGAGGAACCTCTTGTGCCAGCGGTGCACCAGGGGCGCGCCCGCGGCGATGCGCCGGGCGGTGGCATAGGCCTCGGCTTCGACCTCCTGGTCCTCGACGATGCGGGTGACCAGGCCCTTGTCCTTGGCCTCCTCGGCGCCGAAGACCCGCGCCTCGAGCAGCAGCTCCAGGGTCGCCGCGCGGCCGACCAGCGCGTTCAGCCCGGCCAGCTCCGGGTAGGCCATGACCAGGCCGAGGCGGCTGATCGGCACGCCGAAGCGGCTCGAGGCGCCGCAGATCCGAAGATCGCAGAGCGCCGCGATCTCCAGGCCGCCGCCGACGCAGATGCCCTCGATCAGCGCCACGCTGGGATGCCGGAAGTCGCGCAAGGCGGTCAGGCTGCGGTGCATGACCGCGCCGTAGGCCCGGCCCTGCTCGCGGTTCGCCCGCTCGGTCTCGAACTCGCCGATGTCGTTGCCGGGCGAGAAGGCCCGGCCGCCGGCGCCGCGCAGCACCAGGCAGCGCAGATCCTCCTCGCCGTCGAGCGCCAGCAGGGCGTCGCCCAGGGCGCCCCACATGGCCTTGGTCAGGGCGTTGAGCTTGGCCGGCCGGTTGAGCACGACAGTGACGATGCCGGCCTCGCCGCGCTCGATCAGGATCTCCTCGGCCATGACGCTGCCTCCCCCCCCCCCCGGGCTCCTTGTCGCGCGGCCCTTTGCGGCTTGCTCCGGGCAACGGCTTTTGATTCAGTGGACTATGCCCAGCGTCCCGCGACCCGCAAGGCCGATCCGCGCCGCCCGCGCTACCGGCGCCGCGATCGCCCTGCCGCTGCTCGCCGGCCTCGCGGGCTGCGGCGGCGGCGAGCCGATGGCCGAGCCGGCGCCGCCGGAGCCGGCCGCGATCGAGCTGGTCATCCCGCCGGCGCCGAAGAGCGCCAACCCCCCATCGAGCTTCTCGCTGGTGGTCGACGAGGCGATCCGCCGCAAGAAGGTGATCGAGCGCCTGAAGCAGATCCTGAGGGAAAGCGAGCCCTAGGAACGGTCGGAACTTGCCCGGCTAGATAGAACAACAGGTTAGCAGCTACCCCTTGAGCTGCAGGCCGCGCCGTGACTCACCGTAACAAACTGCTAAGCGGTTGAGAAAGAGCGCACATTCCATCCGACGGCGGTTGATCGCAGGTCGCGGGCCGGACGATGCCCTGGGGCCGACCAAGAGAGCATCGCAGGCGCGGCGCGACAGCGGCAACGGCCGGGTCACCCGAGGAGGAATGTTCGTGTCGCTGAAACCCGATTTCTCACGCAATCGCCCGCTTCAGGTCATCGCGGGGCAAGACCTGCTTCCGGACGAGGAACGGCGTCTTGCCGCGATTCTGGCGGCCGACGTGGTCGGTTTCAGCAGCCTGATGGATGCCGACGAGCCGCAAACATTCGCGAACATCAAGCGCCTCTTCAACGAAGTCATCGAGCCTCAGGTCCATCAGCACAAGGGTCGCGTCTTCAAGCAGCTCGGCGACGGCTTCCTGGTGGAGTTCGCCAGCGTCGTGAACGCCGTTCGCTGCGCCATCGCCATTCAAACGGAGATGTCGGTCTGGCGCGGCGTCAAAGACGCCAGCCTGCAGCTTCGAATCGGCGTCAACCTCGGCGACATCATCGTCGACGGCGACGACGTCTACGGCTCGGGAGTCAACCTCGCCTCGCGGCTCGAGGCCATGGCCGAGCCCGGGGGCATCTGCGTCACCGCACAGGCCTACGATCAGCTTCGCTCCGTTTTGGACGCCGCCTACGAAGACATCGGCGAGCAGACCTTCAAGAACATCGCGGAGCCGGTTCGTGTCTACAAGGTGAATGCCTCGAACGAGCCCGGCGCGGCAAGCCGTGTCCGGCGGATCCGCAGATGGAAACCTCTTCCCTTTCAGAAGGCCATCGTCGCTGCGATGGCACTTGTCGTCGTCGGAATTTCAGCCTGGTTCGTGCATGACCGGATATCGGGCCCGAACGACGCGGCCGAGGCTAGGGACCGGCTCGCGGTCGCCGTCCGGTCCTTTCAGGCCGTTGCCAACGACAGAAAGGCGCTTCTGGTCAGCGAGGGCCTGACGGAAGACATCGTCACCGCCTTGTCGCGCGTTCCGGAGCTGCACGTCGCCGATCGAAACCTGGTCCGCGAGAGCGAAAGCGAGGGCGCGGACTCGCGCAGCCTCGCCGCCGCGCTCGGCGTCAGCCACTTCCTCGAGGGCAGTATCGAGAGCCGGGGCGAGAAGCTCCGGATCAACGTGCGCCTGGTCGACGCCAAGACCGGCAGCAACATCTGGGCGCAGCGCTACGACCGCGATAGCGATCAGCTTTTCGTCATGCGCGATGAGATCACCCTGAATGTGATCAGCTCGCTGCATATCGAGCTGCTCGACGGGCAGTTCAGCGCCCTGACGCGAAAGTCGACCACCAACCTCGAGGCCTGGCTGTTGCACCGCGAGGCGCTGGAGCACGCGTTCAAATTCACCCGATCGGAGAACGAGATCGCGAAGCACATGCTGGAGGAAGCCACAAAGCTCGATCCCGATTTCGTCATCGCCCTGGTCGAATTGGGATGGCGGCACGTGCACGACGCAGACAGTGGCTGGACCGCCTCCCGATCGGAGTCTCTCGCCATCGCCGAGGAGATCGCCCAGGAAGCGAATGCCATAGATCCGGAGAATCCCTCCGTCTACGCTCTCATCGCCGGCATTCGCCTCTTGAGCGGTGACTATGAAGGGAGCGTGGCCGCGGCCACGAGGGCTGCGGAGATCGCGCCTCAAAGCGCCGACGTGATGGCAACCTACGCCTGGGCCCTGGCCTACTCCGGCCACTACCCGGAAGCCATCGTCGCCGGGCAGCAGTCGCTGGAGCTCGCCCCCTGGTACCCCGAGTGGTACCACATCGCGCTGGCCAAAGCGCTTCACCTCGAGGGTCGAGCCGCCGAAGCCGTCGTCCACCATCGTGCCTACCTGGAACGCAGTCCCAAGGGTCGCAGGGCTGCCGCCACGCATCTGAACCTCGCCGTCATCTACGCCGAGCAAGGCGACAGCGACCGCGCGCGCGAGCACATCCGTCAAGCCCGGCAGGCGGCACCCGACGTCACCCTCGGCGACTACGAGGCCTGGTCGCACCTGAAGGACAAGGCCTATTTGCGGCGCTTCGTCGAGCAGATCAGGTCACTGGAGCAAGGCGACGTTCGGACACAATGACCGTCGCCATCTGCAGATCTTAGCCAACGTGATACATGCGGCTGCCTGTCTTGCAGCCTTGGCCGCAGCGAAATTGTAATGATTGAGTATCGCAGGCGGCGAGCTATCTTGGCGAATAGCGACATACGACGGTTGATTTCCTGAAAGCTATATAACTAATGGCAAGAGCAACAAGAGCTTAGCCCACTATCTTGCCCGGACCGAATGTCCCTTGATCAGTCCTTGAATCGGCCTTGTGACGTTTTTTTTCGCCCTATACGCTTAGTCTTGCAGTGCGATGGGGGCTTGCATGACGGCGGCAGGAGGCCGCCGAAACCAATCCTCCTTATCTTACGCCAAGTGGCGGAAACGTTCTGGTCGCCGCACGGCCCTTGCGTCTCGCGAGTGCCTTGGAAAGAACCCTTGGGAGGTCCAGCTTTGAAACCCCTATCGCATTTGAGAAGCCTCGTGACCCCGGCGGCGCTGGCGCTCGCCGCGACCGTCCAAGTGGCGGCACTGGCGGGGCCAGCCCACGCGACCGTCATCTACGATTGGTCCGGCACCTGCACTGTCGGCTGCACCGGCACCGCTTCCGCGGAATTGACTTTGGCCCCCACCTACGTCCCCGGCACTCCGTTCGGGTCCGATTTCGTGAGCTTCGTTTTCAACGCCTCCGGCCCGGCTTTTTCGCTCTCCTTCCCACCCGTTTTCGCACTACCTCCGATCGGGGCTCTACCTCTCGTAAGCGGTCCGGCTCTAGCCAACGTGCTGATAACCGACGGATCCCTTCACGCGTTCAATTCACTCACGGACGGGCGTTGGTTTATGAATTCCCTGACCGAGAACCTTAGTGGCGTGGAGGGAACGTTCGTCCTGCGGACCGCCGCCGTCCCCGAGCCGGGCTCGCTGACGCTCTTCGCCTTCGCGCTGGGCGCGCTCGTATTCCTGCGTAAGCGCCGCAGGTGGGCAAACGTGGTTGCGAGCGCTGTCGCTTGGCGCTTCCGCTCGCGGTTTTGGTCTCCGGCCCGGCGCACGCCCGACTGCGCCATCGCCTGACGGTGGTCCCAGACCGCTCTGCCCCCAGAAGCGGTCACGGATTTGCCTATATCGACGGTTTCCGAGTCCACGCTCTCTCCTGCAGACCCGGGCCGACCGCCTGCCCTCAGACCTGCACGATCCGGCTGCCGCCCTCGCCGATCATCGAGAGGAACTCGCGGCGGGTGCGGGCGTCGCGGCGGAAGCCGCCGAGCATGCGGCTGGTCACCATCGAGGCGCCGGGCTTGTGGACGCCGCGGGTGGTCATGCACTGGTGGGTGCCCTCGATGACCACGGCCACGCCCTTGGGCTTGAGCACCTCGTCGATGGTGTTGGCGATCTGCGCGGTCATCTTCTCCTGGATCTGCATGCGCCGGGCGTAGAGATCGACCAGCCGGGCCAGCTTGCTGACGCCGACCACCCGGCGGTCCGGCAGGTAGCCGATATGCGCCTGGCCGATGATCGGCAGGATGTGATGCTCGCAGTGGGACTCGAAGCGGATGTCGCGCAGCAGCACCATCTCGTCGTAGTTCTCGACCTCCTCGAAGGTCTTCTGCAGCAGGACGATGGGGTCCTCCTGGTAGCCGGAGAAGAGATCCTCGTAGGAGCGGACCACCCGGTCCGGGGTGCTGCGCAGGCCTTCGCGGTCCGGGTCGTCGCCGGCCCAGCGGATCAGGGTCCGCACGGCCGCGCAGGCCTCTTCCCGGCTCGGCCGCTCGTCCGACCCCGGCTGCCCCGGCTGCCCCGGACGATCGGCGGCCTTGAGGGTGCGGCTCTCCTGAAGCGAAACGGTCTTGTCTGCGGCCATCGGGCTGACTTTCCGGCAAAAGGCTGAAAAAGCGAAAGCGGAGACCCCATCGGCCACCGCCCGAACGCCAACTCTAGGGCCGCCGGCAGCCGACGGCAATGCGGCCCGCGAGGGCCCCCGAAGCCCCCAACGCAAGGGGGGACTTGCGAGCCCCCGATTTCGCCCTGGCCTTGACCCACCTAGCGGGCTGGACTATCCGACTTCGGGCAGGCGTTAACCTTTGAGATCGGCGGATGTTCAGGAAGAGCACGGTCAGTCGGTGGCGGCCGCGGGCGCGCGATGCGGGCCGGCGGGGCTTGCCGGCGGCGGGCCCGGTGGCGCTGCTCCTGCTGCTGAGCGCCTGCGGGCTCGACCCCTTCGCCGAGGAGCCGCCGACCGCCCGCCTGGCCGAAAGCGCCGCGCTGGCCAGCTTCCAGACCTACGCCATCCTCGAGCGCTCGCAGCGCCTGGCGGCGCGCGATGCCGAGCGCGCCGCGCGCGAGGCCGCGCCGGCGGAGAGCGCGAGCCTGCAGATGGCGGCCCTGCCGCCGAGCAGCGCCCCGGAGGTCGTCCTGCGCCTGAGCTTCGCCGAGAGCCGCGGCGCCCTGAGCCGCGAGTCCCAGGCCGACCTGGCGGCGCTCGGCGCCCAGCTCCAGCGCGAGCCCGGCCTGCCGATCAGGATCCTGGCCTACTGGAGCGCCGACGACGATGACGCCGCCCAGGCCAAGCTGCAGGCCCTCAAGAGGGCCATGCTGGTGCGCGAGTTCCTCGCCGACCAGGGCCTGGCCCGGGCCAAGATCGACTTCACCCGGATCGACGAGGCCGATCCGCCGCCCTGGATCGTCGACGTCGTGGCCGACCGCCGCTAGAGCGTTCCCTGCCTGGGTGGAACCGTCACCGCGCCGGCAATCCGGTGACGCTCCGGCGATCGCCCCTCATCGCCGCAGCCATCGACGTCGAAACGAACCGCCCTCTCACCCAGCTCCGGCTAAGCTCAGCCTTCGGCTTCGCTAAGCCTTCACGCCCTCTCCCCCGTCGGGGGAGAGGGATGCGCAGGCTTGGAGAGGCGCAGCCGAGCCTAGCCGGAGCTGGGTGAGGGGGCGGTTCGTTAAACTCTGGCAGCCGACCGCCGATAGAGCGGATCGGATAGTGATCCCGGCCCGAAAGGCGCGGATTTCCAAGCCAAGCTGCCTCCCATGGCCCATCGTTGACAGGGCTCGGGGCGGGTCCTATGTCTGGTCCGAACCGCTAAGGCCGCCCCCGCTCCCCAAAGGCTCCGAGGACGCTCGATGTTTGACGCGCTGGCCAAGCGCCTATTCGGCTCGGCGAACGACCGCTTCGTCAAAGGCCTGAACAAGACGGTCAGCCAGATCAACGATCTGGAGCCGAGCCTCGAGGCCTTGAGCGACGCCGAGCTGGCGGCTCGCAGCGACAGCTTCCGGGCCCAGATCGAAGAGGGCCGCAGCCTCGACGACTTGCTGGTCGAGGCCTTCGCCACCGTGCGCGAGGCGGCCAAGCGGACCCTCGGGCAGCGCCATTTCGACGTCCAGCTCATGGGCGGCATGGTCCTGCACAAGGGCATGATCTCCGAGATGAAGACCGGCGAGGGCAAGACCCTGGTCGCCACGCTGGCTGTCTACCTCAACGCGCTCGGCGGCAAGGGCTGCCACGTGGTCACGGTCAACGACTACCTGGCCCAGCGCGATGCCGAGTGGATGGGCGCGATCTACAAGTTCCTCGGCCTCTCGGTCGGCTGCATCGTCCACGGCCTGAGCGACGAGCAGCGGCGCGAGGCCTACGCCTGCGACGTCACCTACGGCACCAACAACGAGTTCGGCTTCGACTATCTGCGCGACAA
>JANQLT010000143.1 GCA_028280455.1 Kiloniellales bacterium
ATTCTTCGCCGGCCTCCCTTGGTGACCCGAGTGTACCCGCAGCTCCGGTCTCTGAAACGAGGGGCAAGTTCCTTAATCACTTTAGAAATCGCTTCTTTCGAGTAGAAGATGGGCAATAAGTAGTTATATGCCTCACGACCTCCAAGCTTGCCCTTCGTGATAATCCTCTCAGCTATCGGTTGCAGATATTTCGCCTTTGCCAATGTAGTGTTTATACGCTCGTGCATTACCAGCTCTGTTGCCAAGTTCCGGAACAGCGCTTTACGATGCTTTGGCCGACGTGAGAAGTTCTTGATTTTAAACTTGTGTCTCATTTATCTTTTATTATAAATTTCTATAGTTTCGAAATGAAAAGGGGTTTTGGGGTTTTGGAGGCTTAGCGAAGCCGTAGGCTGAGCTTAGCCGGAGCCGGGTGAGGGGGCGGTTCGTTTCCCTTTGGCAGCGGGCCGGCGATGGCACCTAAGCCGGCAACGCTCCGGCGCCCTCAGGCCGCGCCCTGGGCTTCGCGTGCCTCGTCGCCGAGGGGCGTGATGCGCAGCGAGGTGATCTGGTTGCGCTGGCGGTCGAGGATCTCGAAGCGGAAGCCGTGGAAGGCGAAGGCCTGGCCGACCTCCGGGATGCGCCGGGACTCGTGCAGCACCAGGCCGGCCACGGTCGAGGCCTCCTCGTCGGGCAGTTGCCAGTCCTTCAGGCGGTTGAGGTCGCGGATCGTCACCGTGCCGTCGGCCACCACGGCGCCGTCGGCCAGGCTCTTGACGCCCTCGACCACGACGTCGTGCTCGTCCTCGATCTCGCCGACGATCTCCTCGAGGATGTCCTCCAGGGTGACGATGCCGAGCAGCTCGCCGTACTCGTCGACCACCAGGGCGAAGTGCTCGTGCCGATTGCGGAAGGCCTGGAGCTGCGACAGCAGGTCGGTCGACTCGGGGATGAACCAGGGATCGTTGGCCACCGCCAGCGGGTCGATCTCGGACAGCTTCCCCTTGTTGGCCTGCACCTCGCGCAGCAGGGCCTTGGCGTGCAGCACGCCGACGATGTTGTCGGCGCCGTCCTGCCAGAGCGGGATGCGCGTGTAGGGGCTGCTCAGCACCTCCTTGACGATCTGCTCCTGCGGCAGGGAGGCGTCGACGGTGTCGACGTTGCTGCGGTGGGTCATGATCTCCTCGACCGTGATGTCGGCCAGGTCGAGGACCGAGCGCAGCATCTCGCGCTCGTGGCGCTCTTCCTCCTCGCCGACCTCGGCGTGCAGGTCGATCGCGCCGCGCAGCTCCTCCTCCAGGTGCTCGGGGGAGAGCGAGATGTCGTAGCGGATGCCGAACAGCGCCAGGGTGTTGCGCACGACCCACTGGATCGCCCGGGTGATCGGCGCCAGCACCAGCACGAAGTAGCGCAGCACCGGCGAGACCGTGCGCGCCGTCTCGTCGGCATGGTGCAGGGCGTAGGTCTTCGGCAGGACCTCCGCGAAGATCAGCACCAGGAGAGTCATGACGATGGTCGCGTAGGCGACGCCGACGTCGCCGAAGAGCTGGATCAGCACGCTGGTCGCCAGGGCCGAGGCCAGGATGTTGACCAGGTTGTTGCCGAGCAGGATCGAGCCGATCAGCCGCTCCTTGCCCTCCAGCAGGCGGCCGACCAGGGCGGCGCGGCGGTCGCCTTGCCGCTCGAGGTTGTGCAGGCGATGGCGCGAGGCCGCGGTCAGCGCCGTCTCGGAGCCGGAGAAGAAGGCCGAGAGGAACAGCAGCGCGACGATCGCCAGGACCGTGATCAGCATCGCCATCGGGCGGCTCCAGGCCCGCGGCAGGGGCCCCAGCGTTCGGACTGTTCCGACTGTTCGAAGGGTTTCATGGACTCACGTCGTGGCAGGGGAAGGGACAACGCGCCTCGCTCTCGCTCAGGCGGCGATGGCGGTATCGAGCAGCGCGGCGACCTCTTCGAGGGCGACCTCGTCGGTCAGGAAGGCCTGGCCGATGCCGCGGGCCAGCACGAAGGTGATGCGGCCGTCGCGCACTTTCTTGTCGCGGCTCATGTGCTCGATCAGGGCCTCGGCGCTCCAGCGCCGGCCGGGCAGGGAATCGAGTCCCGTCGGCAGGCCGACGGCGGCGATATGGCGGCGCACCCGCGCGGCCTCGGCGGCCGGGCAGAGCCCGAGCCGGGCCGAGAGCTCGAAGGCCAGGACCAGGCCGATGGCCACCGCCTCGCCGTGCAGCAGCTCGTCGCCGTAGCCGACCTCGGCCTCCAGGGCATGGCCGAAGGTGTGGCCGAGGTTGAGCAGCGCCCGCTGGCCGGCCTCGCGCTCGTCGGCGGCGACCACCCGCGCCTTGGCGGCGCAGGCCTGGACCACCGCCCGGCGCAGCGGCTCGGGCTCGCCCTCGACGACCGCCATGCCGTGGCCTTCGAGCCAGCCGAAGAAGCCGGGGTCGTCGATCAGCGCGGTCTTGGCGACCTCGGCGTAGCCGGCCAGCATCTCGCGCCGCGGCAGGCTGTCGAGCACGCCGCTGTCGGCCAGGACCAGCCGCGGCTGGTGGAAGGCGCCGACCAGGTTCTTGCCTTGCGGCGTGTTGATGCCGGTCTTGCCGCCGACCGAGCTGTCGACCTGGGCCAGCAGTGTGGTCGGGATCTGCACGAAGTCGAGCCCGCGCAGGGTGACGGCGGCGGCGAAGCCGGTCAGGTCGCCGATCACGCCGCCGCCGAGGGCGACCAGCGTGGTGCGGCGCTCGACCTTGGCGGCCAGCAGGCGCTCGATCAGGCCGGAGAGATGCGCGAAGTCCTTGGTCGCCTCGCCGCTCGGCACCACGAAGCTCTCGGCGGCGATCTCGGCGGCGGCCAGCGCGCGCAACAGCTCGTCGAGGTGCAGCGCGGCGACGGTCTCGTCGGTCACCACCATGACCTGGGGCCGGCGCAGCAGGGGCGCCATCTGCTGACCGGCGGTGCCGAGCAGGCCTTCGCCGACCAGGATCTCGTAGCGCCGGTCGCCCAGCGCCACCTCGAGCCGTTCGACGCCGCTCATGGCCGGCTCTCGAGGCCCTGCGCTGCGGCCGTCGTCGTCGTCCTGGGGGGCGGCGGAGTCGTTTCCTTGAGGGCCGCCACGGCGCGGGCGACGCGGCCGACGGTGATCTCCGGCGGGCCGTCGACGCTGTCGATCACGATGTCGGCCTCGGCATAGACCGGGTAGCGCTCGCGGATCAGGCCGTCGAGGATCGCCCGCGGGTCGCCGCGCTTGAGCAGCGGCCGGTTGTTGCGCCGGCCGGTGCGCTTGAGCAGCAGCTCCAGGTCGGCGCGCAGCCAGACCGAGATGCCGCGGGCGCGGATCTCGGCGCGGGTGCGCGGGTCCATGAAGGCGCCGCCGCCGGTCGAGACCACCTGGGCCGGGCCGGCCAGCAGGCGCTGGATGACCCGCCGCTCGCCGTCGCGGAAGGCCGCCTCGCCGTGGTGCTCGAAGATGTCCTCGATCGAGCAGCCGGCGGCCGCCTCGATCTCGCTGTCGGCATCGGTGAAGGCCAGGCCCAGCTCGCCGGCCAGCCGCCGGCCGATGCAGGTTTTGCCCGCACCCATCAGGCCGACCAGGACGATCGAGCGTTCCGACGAAGGGGCCCCCGGCGAGGCCATGGAGTCACACAATCCCAACTTTGGCTTCCGCGGCCCAAAAAACCAGTCGGCGCATGCCGTTGCAAGGACTCGGGGGCGCCGATAGACTGCCGCAAACTTGCCGAAATCGCAGCCTAGCATAGGTGTGCGGATGGGAGGCAAGGGCGGGCGAATGCCTTTGTGGGAGATAAAGCCGGTCGTGACGCGGCCCGTCGATCCACAAGTGACGCTCTGAAGGCCCACAGTTGGCCCCGAGACGAGGTCTGACGAGTCGCGGATGAGACGTCTTCTCCTGGTTCTTGTTCTGGGCCTCCTGGTCGGCGCCGGCGTGTTCGTCATGACCTGGGAGATCCCCGTTCCCTCGAAAGAGGTCGAGAAGGTGATCCCCAATGACCGTTTCAAGCCCTGACAAGCGTCGGTCCGTTCGCGCGGCTCTGATCGGGCTGGCCGGCGCGGCGCTCCTGGCCGCGGGGCCGGCGGCGGCCCAGACCACGGGCGGCACGATCACCCTGACCCCGCCCAGCGTGCAGAGCGAGCCGATCGGCGAGCCGATCCGCCTCATGCCGCTCGATCCGGCGCGCCGCCAGGGCAGCGGCGCCCTGCCGGGCGAGGCCCTGCCGCAGGTCCAGGGCATCGCCATCGACCGCCTGGAGAGCCTCGACCCCAACGCCATCGGCGTCGTCGACGCCATCGGCGGCGGCCTCGACGCGACGCTCTGGCAAGGCAGCAACCGCTCGCGGATCGAGGCCCTGCTGGTCCAGATCCCCGGCGAGATGACCTCGATCACCCTGCGCGACCTGGCGCGCCGGCTGCTGCTGTCCAGCGCGCCGCCGCCGGCCGGCGACATCCGCGGCGACGACGGCGAGGCCGTGCCGCGCCTGCTCTCGCTGCGCATCGACCGCCTGGGCGCCCTGGGCGAGATCGATGCCCTGGCCGGCCTGCTCGACGCCGTGCCGCGGCAGATCGACCAGCCGGAGATCCTGCGCGCCCGGGCCGAGACCCAGGTGCTGCGCGGCGACCTCGATTCCGGCTGCCGCGAGGTGCGCAACGGCGTCGCCTCGCAGGTCGGCTCGGCCTACTGGCAGAAGGCGCTGGTGGTCTGCCAGCTTGTCGCCGGCGAGCGGGCCCAGGCCCAGCTCGGCCTCGAGCTGCTGCGCGAGCAGGGCCTTGCCGAGGACGAAGGCTTCCTCGCCCTGTTCGACGCCCTCTCCGGCCTGGAGGCCGAGGTGCCGGCCGAGACCGCGGCCCATCCGATCTACTACGCCGCCATGGAGGCGCTGGGCCAGCCGCTGCCGGCCGACTTCGCCGAGCGGGCGCCGCCGGCCGTGCTGGTCGCCCTGGCGCGCTCGCCGCGCGCCCCGGCCGCGCTGCGGGCCGCGGCGGCGGAGCGCATGCTGGCGGTCGGCGCCGTCGAGGCCGAGAACCTGCGGGCCGCCTACGATGGCCTCGACTTCAGCCACGACGAGCTGAGCGCCGACGACGTCGACCGCTACGAGGGACTGCAGCGCCGCGCCCTGACCTATCAGCGCGTCGGCAAGCGCGCCAACCCGGCCCAGCGTGCCCGCAGCCTGCGCGAGGCCCTGACCCTGGCCCGCCAGGACGGCCTCTACCAGGCCATGCTGCCGGTGACGATCGACGCCCTGCAGGGCGTGCCGATGCAGCCGACGCTCGCCTGGTTCGCCCAGAGCGCCGGCCGCGCGCTCTTCTCCGCCGGCCGCCTGGAGCACGCCAACGCCTGGTATGCCCTGGCCCGCGGCCAGGCCCTGAACAACTCCGAGGCCTCCGTCGCCGCGGCCCGGCTCTGGCCCTACCTGCGGCTGACCGGCGGCCCGACCCTGGGCGGCAACGACACCCTGGCGATCTGGCGCGAGGGCCTGGGCGGCACCGACCCGGTCATGCGGCGGCGCTGGGAGGCCCTGCTGCGGGCCGCCTTCCAGGCGCTGGACGGCGACGGCTCGGTCAGCCTGGTCGAGGTCGCCGCCGACGGCGGCGGCACCAGCCTGCCCAGCGGCGGCGCGCTGCTCGAGCTGCGCGAGGCCAGCGAGGCCGGCCGCCGGGGCGAGACCCTGCTGATCGCCATCAACCTGATGGGCGGCAGCGACCCGGCCACGGTCGAGCCCGTGGTGCTGAGCGGCGTGCTGACGGCGCTGAAGCGGGTCGGCCTCGGCGTCGAGGCGCGGCGCCTGGCGGTCGAGGTGATGGTCGCCAACTGGATCTAGCCTCGGCGATGGCAGCGAAGCGACAGTCCGGTGAAGCGCCGCGGGCGCCGCAGATCGAAGCCTTCCTGGAGATGCTGGTCGCCGAGCGAGGCGCCTCGGCCAACACGCTGGCCGCCTACGGCCGCGACCTCGACGACCTGGCCGGCTTCCTGAAGGCCCGCAAGCGCGCCCTGGGCGAGGCGACGACCGGCGACCTGCGGGCCTACCTGCAAGCCTTGAGCCGGGCCGGCATGGCGGCCAGCACCTCGGCGCGCCGGCTCTCGGCCCTGCGCCAGTTTCACCGCTTCCTGCTCGACGAAGGGCAGCGGGACGACGATCCGACGGCGGCGCTCGACAGCCCCGGCCGGGCCCGTGCCCTGCCGAAGCTGCTCGACGAGGCGGAGGTCGAGCGGCTGCTCGACCAGGCCCGGCAGCGCCAGGGGCCCGAGGGCGTCCGCCTGCGGGCGCTGATGGAGCTGCTCTACGCCACCGGCCTGCGGGTCTCCGAGCTGGTCGGCCTGCCGCTCGCGGCCGTGACCCGCGACCAGCGCGTGGTCGTGGTCCGCGGCAAGGGCGGCAAGGAGCGGATGATCCCGGTCGGCGAGCCGGCCCGCCGGGCGCTGGCCGACTACCGCGAGGCGCGGGGCCGTTTCCTGCGCGGCGGCCGGGACTCGCCCTGGCTGTTTCCCTCGCGCGCCGACAGCGGCCACCTGACCCGGCACCGCTTCGCCCAGATGCTCAAGGCCCTGGCCCTGGAGGCCGGGCTCGACCCGGCCAAGGTCTCGCCCCACGTGCTGCGCCACGCCTTCGCCACGCACCTGCTGGCCCACGGCGCCGACCTGCGCTCGGTGCAGCAGATGCTCGGCCATGCCGACATCTCGACCACGCAGATCTACACCCACGTGCTCGACGAGCGCCTGCGCGCCCTGGTCCAGACGCACCATCCCCTTGCCGCCGCCGGCGGTTGACTCAGCGCTGCCGCTCTGCGATCACCGACCGCTTCTTGAGGGCCAGAGCGCAGTCGCGCGCCTGCATCGGCGGCGGCGCGCCGTCATCCGGATCACGGGGGTAGAGCATGAGCTTCACGATCGTCGAGCAGGCGCCGGCGCGCCTCAACCGCAGCGAACTGGCCGTCCCGGGCAGCAATCCCAAGCTGTTCGAGAAGGCCGCCGCCTCGGCCGCCGACGTGGTCTTCCTCGATCTGGAGGACGCGGTCGCGCCCGACGACAAGGTCCAGGCCCGCAAGAACGTGGTCAAGGCGCTGAACGACGTCGACTGGGGCAGCAAGACCATCTCGGTGCGGATCAACGGCCTCGACACCCATTACATGTACCGCGACGTGGTCGACATCATCGAGCAGGGCGGAGACCGGCTCGACATGATCATGATCCCCAAGGTCGGCACTGCCGCCGACGTCTATGCGGTCGACATGCTGGTCACCCAGGTCGAGGACTTCATGGGCCGCAAGAAGCGCATCGGCTTCGAGCACATCATCGAGACCGCGCTCGGGATGGCCAACGTCGACGAGATCGCCGGGGCCAGCAAGCGCAACGAGAGCCTGCACTTCGGCGTCGCCGACTACGCCGCCTCGACCAAGGCGCGGACCACCGTGATCGGCGGCCCGAACGAGCTCTACGGCGTGCTGACCGACAAGACGGACGGCGAAGAGCGGGACTATCACTGGGGCGACATGTGGCACTACGCCATCGCCCGCATGGTCGTCGCCGCCCGCGCCAACGGGCTGCGGCCGATCGACGGCCCCTTCGGCGACTTCTCCGACCCCGACGGCTTCCGCGCCCAGGCCAACCGCGCCGCGGTCCTGGGCTGCGAGGGCAAGTGGGCGATCCACCCCAGCCAGATCGCCCTGGCCAACGAGGTCAACAGCCCCTCCAAGGCCGAGGTCGACAAGGCCAAGCGCATCCTCAAGGCCATGAAGCAGGCCCAGAAGGAAGGCAAGGGCGCGGTCTCCCTCGACGGCCGCCTGATCGACATCGCCTCGATCAAGCAGGCCGAGGTGATGGTCCAGAAATCCAAGCAGATCGCCAAGGCGAAGTAGGCGGCCTTGTACCAAGCTGCGACGGCGCGCCCGCAGCGAAGCGAGGAAAGCCCGCGTGGCGCTTGAACGCCATAGGGCCTGCGATGAGTCACACTCATCGCAGGCCGGTATTGGGGTATTCCTTGCTCGCGCGGCAGCGGCGGGCCCGTCCAGCAACGCGCCGGCGATCTCTCTCGGCATCGAAACGAACCGCCCCCTCACCCAGCTCCGGCTAGGCTCGGCTCCGCCTCACCAAGCCTGTGCAACCCTCTCCCCCGACGGGGGAGAGGGACGTGGAGGCTTAGCGAAGCCGAAGGCTGAGCTTAGCCGGAGCTGGGTGAGGGGGCGGTTCGTTGCCCTCTGGCAAGGGGCCGCGATGGGGTCGCCTGATCGCGGCCCGGACCTACTGCCGCTCGGCGAGCAGGCGCTCGAGCAGCGGCTTGGCCGCCTGGTCGCCGGCGTCGATGGCCTTCTGGTACCACTCGACGGCGGTGTCCTTGTCGCCGTGCAGGTCGGCGACGCCGAGCTGCTCCAGGGCGAGGGGGTCGTAGGTCTTGCCCATCGCTGTGGCGGCGCGCGGCTCCTTCCGCTTGAAGGCCAGGCCGTAGTAGATGCGCGCGGTGGCCAGCTCGCCGATGGCCAGGTGATCCTCGCCGCGATTGAGCAGCACCTCGCCGACCGAGGCCGACACGGGGAGGGTCACCGTCACCGCCGTGGCGGCCGTCTCGCCGGTCTCGGGATTGGCCGCGCCCGACGCGGCTCCGCCGCTGGCGCTCGCCGTGTCGCGCGCCTGCGCGCTCTGGGCCTGCTTCAAGGCGGCGTTGAGCCGCGCGATCTCGCGGCTGGCCACGGCGACGGCCTTGTTGGCGACGGCGGCCTCCGCCTTCGCCGTGTCGACGTCTTGCTCCAGGCTCTGCCGCTCCCGCTCGGTGGCCGCCAGGGCGTCGCGTAGCTCGGTGATGTCGTCGGTCGAGCCGGCGCTCGCCGTCGCGCGCTCGGCGGTGGCGGCCTGCAACGCGTCCGTCAGGCGGGCGATCTCGGCCTGTGCGTCGTCGGCGGCGCGGCGGGCGGCCTCGGCCTCGTTGCGGGCCCGGTCGGCGGACTCGGCGGCGGCTTGCTGCTCGGCCTGTGCGCCGGCCAGCGAGTCCTGCAGGGAGGAGATCTCGGTCGACAGCGTGCGCCTGGTCGCCGCCGCGTCATCCAGGGCAACGGTCAGGTCCTCGATCTCCCGCTGCGCGGCGGCCGCCCTGTCGCGCGCGTCCGCGGCCTCGCGGCGGGCGGCGTCGACGGCTTCGGCGGAGGTGTCGGCGACCTGCCGGGAGGCCGTCAGCTCGTCGCGCAGCGCCGCGGCTTCGCTCTCGGCGAGCCGCACGGCTTCGTCGAGACGCTCGATCTCGTTGCGGGCCGAAGCGGCTACCGCCTCGGCGCTCGCCGCCTCGCGCCGGGCGGCCTCGGCCACCGCGGCCGAGGCCTCGGCCTGCGCCTGTGCCGTCTCGAACTCGCCGCGCAGCGTCTCCGCCTCGAGCCGGGCCGCTTCGATCGCTTCGCTGGAGGTCTCGGCATCCTGCCGGACGCTGGACATGTCGCTGCGCAGCTTGGCGACCTCGGCCTCGGCGGCCCGCAGCGCGGTGGTCAGGCGCTCGTTCTCCTGCCGGGCCGTGGTGCTCTGAGCGCGCACCGACTCGGCTTCCTGGCGGGCCGTCTCGGCGACGGCGGTCTGCGCTTCCGCCTCCAGGCGGATGTTCGCCAGGCCCCGGATCAGCACGTCGTGCTCGGACTGCTTCTCCTCCAGGGCCGCCGCGAGCCGATCGGTCTCCTGGCGGGCGGCGGCGGCATCCTGGCGCGCGCTTGCGGCCTCGCTCTGGGCGGCCTCGACGGCGTCGCCGGCCGCCTCGGCTTCCTGCCGCGCGAGGGCCAGGTCATCGCGCAAGGTCGCGGCTTCGGACTCCACCGTCCGCAAGCTCGCCGCAAGCTGCTCGACCTCCTGCCGGGCCGAGGCGGTCTCGCCGCGGGCCGCCTCGATCTCTCGATCCGACGCTTCGGCGGCTTGCCGCGAGCTCGCCAGCTCGCCCTGCAAGGTCTCGATCTCGGCAATCGCGGTCTGCAGGCTGTCGGAGAGACGGGCGGTCTCCTCGCGCGCGCTGCCGGTCTCCTGGCGTGCCGTGGCGGCCGCCGTCCGCGCGCTCTCGGCCTCGCCCCGCGCCGCCTCGAGGGCGCCGGTCGCCGCCTCGGCTTCCTGCCGGGCGCCGGTCAGCTCGTCGCGCAGCGTCGCGACCTCGCTCTCCGCCGTCTGCAGGCTCGCCGTGAGCTGCTCGACCTCCTGGCCGGCCGCCGTGGCCTCCGCGCGCGTGCTCTCGCTCTCGCCGCGCGCCGCCTCGAGCGCTGTCGCCGCGGTCGCGGCCCGCTGCCGGGCGGTGGCCAGGTCGCTGCGCAGGGTCGCAAGCTCGGCTTCGGCGCCCTGCAAGCCGGTCGTGAGCTGCTCGACTTCCTGGCGGGCCGAGGTGGCGGCCGCGCGCGCGCTTTCGCTCTCGCCTCGTGCCGCCTGGAGCGCTTCGGCCGTCGTCGCGGCCTCCTGCCGGGCACCGGTCAGGTCGCCGCGCAAGGTCGCGACCTCGCTCTCCGCGCTCTGCAAGCGGGCGGTGAGCTGCTCGACCTCCTGGCGCGCCGCCGCGGTTGCCGCGCGCGCGCTCTCGCGCTCGCCTCGTGCCAGATCGCGTGCGTCGGCCGCCGTCGCGGCCTCCTGCCGGGCGCCGGTCAGCTCGTCGCGCAGGCTCGCGATGTCGGTCTCGGCGCTCTGCAAGCGCGCCGTGAGCTGCTCGACCTCGCCGCGGGCCGAGGCCGCGTCGGCACGGGCGCTCTCGCTCTCGCCGCGCGCCGCGTCGAGCGCTTCGGCGGTCGTCGCGGCCTCCTGCCGGGCGGCGATCAGGTTCTCGCCGATCGTGGCGACCTCGGCTCTCCTGGCCTGCAAGGACTCGGACAGCCGCTCGATCTCCTGGCGGGCCTCGGCGTTGTCCAGGCGGGCGCTCTGCGCCTCCGCCTGTGCGGCCTCGAGCGCCTCGGCGGTCTCGGTGGCTTGCTGCCGGGCGGCGATCAGCTCGCCGTGCAGCGTCGCGACCGCGGTCTCCTTGGTCTGCAAGGAGGCGGTCAGTTCCTCGACCTCCTCGCGCGCCAGGCCGGTTTCCGTCCGCGCCGTCTCCAGGGCCTCGGCCGTCGTCGCGGTCTCCTGCCGGGCGGTGGCGAGATCGTCGCGCAGCGTCGCCGCCTCGCCCTGGGCGCTTTGCAGGCTCTCCGAGAGGCTGGCGACCTCCTCGCGGGCGGCGGCGGTCTCGGCCCGGGCGGTCTCGGTCTCGCCCCGCGAGGCCGCCAAGGCCTCGGCGGTCGTCGCGGTCTCCTGACGGGAGGCGGCCAGCTCGTCTTGCAGCGTGGCGACCTCCGACTCTCTGGTCTGCAGGCTCTCCGAGAGGCCGGCGATCTCCTCGCGGGCCGCGGCGGTCTCGGCCCGGGCGGTCTCGGTCTCGCCCCGCGAGGCCGCCAAGGCCTCGGCGGTGGTCGCGGCTTCCTGCTGCGATGCGGTCAGCTCTTCTTGCAGCGTGGCGACCTCGGTTTCCCTCGTCTGCAAGCTCTCCGAGAGACCGGCGATCTCCTCACGGGCCGCCGCGGTCTCGGCCTGCGAGGCCGCCAAGGCCTCCGCGGTGGTCGCGGCTTCTTGCTGCGATGCGGCCAGCTCGCCTTGTAGCGTGGCGACCTCGGCTTCCCTGGTCTGCAGGCTCTCCGAGAGACCGGCGATCTCCTGGCGGGCCGCTTCGGTCTCGGCCCGCGCCGCTTCGGTCTCCGCGCGTGCGGTCTCGGTCTCGCCGCGCGAGACCTCGAGGGCCTCGGCGGTCGTCGCGGTCTCTTGCCGGGATGCCGCCAGCTCGTCGCGCAGCGCCGCCGCCTCGCTCGTCACCGTGTCGCGCTGGGCTTCGGTCGCCGCCAGCTCTTCGGTCAGGCGCGCGCCCTCCTGCTCGGCGGCGGCGACCTCCTCGCGGACCAACTCGGTCTCGATGCGCGCGGCTTCAATCGCTGCTGCGGAGGCTTCCGCGTCCAGACGGGCGGTGGCGAGGTCCTCGCGCAGCCCGACGATGTCGTCCCGGTTGGCGTCGCGCGCGGCCAGCGCCTTTTGCACCTCTCCTCTGAGTCGCTGGATCTCCTGCTGGGCCGCGCCGGTCTCTTCGCGCGCCTGCGCAGCGTCGGCCTGCGCGGCCGCCGTCTCGGCAGCCAGCGTCTCGGCCTCCTGCCGCGCGCTCGCCAGGTTCTCGCCGAGCAGCGCGGCCTCGGCCGCCGTCGCATCGCGTCGGGTCTCGGCCGCTTGCAGGGCCGCCGTCAGGCGCTCGATTTCCTCTCGGCCCGATGCGATCTCGTCGAGAGCGCCCACCGTCTCGCGCCGGGCGGCCTCCGTGGCCGCGGCGGCGGCCTCGAAGTCGCGCAGGGCGGCGGCTGTTTCCGCACGCAACCTGTCCATCTCGGCCGTGGTCTCCGCGCCCGTGCCTTCGGACTGCTCCAGGGCTGCGGTGAGTCGGCCGATTTCGGCGCGTGCCTCGGCGAGGCTGTCGTTCAGCTCGGCCGTCTCCTCGCGGGCTTTGGAAACATCTTCGACCAGCCGGGTCCGGACGCGCTCCGAGGCCCCCAGGGCGGTTCGCAGCGACGAGAGATCCCGGGCCATGGTCTCGGCCTCTTCGCCGCCGGGCTCGGCGATGGCCGCTTGCAGGGCCGAGGAGAGGCGCTCGATCTCCTGGCTTGCGGCGGCCTCAGCCTCGCGGGCGCTCATCGCCTGCGCCTGGGCCGCCTCAGTCTGCCTTACCTGGTCCTCGGTCGCCTGCTGCGCGGCTGCCAGGGCTTCGCGCAGGCTGGCCAGCTCGGCGAGCGCTTCCGCGGCGGCGGCGCGCTCGCTCTCGGCGCTTTCCAAGGCCGCGGTGATGCGGTCGATCTCGGCCCGGGACGCGGCTTCGGCCTCGCTCGCTTCGGCCCGGGCCACGTCGGCGGCGGCCGTCAGGGCCTGCAGCTCCTGCCGGGAGGTCTCGAGCGCCTCGCGCAGCGCGGCCAGCTCCGCCGCCATGGACTCGCGTTCGCTGTCGGCGGCCTGCAAGGCGCGCTGCAGGGCCCCGACCTCTTCCGGCGCCGCCGACGGCGCGATCTGGGCTTGGCTCGCACTGCCCGGCGCGGCCGCGGTGCCGCTCGGCGCCGGGTCGCTCGCCCGCAGCGCGCGCGATTCCTGCTCGGCGCGAAACAGATAGTTGCCGCCGACCCCGATGATCAGCAGGAACACGGCCGCCGCCGCGGCGATCCAGTAGCCGCGCTTGCGGGTGCCGAAGAGCCGCTTGGGCTGGCCGAGATACTGGTTGCCCGGTGCGACGGCCCTGAGGGCGGCCTGGCTCGAGCCGTTCTGCTTCTCGCCGCCCGGCGCCCGGGCGCCGTCCTCGCTCGCCGCTCCGGCGGCGGCCTCGGCCGGCAGCTCGTCGTCGGCCATCCCGCTGTCGTCCAAGGCATGGGCCTCGTCGACCACGGTCACGGTGACGCGGTCCTGTTTCTCGGTCCAGATGTTGATCAGGCAGATGTTGCTCAGGCGCTCGACGGCGCCGGGCAGGCCGCCGGTGTAGTCGAGAATGCGGCCCAGGGCCTCGGCCGTGAAGACATCCTTGGCCCGATAGTCGCTGCCCTGCAGGATGCCGTCGACGAAGGAGCGGACGCCCTCGAGGGTCAGGGGCTCCAGATGCAGGGTGAGGAAGTCGGCGCTCTCCGGGTCCTCGGTGAGCTGGGCGACCTCCTTGTCCAGCTCGGGCCGGCCGGCCAGGATCAGGCTGTGGACGCTTTGCTCGGCGACGATGGCGAAGAGGCCGGCGACGTCCGGCGCGTGGCGCGGCTCCACGTCGTCGACGATGAAGGTCAGGCTGCGGCCGGCCTTCGCCAGTCTCGCGGCCAGCTCCTCGATGGCCTGCTCCGGGCCGCGCCGCTCGACCTCGGCGAGGTCGATGCCGGCGCGCTCGCAGGCATGCCAGAGCAGCGCTTCATAGTCCTCGGGCGGCGGTCCGAAGAACACGGCATGATGCGAGCTTTCGGCGAGGCCGGCGCGCAGCTCGCGCAGCACCGTGGTCTTGCCGGTGCCGTCCTCGCCGAGCAGCAGGGCGACGCCGCCGCGCTCGATCAGCGTGCCGAGGGCCTTGCGCGCATCGTCGAATCCTTCGTGGGGCACCGGCGACAGGTCGTTCCGGCGGGAGAGGTAGGGGTTGCCGAACAGATCCACCCTCGGCTTCGCCATGGAATGCTCCGACATGCGGGGGCCGGCCTATCGCCGTCGCGTCCCCGCCAAGTAGCTGTTTACAGAGACTAATCTGGGCTATTCGCCATTCGACTCTACCCGCTCTCGGCGGGCCTGGAAAGCGCTGGACGGCCATCCGCACCGCCGGTAGTCGCCGCCGGCCGGCCGCGACTCCGCATCGGTTGCAGGCGCCCCGCGCGCCCGCGGCGGCAGGACGGGGCCGCGCCGGGCCCGGCGGTCGTCGAGCCGGCCGTGAAGGCGAGCCCGGGCCGCCGGCTCGCCCGGCAAAAGACTGGCGGAGTCCTCGGAAACCGGGGTGTGACAAATATCTGCCGCGGGCGTCGCGATCGGGCATGGGCGACCCCGATCGCCCGTACGACCGGACTATCCCGGAGCAGCGATAGGGCTAAACCCGGATACCGGCCGGCGCGGCCGTCCCGGGCTCAGAATTCCTCCCTTTAAAAGCGAGCTTTTCTGGTTTGCTCGGATTTTCGCGGCGGCCTAGGCATGGCGTCGGGCCATGTGAGGCAGAACGGAGTCAGTCGACGTGAACCAGGAACGATCCAAGAGCGAGCTCTACGAGGCCATCAAAGAGCGCGGCCGGATCTATCTCGCCGTGTTTCGGGAGCTGTCGAAGCGCTATGGCCAAGCCGAGGCCATCAGCGTGATGCGCTGCGCCAGCCGCGCACGCGGCGAGGCCGTCGGCAAGAAGGTGGCGCGCTTTGCGCCGCGCGACTTCGCGGGCGTCGCCGCCTTCTGGGCGGGGCCGCCGGAGGAAGAGGCGGCCTACTCGCCGGAAATCCGGCGGCTCGACGAAGCCGGCCTCGAGATCAAGATGATGACCTGCCCGCTGAAGGAGTCCTGGGTCGACGCCGGCTGCAGCGACGACGAGGTCTGCACCCTGCTGCACTGCGCCTCGGCCTTCGACGAAGCCGTGTTCGAGACCGCCGGCTTCGCCTACGAGCTGGAGCTCTGGGCGCCGGGCAAGGAGGGCTGCTGCCTGACGAGACTCTTTGAGAAGACCCCTACCTGAGTGGAATCCGGGCGGGCCCGGTCGTGAAGCCGCCCGCGAGGCACAGGCGCTCCGGCCCCGGCCTGCCATGCCGGCCCGGGCCCGCCGCCCGCGCTGCGGGCTGCCGACTCCGGCCGCGGCCTGCCATGCTGCGGGCCGGGTGCCGGGAGAGGTCGAGCGGAGCATGCCGGGCGATCGCGAAAGCTGGCGGCGTCGGCGCGTCGCGATGGAGACCGGTGGCGAGCGCTCCGGGCCGGGCGGCCGTCACGGCCGCTACCGCTGGCAGCTCCTCAAGCGGCTGCTGGCGCTCTTCGGTCTCGGGCTGCGCCTGCTGGGGCTTTTCGAGCGCGGCCGGCGCAACGCCATCGACATCCGCCTGAGGCGGCTGGAGCTGCGCTTCCCGGGCCTGCCGCCGGCCTTCGACGGCTTCCGCCTGCTCCAGCTCACCGACCTGCATGTCGACGCCCTGCCCGAGGCGATGGAGGCGGCCCGCCGCATCGCCGCCGAACAGGAGGCCGATCTCTGCGTGCTGACCGGCGACTATCGCTTCCGGGTCTCGGGCCCCCACGCGCAGATCCTGCCGGGCCTGCGGGCTCTGCGCGACTCGCTGCGCACGGCCGAGGGCGTGGTCGCCGTGCTCGGCAACCACGACAGCGCGGCCATGGTCGAGGACTTCGAGGCGCTCGGCATCCGGGTCCTGGTCAACGAGACCATGAGCCTGGCGCGCGCCGGCGAGACCATCCACCTGACCGGCACCGACGACGTGCACTACTACTTCACGGCGGCGGCCTGCGAGGCCCTGGCCGCCGCGCCCCCGGGCTTCAAGATCGCCCTGATCCACTCGGCCGAGCTGGCCGACGTCGCCGCCGAGCAGGGCTTCGCGCTCTATCTCGCCGGCCACACCCATGCCGGCCAGGTCTGCCTGCCCGGCGGCCGGCCGATCCTGACCCACATGAGCCGCTTCCGGCGCTACGCCGCCGGGCTCTGGCGCCACGGCGCCATGCAGGGCTACACCAGCAGCGGCGTCGGCGTCTCGGCCCTGCCCGTGCGCTTCAACTGCCCCGGCGAGGTGGTGCTGATCACCCTGCGCCGGGACTCGGCTTGACCCCCGCGGCCGTCAGCCGCCCGCGATCGTCATCCGTAGGCCGCGTCGAAGAAGGCGACCTCCTGCTCGGCGATGCGGCGGACGTTGTCGGCCAAGCCGGCCTGGCGAGGGGGCGGCAGGGCGGCGCCCTCGCGGTCCATCTCGCCGCGCAGCCAGCCGACGAAGTCGGCGAAGGCCGGGATCGAGTGCAGCTCGATCCACTCGCGGAGGTAGAAGCGCGCCGGCTTCCGGTCAGCGACCGACTGGGCCCAGGCGAGGTAGATCCACTCGACGGGCAGGAGCACGCTCAGGACGTCGGCGTAGTCGCCGCCGCGCGCGGCGCCGAGCATGATCTCCTCGAAGGCGGCGGTCGGCGCGATGGGCGTCGCCGCCTGCAGCGTCGCTTCGTCGACTCCCAGGGCCTCGAAGGAGCGCAGGAAGTAGGTGTTCTCCTCGCCGGTGACCGCGGCGAGGAAGCGGCTCAGGGTGATGCGCGCCTCCAGCGAGGGCGCGGCGGCGACGGCGTGGCCGAGGATGCGCACCAGCAGGTCCAGGAAGAGATAGTCCTGGATCAGATAGCGGCGATAGACCGCGTCCGGCAGGCTGTCGTCCGCCAGCTCCCGCGTGAAGCGGTGGCCGGTCGCGGCCGTCCAGAAGGGCTCGGCGCCCGACCGCAGCCAGTCGGAGAAGCGGGTCTCCGGATCCCAAGCCGCGGCGGCGGCCGGCGCGGCAGCGCTTTCTTGCAAGGTCATGATCTCGGCTCCTAGCGCAGCTCGACGGCGTAGGTCTCGACCGGCGGGATGCTCTCGATCACCTTGCGGTCCCGCAGGAAGGCGGCGAAGCGCTCGTAGCGGCCGCGGTCGAGGGCGGCCGGGCGCAGGGCGAAGCGGGGCAGGGTGTCGCGCCAGGCGCGCCGGTTCAGCTCGTCGTCCAGGGCCGGGCGGTGGTCGACGAAGCTCCGCCAGGCCTCTTGCGGGTGGTTGACCATGAACTGCACGCCGCGCTCGATGGCCCGCAGCAGGGCCGGCAGGCGCGGGTCGTCGAGGCGCTTGGCGTTGGCGACGACGATCAGCTCGTCGTAGGCCGGCACGCCCTCCTCCTCGACGTAGAAGGCGCGGCCCTTGCTGCCCTCGATCTCGAGCTGGTTCAGCTCGAAGTTCCGGTAGGCGCCGATCACCGCGTCGACTTGGCCGGCGAGCAGCGCGGGGCTGAGCGAGAAGTTGACGTTGACCAGGGTGACGTCGCCGAGCTTGAGGCCGGCCTTCTCCAGCATGGCGCCGAGCACGGCATCCTCGAAGCCGCCGACCGAGTAGCCGACCTTGCGGCCCTTGAGGTCGGCGACTTTGCGGACCGGGCTGTCGTCGAGCACCAGCAGGGTGCTGAGCGGCGTGGCGACCAGGGTGCCGATGCGCGCCACCGGCAGGCCCGCGGCGGCCTGGATATGGAGCTGCGGCTGATAGGAGATGGCGACCGGCGCCTTGCCGGCGGCGACCAGCTTGGGCGGGTCGTTGGGGTCGGCCGGCTCGATCAGCTCGACCTCGAGGTCTTCGGCGGCGAAGAAGCCCTGCTCGATGGCGACCACCAGGGGACCGTGGTCGGGGTTGAGGAACCAGTCGAGCAGGATCGTCAGCGTCTCGGCCCGGGCCGGGCCGGCGATCAGGATCGCCGCGAGGGCGATCGGCAAGAGGGTCTTGAGGCGGTGAAGAGACAACATGAGCGGACCTCCCATCGGGCTCGATGTCAGGAGATCCGGGAGGCTGGGGGAGTGAAGACGGGGCGGCGGTGCCGCGCCACGTTCCGTTCCCTGCGCCGGCATTACCCGGATCAGGTTCGAAGGGTCACCGCGCGGCACCCCGCCGCCTCGGTATCTCAGCCCGCAACCGGGCACCCCTAGGAACGCCGCGATGATCGAAGGCGGCCCGGGCCCTGTCAAGCGCCGACGCTCGACCGTCTGCCATCTGCCCTCGGGGCTTATCCGCGGCTGGCCATGACGCCGCCATCGGCGGTCATGCCCGAGCGCCGGGCGCTCGACGACCTGCCTGGCGATAGATAGAGAGAAAGCGGGATACCGCCTTGCGGCGCGCCTTGCCAGGATCTATCTAACGATTGGTAGGTAATTGACGAGGCTGCCATGACCGAGGCGCCGAACAAGGCCGAGCAGATCCTCCGGGTCGCCGAGCGCATGGCCCGGCAGGGCGGCTACAACGGCTTCAGCTACCGGGACATCGCCAAGGAGGTCGGCATCAAGGCCGCCAGCGTGCACTACCACTTCCCGAGCAAGGAGGCGCTCGGCGCGGCCCTCGGCCGCCGCTACACGGAGCGCTTCCTGGCCGGGCTCGGCGACCCCGAGGATGCCGAGGTCAGCTCGAGCGCGCTGCTGGAGCGCTACATCGGCGCCTTCCGCCGGGCCCTGGTCGACGAGGGCCAGATGTGCCTCTGCGGCCTCCTCGGCGCGGAGGTCGCCGAGCTGCCGCGGCCGGTCGCCGCCGAGGCCAGGCACTTCTTCGAGAAGAACATCGGCTGGCTCTCGGTCGTCTTCGCCCGGGCGCCCGGCGAGCGCTCGCCGGAGCAGGTCAGGGCCGCCGCCCTGCAGGTGATCGCGACCCTCGAAGGGGCCATGATCCTGGCCCGCAGCCTCGACGATCCCCAGGTCTTCGACGCCGTGACCCAGGGACTTTAGCGGGCTGCTGAAAGAGGCTGGCGTCCTTGACCACGGTCATCCTTCGTCAGGCTCAGGATGAGGTTAAGTTGTTGAAAATGCTCGCTCTCACCCTGAGCCTGACGAAGGGTGAGGGTGGCCGCTAGCACATTCCCGGCAGCCTGCCGGAAGCGCCTCGGCGCCGATGGTCAGCCCCGATGGCCTGTGTTAGAAGCCGCCATGGCCAACTTCCTGGAATTCGAAAAGCCGATCGCCGAGCTCGAGGGCAAGATCGAGGAGCTGCGGCACCTGTCGGACAGCGATGAGATCAACATCGCCGAGGAGGTCGGCCGCCTGCAGGGCAAGGCCGAGCGCCTGCTGCGCCAGACCTACGGCAAGCTGACGCCCTGGCAGAAGACCCTGGTCGCCCGCCACCCCGACCGGCCCCACTTCGGCGACTACATCGGCCGCCTGGTCGAGGACTTCACGCCCCTCGCCGGCGACCGCCTCTACGGCGAGGACAACGCGATCATCGGCGGGCTCGGCCGGCTGCGCGGCTACTCGGTGGTCATCCTCGGCCACGAGAAGGGCGCCGACACCAAGAGCCGGGTGAAGCACAACTTCGGCATGGCCCGGCCCGAGGGCTACCGCAAGGCGCAGCGCCTGATGCGCCTGGCCGAGCGCTTCAAGCTGCCGGTCATCACCCTGGTCGACACCTCCGGCGCCTATCCCGGCATCGGCGCCGAGGAGCGCGGCCAGGCCGAGGCCATCGCCCGGGCCATCGAGATCGGCCTCGACCTGCGGGTGCCGATGATCTCGGTGGTGATCGGCGAGGGCGGCTCGGGCGGCGCCATCGCCATCGCCGTCGCCGACCGGATCCTGATGCTGGAGCACGCCGTCTATTCGGTGATCTCGCCCGAGGGCTGCGCCTCGATCCTCTGGCGCAGCGCCGACCAGGCCGAGACCGCCGCCGATGCCCTGAAGCTGACCGCCCAGGACCTGAACGAGCTGGATGTCATCGACGAGGTGGTGCCGGAGCCCCTGGGCGGCGCCCACCGGGAGAAGGCCAAGACCATCGAGGCCGTCGGCGACGCCCTGGAGCGCGCCCTGCTGTCCCTGGTCCACGAGGACGGCCCCGGCCTCAAGGCCCAGCGCCGCAAGAAGTTCCTCGACATGGGCAAGAAAGGCCTGTCCTGAGACGGGACAGTCTGCACCCCGGGACTTGGGCCTCGTTTAGGAGTGCGGATTTAGCCTCTTGGCCTCGCAACCGGAAGAGCTGTCATGCAGGCGGGCAGGAACCCGACTCGTCGGAACCGGAACATCGGCACGTCTAAGCGGGGGAAGGGTCAGGACAACAAGCTGGTCATCCCCGAGAGCCATTGGGACGACAAGCTTTACTACGAGCGGATCGGCCGGCACGCGAAGGTCACGCGTTCGATCGGGGGCGTCCAAGTCATCTTCCTGATCGAAGAAACGCGTGAAGACTGTCTGCATCCCTGCACCGTGGACGACATTGCTCACCTCTGGGCGAGATTGCCTTGCGAGGATTGGAAAGGGCTGCGCTTCATCTATCTGCGCCAGCCGACACGCAAACAGCAGCTTCTCTGCCCCGTCTGGGGTCGCCTGGCATACTCCGCGGAGGTCGCCGGTCTGATTGGCTCGATGCTGATTCTGGAAGCCCTCAACCTCTCGAAACCGCTGACTTGGTCGCTATCTCAGGATCCTGATAGCGAGCTGGAACTGAGCCGGCTTCGCGAGGCGGGGCACCGGATCGAGACCACGCGCAGGGGGCACACCATACACTTGGACCTCGAGTCGGCGCGGGCAACACAGCTCTACCATTCGGTCCTGCATGAGATCGGCCACTGGGTCGATATGACAAGGCGCGTTCGGGATCCGGAGGCTGGC
>JANQLT010000146.1 GCA_028280455.1 Kiloniellales bacterium
GCCGTAGGGGCGCACCATGAGGATGATGATCAGGATGTAGAAGGGCGCGATGGTGAACATGTTGCCCCAGTTGAGGTACTGGCTGTCGACGAACTCGGCGACGTTCTCCAGCACGCCGATGATCAGCCCGCCGAGCACCGCGCCGACGATCGAGTCCAAGCCGCCGAGGATCACCGCCGGGAAGACCTTGATGCCGATGAAGGAGAGCGCGGCGGAGACGCCGTTGACCACGCCGACCACGACGCCGGCGACGGCGGAGACCATGGCCGAGATGGCCCAGGAGATGGCGAAGACCTGCTTGATCGAGATGCCCAGCGACTGGGCGACCTGCTGGTCGAAGGCGGTCGCCCGCATGGCCAGGCCGATGCGCGAGAATTTGAAGAACCAGGCGAAGACCACCATGATTCCCAGCGAGATCACCATGCCGACGACGTAGATCGACTGCACGTTGAGGCCCAGGATGTTGACCTTGCCGATCTCGAAGATCGGCGGGAAGGGCTGCACGAAGACGCCGAACAGCCAGTTCATCAGGGCCTGGAAGAAGATCGACAGGCCGATCGTCACCATGATCACCGAGATGATCGGCTCGCCGATCATCGGCTTGAGCACGACGGTCTGCAGCAGGATGCCGAAGACCATCATGAAGGCGAGGGTCAGCAGGAAGCCCCAGACGAAGGGGATCTGGTAGGTGGTCAGGAACCACCAGCAGACCCAGGCGCCGATCAGCAGGAACTCGCCCTGGGCGAAGTTGACGATCTGGCTCGCCTTGTAGATCAGCACGAAGCACATCGCGACCACGCCGTAGAGCGTGCCGACGATGACGCCGTTGACGATGAGCTGAAGCAGCAGTTCCGTGTTCACGTCGCCCCTACCCTACGCAACCTGGCTGTACCTTGTCGTCCCGGGGGCCTTCCCGGCGCTGTCCTGCCCCTGCGGCATCGCTACTCCGCGGCCTGGGCCGCCGGCTCGCCCGCCGCCGCGTCGAGCCGGATGATGTTCAATGTCGTCTTGATGCGCTGGTTGCTGCCGTCCTGGAAGGTGATGACCGTGTCGATGTCCACGGAATCGGCATCCGAATAGATCGTGTCGATGATCTCGCCGTACTTCTCGGCGATGACGCCGCGGCGGACCTTGCGGGTGCGCGTCAGCTCGCCGTCGTCGGCGTCCAGCTCCTTGTAGAGCAGCAGGAACTTCCGGATGCGCTGGCCCTCGGGCAGGCTGTCGTTGACCTTCTCCACCTCGCTGCGGATCAGCTTGTAGACCTCGTCGCGGGCCGAGAGGTCGGAGTAGGTGGTGAAGGGGATGCGGTTCTTCTCCGCCCACTTCGAGACGATCGAGAAGCGGATGCAGATGATGGTCGTCAGATAGTCGCGGCCGCCGCCGAGGATCACCGCCTCGGCGACATAGGGGCAGAACTTCAGCTTGTTCTCGATGAACTGCGGCGAGAAGCGAAGGCCGCGCGCCGTGCTCGCCAGGTCCTTGATGCGGTCGATCACCACCAGGTGGCCCTTGGCGTCGTAATAGCCGGCGTCGCCGGTGTGCATCCAGCCGTCGTTCAGCGATTCCTCGCTGGCTTCCTCGTTCTTGAAGTAGCCGAGGAACATGTTGGGGTGGCGGGTGACGATCTCGCCGACGCCCTCGCTGTCCGGCTCGTGGATCTTGACCTCGATCTCCTCGGTGAAGGGCACGCCGACCGTGTCGAAGTCGACGTCGTCCGGCTTGTGGATCGTGTAGGCGCCGATCAGCTCGGTCTGGCCGTAGAGCTGGCGCAGCGGCACGCCCATGGCGAGGAAGAACTTGAAGGTCTCCGGCCCCAGCGCCGCGCCGCCGGTCGCCGCCGAGCGGACGCGCGAGAAGCCGAGCCGGTCCTTCAGCGCCCGCAGCACCAGGTGATAGGCCAGGCCGGAGCGCTCGCCGCGGTCCAGCGCCTCGAGGCCGACGCGCATGCCGTAGCCGTAGAGCCGCTGCTTGATCGGCGAGGAGTCCATGATCCGCGAGCGCACGTCGGCGGCGATGGCTTCCCAGACCCGCGGCGCCAGCAGCAGGAAGGTCGGGCCGATCTCGCGCATGTCGTTCATCATGGTGTCTTGTTCTTCGACGAAGTTGACCTTCATGCGCGAGATCAAGGCCATGCCGAGGGTATAGACCTGCTCCATGATCCAGGGCAGGGGCAGGACGGAGACGTACTCGTCGTCGGCGTCCTTGGGATCGGCCAGCAGGTAGGCGTGGCAGTGCCGCAGGAAGCGGCCGGCGGAGAGCATGGCCAGCTTCGGGTTGGCGGTGGTGCCGGAGGTCGTGCAGAGGATCGCGGTGGCTTCCGCGTCGCCCGCCTCGACCCATTCCTTGAAGGCGTTGGGCTCCTTGGATTCCAGCTCCGCCCCCTTGGCCAGCAGGTCGGCCGCCGAGATCAGCCGCGGGTCGTCGTATTTGCGCATGCCGCGCGGGTCGGAATAGACGATGTGGCGGACCGTCGGGATGCGGTCCTCCAGCGCCAGCAGCTTGTCGACCTGCTCCTCGTCCTCGGCCAGCACCACGTGGGCCTCGGCGTAGGTCAGCAGGTACTCGACCTCCGAGTCGAGGGCGTCGCGATAGACCCCGAGGCTGATCGCGCCGAGGCTATGGGCGGCGATGGCGCCGGCCAGCCAGTCCGGCCGGTTGTCGCCGATCAGCGCGACCACCTCGCCCTTCTCGACCCCGAGAGTCTTGAGGCCGTAGGCGATGCCGCGGATCCGGTCGGCGCAGTCCTGCCAGGTGAAGGCCTGCCAGATGCCGAATTCCTTCTCGCGCCAGGCGATCTCCTCCGGGTGCTCGGCGGCGTGATGGACCACCAGCTTGGGGAAGGTGTCGAAGCGCGTCAGGTCCGGATAGGCGCCAGTCGTGGTCGGGGTCGTCGTCGGGGTCGTCGTCGGGGTCGTCATCAGGCCACCCTCGCCGCGTCGTCGTCCGCCGGGTCACCTGGTGAGTCCTCCGAGCCGCCCTCGTCGTCGTCCTCGCCCAGGTAGGCGCGCTTGACCTGCGGGTGGGCCTTGACCTCGTCGGGCAGGCCCTCGGCGATCTTGCGGCCGAAGTCGAGCACCATGACCCGCTGGGAGATGTCCATGACCACGCCCATGTCGTGCTCGATCATGATGATCGAGGCGCCCCACTCCTCGTTGAGGTCGACGATGTAGCGGGCCATGTCCTCCTTCTCTTCGAGGTTCATGCCGGCCATCGGCTCGTCGAGCAGCACCAGGTCGGGCCGCAGGGCCACCGCCCGGGCCAGCTCGACGCGCTTGCGCAGGCCGTAGGGCAGCGTGCCGGCCATGGCGTAGCGGACGTGCTGGATCTCCAGGAAGTCGATGATGTCCTCGACCTCGCGGCGGTGCTCCAGCTCCTCCTTCTGGGCGCCGCCGATCCAATAGAGCATGCCCGTCAGGAAGTTGTTCTTCAGCAGGTGGTGGCGCCCGACCATGATGTTGTCGAGCACCGTCATGTGGTTGAACAGCGCCAGGTTCTGGAACGTACGGCCGATGCCGAGGTCGGCGCGGGCGTTGGGCTTGAGCCCGGTGATGTCCCTGCCCTGATAGAGGATCTGCCCGTCGGTCGGCTTGTAGCGGCCGGAGATGCAGTTGAGCATCGAGGTCTTGCCGGCGCCGTTCGGGCCGATGATCGAGAAGAGCTCGCCGGGGCGCACTTCGAAGGAGACGTCGGTCAGCGCCGCGACGCCGCCGAAACGCAGCGACACCGCACGGGCCTCGACCAGACAATCCGCCCCTTTGGCCGGATCCGGACCCATTCGTTAACCTCCCTAGGACGCTTTTCACGCTTTTTCGGATGCGCTTGCGTCCCTTTGCACCCTTGTGTACGGCAAGACCACAAGCATATCAATGCGTCAAATCAGGTGTTTCCCGGCACGCGCGAGGGCTTCGCGGGGTCTCGGACAGGGCCCCGAGCGCCATCGCGCAGCAATCTCAAGGAGGCTGACATGGACGGCGGCTGTGCCTGCGGGGAGATCAGATACCGACTGACCAGCGCGCCGATCTTCGTGCACTGCTGCCACTGCCGCTGGTGCCAGCGCGAGACCGGCGCGGCCTTCGCGCTCAACGCCATGATCGAGTCCGACCGCGTCGAGGTCCTGCAGGGCACGCCCGAGCGCGTCCCGACGCCCTCCGAGAGCGGCAAGGGCCAGCTCTTCGTCCGCTGCCCGACCTGCAAGCTCGCCCTCTGGAGCCTCTACGCCGGCAGCGGCGAGGCGATCAGCTTCATCCGCGTCGGCACCCTCGACGACCCCGACGCCTGCCCGCCCGACGTCCACATCTACACCGCGACCAAGCAGCCCTGGGTCGTCCTGCCGCCGGACACGCCGGCGTTCGAGGAGTACTACCGCCGCAGCAAGGTCTGGCCGGCATCGGCGCTGGCTCGGCGGGAGGCGGCATTGGCGTGACGCCAAGAGACGACAACGCCGCCTTGGCGACCGAAGACGTCGAGGTCACCGCCGCCGGCCACCGCCTACGCGCGCGCTGGCTGCGCCCGACCACGGCGCTATCAGCCGACGCGCCGACGCTGGTGTTCCTGCACGAGGGGCTCGGGTCGATCGGGCAGTGGAAGGGCTTTCCGGCGGCACTGGTCGCGACGACGGGGCTGCAGGGGCTGGTCTATGAGCGCTGGGGCTTCGGCAGCTCCGAGCCGCTGCTGCTGCCGCGGCCGACGGACTATCTGAACCGCGAGGCCGAGGAGGCGCTGCCCGAGGTGCTGGCGGCCTGCGGTATCGACAGGCCGCTGTTGGTCGGCCATTCCGACGGCGGCTCCATCGCGCTGCTCTACGCCGCCGCCCACCCGCAGAGCCCGGTCGCCTGCATCACCGAGGCGGCCCACGTCTTCGTCGAGGAGGTCACGCTCGCCGGCATCCGCGAGGCCGACGAGGCCTGGCGCACGACCAACCTGCGCAAGCGCCTGGCCCGCTATCACGGCGAGCAGGCCGAGACGGTGTTCCGCGGCTGGACCGAGACCTGGCTGCGCGACGACTTCCGCCACTGGCGCATGACCGACCGGCTGCCGGCCATCACCTCCCCGCTCCTGGCCATCCAGGGCGCCGACGACCAGTACGGCACCGAAGCCCAGGTCGAGGCCATCGTCCAAGGCAGCGCCGGCCCGGCCCGCCCGCTCCTGGTCCCCGACTGCGGCCACGCCCCGCACGCCGAGCAGCCCGAGGTCGTGCTGCGAGCCATGGCCGGGTTCATCGCCGAGGTTCTGGTCGGCTAGCGCAGAGCCTGGATCCAACACTCAGAGGCGCGGCTAAGAACCAGAAGCTTGCACGGATGAACACGGATTCCCACGGATGGACACGGATAACCTAATGAGTCTGATTGGTTTTCTGTTATCCGTGTGAATCCGTGGCTATCCCTGTTCATCCGTGTAAAGGGTCTGTTCCTCTCAAGCGTCTCGCCCGTGAGGGTTTTCCACCGATGACTAGGAGAAGCGGGAACAACTGAAGGTTTGACACGGATGAACACAGATGGACACGGATAACTCCAGAAAAACAGATCTGGTTTTTGTTATCCGTGTCCATCTGTGTTCATCCGTGTCGAATCACTACTCACCTTTCCGTCTTCGCCATTCTCGGAAACGAAGACCCGGTGACGCATTTCCACCGATTTCAGGCGCAGGTCGACGCTCCCCGCCGGACACCTCGGCTCAGCTTTGCCGAGCAACCCGTTGAGCGAGGAGCCGCGCCGTGAGCCTTGTGCTGCACTATTTCCGGAACTCCGCGAGCCACGTCGTGCGCATGGCGCTGGAGGAGCTCGGCCTGCCCTACCGCGACGAGCTGGTCGACACGGCGTCCGGCGAGCAGCACAGCCCGGCCTTCCGCAAGCTCAACCCGCGCGGCCTGGTCCCCGTCGTGATCGACGAGCGCAGCGGCATCGTGTTGTCCGAGACCGCGGCGATCTTGCTCTACCTGGCGGACCTGACCGGATGCCTGGCGCCCTCGATCGACGATCGCCCGGGACGCGCGGTCTTCCTCAGGTGGCTGTTCCTGCTCTCCAACACGATCCACGCCGACGCGCAGATCCAGTACTACACGGAACGCTACGTCGGCACCGACTTCGCCGATCGGGTTCGCCCGAAGATCCACGACCGCATGCGCCAGCACCTCCACCTGGTCGAGGAGCATATCGACGGCCACGGCGGGCCCTGGCTGCTCGGCGACACGCTGTCCGTCTGTGACTTCTACCTCGGCGGCTGCGTCCGCTGGTCCCTCATGGCCCCGCGCGACGACCCGCTCGACCCCGAGGCCGTGCACGCCCGGCCGCACCTCAAGGCCCTGCTCGCCAGCCTGGAGACCCGCGACAGCGTCAAGCGCGCCTTCGCCGCCGAGGGCATCGGCGAGTCGTCCTACTTCCTGGCGCCGGAGCACATCCCGATGACGACGGGGCAGGGCAAATAGGCCGGCTTTCCGGAACGCCCAATCACAGCACAGATGGCACACGCTCACGTTCTTTGGCAGACTTCTGCCATGGAAGAAGGCGTCAACAATCTGGTCCTAGAGCAGCTCCGTTTGATCCGCGGCGAGCTTCAGTCTCTGCACGGCGGACAGCGAGAGATACGGGCCGATCTGCTGGACATGAAGGTCGGGCTGACGGCCGTCGAGGAGGGACTCGCGGGAGTCCATTGACGGATGGACCGTATGGATAGCCGCCTGGAGCGGGTCGAGCGGCGGCTCGAGCTGGCCGACGCCTGACCTCCCCGGTCACCGGCCGTGTGCCGGCTTTCCCCCACCCCATGCTGCAGCGCGAAACCTGGACTTAACCGGCGGCATCCCTTAGTTAACGGGCAGCCCCGAAGCCCATCCACGCTGCGCCGCAATGGCGCCCCATCTCGGAGGCCCCTGCCTGTGAGCCAATCCATCGACTCCATGAAGACCCGCCGGACCCTCGAGGTCGACGGCACTTCCTACGACTACTTCTCGCTGCCGGCGGCGGCCGAGGCGGGCCTCGGCGGGATCGAGCGGCTGCCCTTCTCGCTCAAGGTGCTGCTGGAGAACCTGCTGCGCCACGAGGACGGCGGCTCGGTGACCCTCGAGGACATCAAGGCCATGGGCGCCTGGCTCGAGGCCAAGCGCTCGGACCGGGAGATCGCCTACCGGCCGGCGCGGGTGCTGATGCAGGACTTCACCGGCGTGCCCGCCGTGGTCGACCTGGCGGCCATGCGCCAGGCCATGACCGAGCTAGGCGGCGACCCGCAGAAGATCAACCCGCTGTCGCCGGTCGACCTGGTGATCGACCACTCGGTGATGGTCGACGCCTTCGGCGGGCCCGGCGCCTTCAAGACCAACGTCGAGCGGGAGTTCGAGCGCAACGGCGAGCGCTACGAGTTCCTGCGCTGGGGCCAGAGCGCCTTCGACAACTTCCGCGTGGTGCCGCCGGGCACCGGCATCTGCCATCAGGTCAATCTCGAATACCTGGCCCAGGTGGTCTGGACCAAGGAGAGTGACGGCAAGACGGTGGCCTTCCCGGACACCCTGGTCGGCACCGACAGCCACACCACCATGGTCAACGGCCTGGCCGTGCTCGGCTGGGGCGTCGGCGGCATCGAGGC
>JANQLT010000161.1 GCA_028280455.1 Kiloniellales bacterium
TTGAGCTTTGGCAAGCGCGACCGCGCGTCCGCAGCGAAGCGAGGAAAGCCCGCGTGGCGTCTGAACGCCGTACAGCCTGTGATGAGTTCCACTCATCGCGGGCTGGTACAAAGCCCGCACTTAATCAGGTTTAACCGATCCTTAAGGCCGCTGGCCTAGCGTCGCGCGACGCTGCGCGCTCCCGAGCCCCGTGCCTGTCCCCTCGCGCTGGCGGGAAGCTAGTGATTTCCCCCACAGCGGCCGGATAGGACTCCGCGATATGAGCGACGGCGTAACGCGGCCCCTCGGGGCCGATCCGAACGGAGAGCAGACCATGGCTCGGATCCTGATCGCCGAAGACGACCCGGCGGTGCGATCCTTCGTGCTGCGCGCCTTGACCCATCGTGGCCACGAGGTGACGGCGGTCTGCGACGGCGTCGAGGCGCTCGAGATGCTCGACGGCCGGGCGTTCGACCTGCTGATCACCGATATCGTCATGCCCGGCCTCGACGGCATCGGCCTGTCCCTCAAGGTCGCCAGCGACCGCCCGGAGCTGCCGATCCTGCTGATGACCGGCTACGCCGCCGAGCGGCAGCGCGCGCACAACCTCGACGAGCTGATCTGCCAGGTCGTCACCAAGCCCTTCAGCCTGCAAGAGATCTGCGACGCCGCCGACGAAGCGCTGACCCAAGGCGTCGACGCTTAGGGCTTTCTGACAAGCGGTTCTCTGCAGAAGGTTGGTCACCCTCGGGCTTGACCCGCCTGCGGGCCGAAGCCCTTCGGCGGGCGAAGGCCCGAGGGTCCATCGACGAGGGAGTTCGGGCCTTCGAACGGGTGCGAGCCGCTCATGCTTCGTCAGGCTCAGCATGAGGGTCTTTGCGCGGCATTGAGGATCGGGCCCGCCGCCGAGCCGCCACCGCCGATCAAAACTGCTGCAGCAGCCGGTCGATGTAGTCGAGCTCGGGGGTCGGGCGGGAGCGCTCGCCGCGGCGGCGGCGCAGCTCGTCGAGGATCTCGCGGGCCCGGCGGATCTCCATGCGGTCGGGGATGCGCACGCCTTCCAGGGCCTCGAGCCCGCCCTCGCCGGTTTGCCGGCCGAGCGGGTCGCGGCCGGGGCCTTGTTGCATGCCGACCGTGCCCTGGCCTTGACCCTGGCCGGGGCCCATCTGCTCCATGAAGGCCTGGGCGGAATCCTGGATGCCCTGCTGGAGCTGGTCGAGGGCGCGGGTCTGCGGGTCGATGGCCTGGCCGGGCTGGCCGCGGCCCAAGGCGTCGCGGGCCTCGCGCATGGCCTGCTCGGCGCGGCCGAGCGGCCGCGGGATGTCGCCCAGCGCATCGCCGAGCCGGCGCATCAGCTCGCCCAGCTCGCGGCGCAGGGCCTCCTGCAGCCCGGCGTCGCCGCTTTGCGACTGGCGCCCCTGGCCCTGACGGCCCTGTCGGCCGCTCTGCTCGCCGCCCTGGCCCATGCGCGGCTGGCCCTGCTCGCCCTCGCCACCGGGCTGCGACTGGCCTTGCTGGCCCTGCTGGGCGCGCTGGTGGCTGCGGTCGAGCAGCTCCTGCTGGCGCTGCATCAGCTCTTCCAGGTTGCGCAGCGTCTGCAGGGCGTCCTGGCCTTCGCCGGTCATCATCTGGCCGAAGGGCATGGCGCGCAGGTTCTCGAGGATGTTCTGCAGTTGCGACAGCAGCTCGCGGGCGGCGTCGCGGGCGCCGCTCTGGGCCATCTCGCGGGCCTGGTCGAGCAGCTCCTGTAGCTGCGAGCTGTCCATGAGCTGCGTGTTCGGGCCGAGCGGCTGCGTCTCCTCGCCCTCGGCCATCTGCTGCTGGAGCTGCTCGGTGAGCGCCTGCAGGAAACGCGAGATGGCGTCTTCCAGGGCGTCCATGAGCTGCTGGATCTCCTCGTCGGAGGCGCCCTCGGCCAGGGCCTCCTGAAGCTGCCGCTGGATGTTGCGGAGATCGCGCTCGGCGATCGAAAGCTCGCCGTCCTCGATGCGCAGGGCGGTGTCCCAGAGGAGCTGCTGCACCTGCGGCACGGCCTCTTCACTGCCGTCGTGGATCAGCCGCCGCTCGGCGACCCGCAGGGCGAGCGCCACCACGATGTCGTGGAAGAAGTGATCCGGCCGGCGGTAGAGCTCGGAGAGCGCGCGCACCACCGGCAGGCGGGCCTCGGGATCCAGGGTGAGCTGCTTGCGCAGCTCGACCAGGGCGCGGGCCACCGGGTGGTTGAAGATGCGCTCGGGCAGCACGGTGCGGACCGGGTCGCTCTCGCCGACCTGTTCGGCGGCGTCCTGCGCCGTCAGCGTGATCTCGACCGCGATGCCGGCCCAGGGATGCGGCGTCAGGTCATGATAGGAGCTGTTCTCGGCGTCGCGCACGTTGCTGCCCGGCAGCGGCAGGGCCAGCTCGATCGGCTCGGCCTCCGGCTTGTCGATGCGGGTGATGCGCGCGTTGACCGAGACCAGGCCGTAGTCGTCCTCGGCCAGGTACTCGAGCCGCAGGATCGCGCGGTCCGTGCGGCCGGGCGGCGAGAGGAACTCGATCTCCGGCACCAGGTCGGGCACGACTTCGATCGGCCAGGCGGCGAGCTCCTCGTTGTCCTGGCGCACCGCCAGGCGGTCGCCGGCCAGGAGGTCGTGGCTCAGGCGATAGGTGTTCTCGGCGATGGTCTCGAAGGGCCGCACGGCCTCGTCGATCGCCAGGCTCGGCTCGCCGCGGCCGCCCTGCACCTGGGCCAGGATCGTGCTGTTGACCGGGATCGCCAGGGCGGCGCCGTCGCCGGTCAGGCTCGGGTCGAGCAGCATCGGCGCGACCTCGGTGTAGGCCGGCGGGTTGACCCAGACGTCGAGGCTGGCCGGGCCCGCCACCTCGGCCACCGCGATGCTGGGCTGCAAGGCGGCCGACAGCCGCTCGCGCCAGTCGGCGTGGCCGAGGGCGACGCCGACGACCAGCAGCAGCGCGACCAGGGCGCGCAGGGCCCGCGGGTCGACCGCCGCCATGACCGGGTGCGGCTTGCCGGCGCGTAGCTGCGACAGACGGCTCAGCAGGCGCCGGCGATGCTCCTGCCAGAGCGCCTCGGTGGCCCGGTCGCCGCCGCCGCCGGCCAGGCGGTCGTCGATCGCGGTCAGGGGCCGATGGGCGACGCCGGCGTCCTGCTCCAGGCGCCGACCGGCTTCCGCGAAGCTCGGCCAGTGGAAGCCGGCGAAGCCGCGCCAGAGCGCCAGCAGGAAGGCGATGGCCAGGGTCACCAGCAGCAGGCCGTGCAGCCAGCCGGGCAGGGCCGGCAGCAGGTCGAGCAGGGCCAGGGCGACGAACAGCCCGACGACCAGGCCGGCGCGCCAGAGGCAGCGCAGCAGCGTCTCGAACAGCAAGGTCGCCCGCGTCAGGAAGAGGTTCAGGCCGAGACGCGCGCCGCGCGGCTTGCCCGCGCCATGGACATCAGAGGCGTCGGGGGATGGTCTCTGCCGTGAGATCGGGATCTGCTCGCTCCTTTCCAGGCCTTTCTCTGGGCCTATCCGGGCCGTCAGGCGACGCCCTCGACGGCCCTTTGACGATCGCTCGCCCCCGATTCCTCCAGCCAATCCGGCAGCCGGTCGCGGCCGATCAGCTCCTCGAAGCTCTGGCGCGGTCGCACCACGGCCCAATCCCCGCCGCGGACCACCACCTCGGGCGCCAGAGGCCGCGAATTATAGCTGGAAGCCATGACCGAAACATAGGCACCCGTTGAACAAATCGCGAGGAGATCGCCGGCCTCCAGGGGCGGCAGGGGGCGCTGCCGGGCCAGGGTATCGCCGGTCTCGCAGATCGGCCCGACGATGTCGACCGGCGCCAGGGGCGCCCCCGGCGGCGGCTCGCGCAGCGGCATGACGTCGTGCCAGGCGTCGTAGAGCGGCGGCCGGATCAGGTCGTTCATGGCCGCGTCGATGATCAGGAAGCGCCGCGCCGCGCCCTCTTTCACATAGATGACACGGCTGACCAGCAGGCCGGCGTTGCCGACCATGGCGCGGCCGGGCTCGATCTGCAGGCGGGCGCCGAGGCCGCCGCAGACCTCGCGGATCATGTCGGCGTAGTCGCCGAGATGGGGCGGCGCCTCGTCCTGGTAGGGGATCCCCAGTCCGCCGCCGAGGTCGAGCTCGCTGAGCGGCAAGCCCTCGGCCTTCAGCGCGCGGAACAGCTCGGCCATGCGCTCGAAGGCGCTGCGGAAGGGCTGCAGCTCGGTGAGCTGCGAGCCGATGTGCACGGCGAGCCCCTTGAGCGCGATCCCGGGCAGGCTGTGGGCCAGCCTGGCCGCCTCCGCGGCCCGGTCGATCTCGATGCCGAACTTGTTCTCGGCCTTGCCGGTGGAGATCTTCTCGTGGGTCCGGGCGTCGACGTCCGGGTTGATGCGCAGCGCCACCGGCGCCGTCCGGCCGCGCGCCTGGGCGACGCGGTCGAGCAGGGCCAGCTCGGGGAAGGACTCGACGTTGATCTGGGCGATGCCGCTGTCCAGGGCGAAGGCCAGCTCGCGCTCGGTCTTGCCGACGCCGGCGAAGACGATCCGCTCGGCCGGGATGCCGGCGGCCAGGGCGAGGCGCAGCTCGCCTTCCGAGACCACGTCGGCGCCGGCGCCGAGCTTGGCCAGGCTGCGCAGCACGGCGAGGTTCGAGTTGGCCTTGAGCGCATAGCAGACGCTGACGTCCAGGCCCTGGAAGGCCTCGACGATGGCGCCGTAGGTCCGCTCCACCGCGCTCAAGGAGGTGCAGTAGAAGGGCGTGCCGACCGCCTCGGCCAGGCGCTCGAGGGGCAGCTCGTCGGCGTGCAGCCGAGCGTCGCGGTAGCCGAAGGCGATCATTCGCTCGACACCGGCCCGAAGACGGTGGTTTCCACCTCCTCGTCGCCCGGGAAGGGCGAGACCTTGGAGCGGCGCGGCCTGAGACCCTGGTCTTCGGCCGGGGCGGCCTCTTCCTCGGCGGTGGACGCGCGCGGCGCGACGACGCTCGGCGCCGGGTAGCTGCCCGGATAGAGGAACTCGGCCTCGCGGCCTTCCGGCGGCTCCAGGGCGCCGCGCTTGCCGCAGGCGATCGGCCCGGCCAGCAGCAGCAGGGCCAGGAGCGCGGCCGTCGCGGCCTGTCGGCTCGCGCCGGTCATAGGAAGCGCTTCCTGGCGGCGGCGACGGCCTCGCGCACCCGTGCCGGTGCCGTGCCGCCGAAACTGGTGCGGCTGGCGACGGCCTGCTCGACGCTCAAGACCTCGCTCACCGCGGCCGTGATGCGCGGCTCGACCTGCTGCAATTCGTCCAAGGGCAGATCCTCCAGTCGGCAGTTCCGCGCCTCGGCGCGCCGAACGATTTCGCCGGTGACGTGATGGGCCTCGCGGAAGGGCAGGCCGAGGGCGCGCACCAGCCAGTCGGCCAGGTCCGTCGCCGTGATGAAGCCGGCCTCGGTCGCCCGGGCGAGGGCGGCGCGGTTCGGCTCCAGGTCGCGCAGCATGCCGGTCATGGCCGCGACGCTGAGCGCCAGGGTGTCGGCGCAGTCGAAGATCGGCTCCTTGTCTTCCTGCATGTCCTTGCCGTAGGCGAGGGGCAGGCCCTTCATGACCACCAGCAGGGCGGTCAGCGCGCCGATCACCCGGCCCGCCTTGCCGCGCACCAGCTCGGCGGCGTCGGGGTTGCGCTTCTGCGGCATGATCGAGCTGCCGGTGGTGTAGGCGTCCGACAGGGTCGCGAAGCCGAAGCCGTCGTTGCACCAGAGCACCAGCTCCTCGGCCAGGCGCGAGAGGTGCAGGGCGAGGATCGCGCCCGAGGCCATGAACTCCAGGGCGAAGTCGCGGTCCGAGACGGCGTCGATCGAGTTGGCCATGGGCCGCTCGAAGCCCAGGGCCGCCGCGGTCGCCTCGCGGTCGATCGGGAAGGAGGTGCCGGCCAGGGCGGCGGCGCCCAGGGGCGACTCGTTGAGCCTGATGCGGGCGTCGGCGAAGCGGCCGCGGTCGCGGCCGATCATCTCGACGTAGGCCATCAGGTGGTGGCCGAAGGTCACGGGCTGGGCCGGCTGCAGGTGGGTGTAGCCCGGCATGATGGCGTCGGCATGGGCCTCGGCCTGGTCGAGCAGGGCGGCCTGCAGCGCTTGCAAGGCCGCGTCCAGGGCGTCGATCTCGTCGCGCACCCAGAGGCGCAAGTCGGTCGCCACCTGGTCGTTGCGCGAGCGCGCCGTGTGCAGGCGGCCGGCGGCCTCGCCGACCAGCACCTTGAGGCGCGCCTCGATGTTCATGTGGATGTCCTCGAGCGCCGCCTCGAAGACGAAGTCGCCGGCCTCGATTTCTCGCAAGATCGTGTCTAGACCCGCGACGATGGCCTCCCCATCTCTTTCGGACAGGATCCCCTGGCGCACCAGCATCCGGCAGTGCGCTTGGGATCCTTTGATGTCCTGGGCATAGAGGCGGCGGTCGAAATCGATGGAGGCATTGATCCGTTCCATGACTTCGGCCGGGCCGGACGCGAAGCGGCCGCCCCACAGCGGGTTGGCCCCGGCCGAACCTGCAGCCGAGTCGGCTGCCGAATCCGGGCCTCCGGCGGTCTCCGCCGGGCCCTCGGCCTCCACCCTCGTGTCCTCGCGATCGGCCATCTCCAGCTCGTCCGGCTCCGCCATGTCGATGGGACAGCGCCTCGCGGCGCTCGCGCTCGTCATCGCCGCCGCTCTGACGGCGCCTCTCGCCCCGGCGCGGGCCGAGGCGGGGCCGCCGCTTGAGGGCGTCTTCGCCGACAACTTTAGTCTGGCCGAGGAGCCCTTGCCAGCGCCCCAGGAGCCGGCCCTGCGGGGCGACGGCAGCGAGGTCGCCCTGGCCGACTTCCGGGGCCGGGTCGTGCTGCTCAACTTCTGGGCCACCTGGTGCGCCCCTTGCGTGCGCGAGATGCCCTCGCTGGACCGCCTGCAGGCCGCGCTCGGCCCGGAAGGCCTCGACGTGGTCGCGGTCTCGGAGGACCGGAAGCAGGCCCTGGCCGAGGCCTTCCTGGCCGAGCACGAGCTCGACAACCTCGCGCTCTACATGGACCGGCGCGGCGCCGTGGCCCGCGCCTTCGGCCTGCGCGGCCTGCCGACCACCTACCTGATCGACCGCGAGGGCCGCCTGGTCGGCGGCCTGCAGGGGCCGGCCGAGTGGGACTCGGAAGAGGCCAAGGCGCTGATCCGCTGGTACCTGGAGCGGCCGGCGGACTTCGAGACGCCGGTCCGGACCAGCGGCTGAGGTGATTTGTTAGGCCGCTGACAAGGCCTCGCGTCCTTCACCAAGCTCACCCTTCGTCAGGCTCACCCTTCGTCAGGCTCAGGGTGAGGTTAAGCTGCTGAAAATGCTCACCCTCACCCTGAGCCTGTCGAAGGGCGAGGGTGGCGGCTGGCACCATTTCAGAAGCCCTTCAGCGGGTCGGGACGGGCGTGTCGGTCGAGTAGTCGTAGAAGCCGCGGCCCGACTTGCGGCCGACCCAGCCGGCCTCGACGTACTTCACCAGCAGCGGGCAGGGCCGGTACTTGGTGTCGGCCAGGCCGTCGTAGAGCACCTGCATGACCGCCAGGCAGGTGTCGAGGCCGATGAAGTCGGCCAGCTCGAGCGGGCCCATCGGGTGGTTCGCGCCGAGTCGCAGCGCCGTGTCGATCGACTCGACGCCGCCGACGCCCTCGTAAAGCGCATAGACCGCCTCGTTGATCATCGGCAGCAGGATTCGGTTGACGATGAAGGCGGGGAAGTCCTCGGCCGTCGCCGAGGTCTTGCCGAGGCGGACGGTCATGTGCTGGATCGTCTTGAAGGTCGGCTCGTCGGTCGCGATGCCGCGGATCAGCTCGACCAGCTTCATCAGCGGCACCGGGTTCATGAAGTGCATGCCCATGAACTGGCCGGGCCGGTCGGTGACCGAGGCGAGCCGCGTGATCGAGATCGACGAGGTGTTGGTGCAGATCAGCGCCTCGGGCTTCAGGTGCGGACAGAGGTCGCGCAGGATCTGCTTCTTCAGCTCCTCGTTCTCCGTCGCCGACTCGATCACCACGTCGCAGCCGGAGAAGATGCTGATCTCGGTGCCGGTCTCGATCAGGCCGAGCGCCTTCCGCTTGTCGTCGTTGCTGATCTTTCCCTTGGCGACCTGGCGCTCCATGTTCTCGTCCATGGTCGCCAGCGACTGGTCCAGGCGGCTCTCGTCGACGTCGGAGAGCTTGACGTTGTAGCCGGCAAGCGCACAGACGTGGGCGATGCCGCCGCCCATCTGCCCGGCGCCGATCACGCCGACGCTGTTGACCTCAGGTGTCAGGTTGTGTCCGCTGCTTGCTTCCATGATGCCTCGGGCCTCCATCGTGCCCTTGCTTGACCGAGATCCTGGCCCGCAAGCCCATCCGGCGGTCGAGGCCTCTTGCCTCGCGCGCTGCCGGCCGGTCCTTGGGGCCGCTGTTGCCGCGCCGCGCTAGAGGGCCTTCTCCAATTCCGGGACGGCGTCGAAGAGGTCGGCGACCAGGCCGTAGTCGGCGACCTGGAAGATCGGCGCCTCCTCGTCCTTGTTGATCGCCACGATGACCTTGGAGTCCTTCATGCCGGCCAGGTGCTGGATGGCACCGGAGATGCCGACCGCGATGTAGAGGTCGGGCGCGACCACCTTGCCGGTCTGGCCGACCTGGTAGTCGTTCGGCACGAAGCCCGCGTCGACGGCGGCGCGCGAGGCGCCGACCGCGGCGCCCAGCTTGTCGGCCACCTTCTCCAGCATGGCGAAGTTGTCGCCGCTCTGCATGCCGCGGCCGCCGGAGATGACGATCCGGGCGCTGGTCAGCTCCGGCCGCTCGGACTCGGTCAGGGCCGCACCGAGGAAGCTCGTGAAGCCGCTGTCGCCGGTCGCCTCGACCGCCTCGACCGGCGCCGAGCCGCCCTCGGCGGCGACCGGCTCGAAGGTCGAGATGCGCACGGTGACGATCTTCACCGAGTCGCCCGACTGCACCGTCGCCATGGCGTTGCCGGCGTAGATCGGCCGCACGAAGGTGTCGGCCGAGACCACCGCGCTGATGTCGGAGATCTGCTGCACGTCGAGCAGGGCGGCGACCCGCGGCATGACGTTCTTGCCCGAGGTCATGGCGGCGGCCAAGACATGACTGTAGCCGCCGGCCAGCTTGACGATCAGCGGCGCCATGTTCTCGGCTATGCGATGGCCGTACTCGGCGCTGTCGGCCAGCAGCACCTTGGCGACGCCGGCGCACTTGGCGGCCTCTTCGGCGACCGCGCCGCAGCCTTCGCCGGCGACCAGGACGTGGACGTCGCCCGCGCCGTGGCCGGCGATCTCGCTCGCCGCGGCCAGCGTGTTGAGGGTCGCGGCCTTGAGCGCCGCGTTGTCGTGTTCGGCGATGACCAGGACGGACATCAGATCACCTTCGCTTCGTTACGCAGTTTCTCGACCAGGGCCTCGACGCTCTCGACCCGCACACCCGCCTTGCGGCTTTCCGGCTCCTCGACCTTGAGCACGGTCAGGCGCGGCGTCACGTCGACGCCGAGGTCGCCCGGAGACAGGCTCTCGATCGGCTTCTTCTTGGCCTTCATGATGTTCGGCAGCGAAGCGTAGCGTGGCTCGTTCAGGCGCAGGTCGGTTGTAACGATAGCCGGCATGGTCAGCTTGACGGTCTGCAGACCGCCGTCAACTTCGCGGACAACGGTCATCGAGCCATCGCCAATTTCGATTTCCGAGGCGAAGGTGCCTTGCGGCCAGCCGAGCAGGGCGGCGAGCATCTGTCCGGTCTGGTTGGCGTCGTCGTCGATTGCCTGCTTGCCGAGAA